>JANNNO010000128.1:0-41452 GCA_031398585.1 Myxococcales bacterium | reverse complement strand
CCCAGCGATCTGGTGGCCGCAGGAGGCGCTGGGCAGGCCACGCTCGACTGGGTCGACAACGCCAGCAACGAAGCCAGTACCAAGATCGAGCGCAAGCTGCAGAGCGAGGCGGACAGCGCCTTTGTCGAGGTCGGCAGCGTGGGCCCCAACGTCCGGACCTACGTCGACGGGGGCCTTTCGCCAACAGCTACGTCTACCGCGTCTACGCCGTGAACGCGGCCGGAGCCTCGGCGCGGTCGAACGCTGCCGGGGCAGTGGTCACGGCGGTCGTCACGCCCGCGGCGCCCAGCAATCTCTTCGCGACGGTGGCGAACAACGTCATCACCCTCGCGTGGACCGACAACGCCAGCAACGAGACTGGCTACCGGGTCGAAAAGAAGATCGGCACGGGCGCCTTTACCACGCTGGCCAGCAAGCCGAGCAACGCCTTCTCTCACACCGATTCGTTGTCCGGAGCCGGACCTTTCGCCTACCGGGTGATCGCGCTCGGCCCGACCGAATCGGCGCCGTCGAACGAGGCGGTGGTCTCGACCGGCAACCCGGCCGCGGACGCAACCGTGCGCGCCGGGACCTACGCCAACACCACCCATGGCACGGCGGCGACCCTCGAGGGCAAACTCAACAGCTCGATCAGCAACGATCGCAACGCCTACCTGCGTTTCGGCCTGACCGGCTTTTCCGGCACCGTCACCTCGGCGAAGCTGCGTCTTTACGGCAACGCCGCGACCACGGCGAAAGCGATCGGTGTGCACGCCGTCGCCAACACGACCTGGGTCGAATCCAGCATCACCTGGAACACGGCGCCGGCGATGGGCACCCTCCAGCAGAACCAGACCGTCGGCCTCACCGCTGGCTGGTTCGAATGGGACATCACCGGCTACGTGAACCAGCAGAAGGCGCTGGGCGCGACCGCGATCAGCCTCGGCCTTCGCACCACGGTGAAACTGCCCGACGGGCAGACCACGTTCCATTCGCGTACGGGGACCAACCGCCCGGTGCTAGTGATCTCGTCCCGCTGACAGCGTCGCAGTCGCCGTTCTGGCCTCTGGGCGGTCAGAACGGCAAGCCGGGGATGTTGATCGGCGTCTCGTAAAGGGCGCCGCGCGCGGTGATGTACAGCATCTTGGCGTCCTCTCCGCCGATCGCGAGGTTGGTGATCCCGGCGGGGATGTTGCCGAACGTGCTGAGCAGCATGCCCGCTTCGGAATAGACCATCATCTTGCCGGCCGCCGAGAGGTAGAGGTTGCCGGCGCAGTCGATGGCCAGGCTCTCGCTGCGCACCGAGAGAAAGTCGGTGCGCGGCCCCACGCTGCCATCGGCGTTCAGCGGGTGCCGCCAGACCTTGGCGTTGCCATCGCCCGAGCTCGTGACGTAGAGCCACTTGCCGTCGGGCGAGATGCCGGGGCTGTTGGGTTGTGGCCCCGTGCCAAGACGGGTCACCTCGCCCGCGGGCGACAGCCGGTAATACGCTGTCACGCCCTGCCCGGGTCGGCCTTCGTTGAGAAACGTCGGGTCGGTGAAGTACATGTTGCCGTCGCCGCGCACGATGACGTCGTTGACGGCGTTGAAGGGTTTGCCCATGAAGCTGTCGGATCCGGGCACGGGCGTTCGTTGGCCGCTGGTCGGATCGAAACGCGTGAGCCGGCGCATGTCCTGCGAAGCCGCCACCAGCATGCCCTGCGCATCGATCGCGAGACCGTTGACGCCGATGTTCTCGGCGATCACGGTGAGCATCTTGTCGGCGGGCGTGTACTTGTAGATGCGGCCGGGCGGCTTTTCGAACTCGCTGAAGTAGAGCGCTTTGTGCCTGGCCAACCAGACCGGACCCTCGGTCACGCCGAGCCCCCCTTTCACCATCGTCACCACCGGATTGGCGGGCAAAGGAGGTCCGGAGAAAGGCCCCGGTGGGCAGGCCGCCCCTGCGGCGAGCAATCCGGCGCCGGCGGGCGAGCCGACTTCGTTTCCGATTGCGCTGTCGGTCGGCGCGGTTTCGGGCAACGTCTGCGCGTCGCTGCCTCCGGTGCCGCCGCTCGGATCTCCGGTGCCCGCGCCGCCACCGGTCGCCGTCGTCGAATTGCCGCCGCTGCCACCGCCATGGCCGGCCCCGCCCGAGCCGCCGCTGCTGTCTCCGTTGCCCGCGGCCCCACCTGTCACCGCCGGCTTGCCGCCGGACCCGCCGGCGCCGCCCCGTGACGTATCCGACGGCGATCCTCCGCCGCCGTCCTTTGCCGCGCAGGCCGCAGCGGATGCCAACAAGGCGAGAACGAGGCAGCGAGCCGGTGCGAAGGGCCGAACGAAAGTCATCACCGTGCAAAGTGGTGCCTCCGTCGCCGGGCCCGTCAGCAAATCGCCCGGCAGGCCGCCACGACGAGGCGCCCCTACGGCCGACCACGAGCAGCGCCGCGCGGCCGAGCCCATCTCCGGTCAGGCCGTCGCTTGTTGCGAGTGCCACGGTCGTGCCGGCGGCGGCATCAGCAGCGCTTCGAGAGATCGTTCGAAGCGGTCGGCCGACGTGTCCTCCGGGCTCTTCGCGACGAAGGCCTGCGCCACCCGCAGGGCGGCGGCGGGAATGGCTGGATCGTCCATGGTGCGGGCCACAGCCGCGGCGATGCCGGTCACGCTCGCTTCGCCCCCCCGGCACAGGACGCCGGCGCCGGCTCGGGAGATGACGTCCATCGCCAGGTACTGATCGAGGTTGGAGGCGATGCCCACGACAGGCCGTCCCGCGGCCAGCGCTTGATAAGACGTCGTGCTACCGCCGTTCGAGATCACGACATCCGCTCTCTCGGCGCACTCGTTACCCGGCAGGTAGGGCGCCGCCCAGGTGTGAGCCGGCAGCCGTGCGGGCAACGGTCGGCCCGCGGTCGATAGCAAGGTCTGAAAACCGAGGCCAGCGAGCGCGGTCAATGCATGGGGCACGACTTCCGTGCGACCTGATGATCCCAGGGTCACATAGGCGGTCGGTCGCCCGGGATCGAGCTTGTCCCACCAGGCAGGTTTGCTCATCGTGGGCGACCAGAAGACCGGCCCGATGTGACGGTGATGGGCAGGCGCGCCGACCGTTGGCACCAGCGCCTCGGGATCCGGATGCAAAGTCATGTCGCCCGCGCAGAGCACCTCGGGCAGGGTTCCGATACGCGGCAAACCGTGCGTTTCGCGCAGGCGGTTCACCGGCGCGGCAAAGTGATCGAACACGAAGGGCAGGGCGCGCGGGAAGTACTGCGCCGCCAATCGCGACCCCAGCAGGCTCACGATCGGATGATCCGGCATCGGCCACGCCGAGCGGACGGCGTGCGGGCTCCAGTAGGCATTGATGAGGCTCGCGTGCGGAACCCCGCGCAGGGGCGCCGCCACCGCGAGGGACAGGCGCAGATCGCCCACGATCACGTCTGGCTTCACGGCGTCGATGAGCCGGAGATCCTCGGCGAGGTACCGCCGCAAGATCCGCGGACCGTAGAGTCGTCGTCCGCCGCGGACCCGCCGCTCCACCGTGCGCGCCGCGAGCGAGAGAATCGGCCAGCGTTGCAGCGCCGGCCCGGCGTCGACTGCGCCGAAGATCATCGGATCGAAGTGCGAGGCCGCGAAGTGAACCTCGTAGCGATCCCGAGGCAGACCACGCGCCAGCACCGCCAGGCGCACGACCTGCGCGAGCGTCACCGCTTCCGAGACGAACAGGACACGAAGCCGACCCACGCGCCGTCCTCCCGGCTCTCAGCTGAGCCCGATGGCGTGCAGGGCGCGATCGACGCCGGGATAGCCCAGCCAGTAAAAGCGCCACCAGCCCGCCATCATCGTTGCATGACCGATGAGGATGAAGACATGGCTCCACATCTCGACAACGTCGGACTTGCGGGTCAGGTAGCGGCGCCAGTGCATGGCTTCGTCGATGAAGCTGTAGAGGAAGGACAGGCCGGTGAAGACCGCTGCCACGTAAGCGATGCTGGTCCGCTGCGGGTAAGCGGCCATCAGCAACACGCAGGCTCCGATGCCGGTGAAGATCGTCACGTGGTGCACGAGTGCCTCGCCGCCGCGCAGGACCTCCTTGTAAATCGTGCGGTGGCCGATGGTGTCGACAGCGATCGCGAAGGTGAAGATCAGCGCGCCCAGCGGAATGAGATAGGCCTCGACCGGGAAAACCGCGCCTGCGCGCCGTCCGATGGTGAGAAAGGCAAAGCTCGAGATCGCAAGGCCCGCCATCAGGCCGACCCAGGCAGCGTAGACCAGCCAGTCGCGCCGACTGAATTCAGCGAAGCGCCCAAAATACGTCGCGAGCTCGACCGCCATCGTCTCGCGGGGCCGTGCGCCTTCGGGTTCGGCCATGCGGATGGTAGCGGGAGCGACGCTGTCGTTCGTGCGTGTACTTGCCGCGTGGGCCATTTCATTCCTCCAAGGCTTCATGTCGACGACTCGGGCAGGCGCAAAAAAGGTGGCGGCAGAGGGGCGAGCAGCGCTGGCGCCCGTCCCCAGCGACGACCGAGACGAATCCCTACACGAACTTCGACGAAGGCGCGCGCGAGTAACCAGAGCTTGCGTCCCTTCGACACAACGGCGCGCCCCGCGGTCACGTCGTGATGGCGCCCCCGGATGACGGCGCCGATGTGGCTATAGACGAGACGTGCCGTGCGCACAGCCGTCGCCGAGCGAACGTCGAGCGCTGCCAGGCCAGCATCGCCCCAGCGGTAGAGCGGCTCGCCCGCCGCGAGAAGGGCCGGCACGGCGGCCGACAGAGCGCGCGCGGTCGCGGTACCTGCGACCAGAGGCGTTCCCGGTATGAGCGGCGGCGCTCCGGGCGGCAGCGCCTCTTTCGGCAAGTAGAGCCGCCCGCGCGCCCAGTCTTCGGCGACGTCACGACAGATGTTGGTCAGCTGCATCGCCATGCCGAGCGCGGCCGCGTGGCGAAGGGCGCCGGCGTCCCGCGTGCCCATCACGCTGGCCATCATGAGCCCGACGGTACCCGCCACCCGGTAGCAGTAGAGCATGAGCTCGTCCCAGCTCTGGTAGACGATGGGGCCGGGGCGCGCGTCCATGGCAAAACCGGCCAGCAGCTCGTCCACCGCGGTCCTATCGATCCGCCGCCGCAACATCACCTCTTGAAAGGCGGCCAGCACCGGATCGCTCTGCGGCACGCCGTCGACGATGGTGTCGAGCTCGCGTCGCAGGGCCACCACCGCGGCGGCTGCCTCACGCGCCGGCACTTCATCGACGAGATCGTCAGCGCGGCGACAGTAGGCATAAATGACCGCGGCGTCGTCACGCACCCCCCGCGGCAAGAGTTTGCCCGCCAGTGCGAAGCTCTTCGAGCCTTTGGCCAGCGAACGTCGTGCGGTGGCAATCCCGTCGTCGTGGCCGCGGTTCAGCTCGACGTCTCGTACCGCCGCTGCCGTCATCGCTGCCCCGCGGCCGGCAGCAGCTGCGCCGCCGATAGCGGCTCCGAAGCGAGAAGATCATCGAACACCGCGCGCGCCGTTGCCTTGGCCGAGTTGATCACACCCGGTACGCCCGCGCCCGGGTGCGTGCCGGCGCCGGCGATGTAGAGGCCCGGGATGGTCGCGTCGCGGTTGTGCGGCCGGAAAAACGCGCTCTGCTTGAGCTGCGGCGCCACCGAGAAGGCCGAGCCCATGAACGCGCCCAGCTCGCGTTGAAAGTCGATCGGCGTGAAGATCCGTTTGGTGACGATGTGACGGCGCAGATCCGGCAGCCGCGTCTCGAGCGAAGCCAGGATGCGATCCGCGTAGGCATCCTTGATGTCGTCCCAGGCAAGCTTGGAATTCCCCAGGTGCGGCACCGGGGCCAGCACATAGAACCCTTCGCAGCCGTCGGGCGCCAGCTGTGGATCGCTGACGGTTGGCGCGTGCAGGTAGAGGCTGAAGTCGTCGGGCAAGGCCGGCCCGTGGAAGATCTCTTTCAACAGCGGTTCGTAGCGGGGCCCGAAGAGGACAGTGTGGTGTGCGGTGCCGGGATACTTCCGGTTGGTGCCGAAGTAGATCACGAAGAGCGACATCGACCAGTCCATCGCTTCCAGTTTGCGAGCGGTCATCTCGGCGGCTCCCACGCCCGTGAGCAGGCGGTCATAGGTGTGGTGCAGATCTGCATTCGAGACGACCACGTCGAAGCTTTCGCTGCCGGGATGCTGGCCCGACGATTCCACGCGATGCCGCGGCTGCAGCGAATCGCCCTCGGGCCGGATGCGCGTGACCGGCGTGCCAAGGCGCAGCTGTCCCCCCAGTCGCATGAACAGGTCAGTCAAGGCGCTGACCAGTGCGCCCGTCCCACCGCGCGGAAAGAAGACGCCCCACCGGCGCTCGAGATAGGGGATCAGCGTGTAGATCGCGCTGGTCTCGAAAGGATTGCCGCCGATGAGCAGGGCATGAAACGAAAGCGCCTGGCGTAAGCGTTCGTCCTTCACGAAGCGCGCGACCGTGTCGTAGACGCTGCGATGAGCGCCAAGCCGCGCCAGCTCGGGCGAGACCTTGATCATGTCGGCGAAACGCGGAAACGGCGTCGCTGCGAGTCCCTCGTAACCCGCCTCGAAGACTTCCTTGCTGTAGGCAAGGAACTTCTCGTACCCAGCTGCGTCGCCGGGCGCCAGTTGCCCCACCCGGGCGCGCATACGGTCGGGATCTCCGTCGTAGTCGAGCACGCTGCCGTCGGAAAAGGCGAGGCGATAGAACGGCAGTACCGGCATCAGCTCGACGTGGTCCGACATCGATTCGCCCGCGACCGCGAAGAGCTCCTCGATGCAGCCCGGGGCGGTGATCACGGTTGGGCCGGCGTCGAAGCAAAAGCCGTCTTGGCGATAGACGTAGGCGCGGCCGCCCGGCAGATCGCGCGCTTCGTACAGCACAGTGGAGATCCCGGCGGCCTGCAGACGAATCGCGACTGCCAGGCCACCGAAACCGCTGCCGATGACGGCGGCGCGACGCTGGCCACGCACCGACCCAGGCAGCTGCCTTCCCTCATCAATAGCGGGATCAACCATAACTGGCCTCCAGACGCAGGATCTCTCTTTCCAGCACGTCGATCATCGGGTCGGGCCCCAGCCGCTCGGAGAGCCGCGACAGCGCCGCCCGCAGATGCCAGTGCGCAACCGCGCGTCCGTGGGACGACACCTCTCTCAAGAGGCGCGTGGCGAGTGATCGCCAGCCCGCAGTCAACTCGGATTCGTGACCGTCGCTGGCGCGTTCCGTCCGGCCGCGGGCCGCGAGCGCCGTCTCCTGCTGCACCAGGGTCTGGAAAGCGTCGGGTTCCATGGTGGATGCGGCCCACGCCCAGGGCCAGGTCGCGCGCTCTTGCTTGAGATCTTCGTAGCGTTTGTCGACCGGCGTGCGGGGCGAGAGGTTCCCGAGATCGTCCAGCATCTGCAGCCCCACCCCCAGCGCTTCGCCGAACTCGGCGATGGTGGCGGCGCGTGATTCGTCGGCGCCGCCGGTCATGGCGCCAGCCAGAGCGGCCAGTGCCAGCAAGCGGCCCGTCTTGAGCGTCGTCATCGTGGCGACGACATCGGGCAGCTGCGCGGGCGTCAACTCACGTACACGGGCGCCGAGGTCGAGGGCCTGCCCGAAGTGGCAATCGAGCAGCACGCGGGTCATGCGCCGGCGCAGCTGCAGCTCGCGTTCGGGTGGCAGACCCAGCTCGCCGATCAGCTCGAAGGGTGCGAAGTACATCCAGTTGCCGGCGTTGAGCGCGATCGGCAGGCCGCAGAGCCGGTGCACCGCGGGGGCACCTCTGCGGGTCAGTGCCTCGTCTTCGATGTCGTCGATGATCATCGACCCGGCATGGATGATCTCGAGCATCGCCCCGAGCGCGGCTGGCGCGGGACCACTGCCCCCGCCGAGTCGATACGCGATCTCGCAGAGCTTGGCCCGGAACCCCTTGCCGGGACGATCGAGGATCTCCCCAACCGGTTCGCCTAGAACCCGTTGCCAGAGGCCCCTCGGAACGCCTGCGGCCGTCGGCGCCAGAGCCGCGAGCGCCTCCTCGGACAGCAACCAGGCGGTTGCAGCGCTGGTGCGGGCGACCGGCGCCTTGCGCAAGGGCGAGGTGCTGGCAAACGAATCGGGGGCAGCGAAGTCCGTGCGTTCGGGGGGCATGGCTACACCGTCGCCAGTGACGAGAAGGCCGCGCGCAGGGAGACTCCGCGCGGCGGACGACCGATCAAGATGCGGGCCCGATCCCACCGTGTGCTCTGCAGAGCATAGAAACGCTCGATGGACGGCGTTGGCAGTCGATAGAAGCGCGACAGGATCTGCCAGCGGTCGTCGGGCGCGACGGCGCGGAAGAGGAGGCGATTGAGCCGTCGGGCAAAGCGCGCCGAAGATTCCAGCTCTCGGTAAA
Source organism: Myxococcales bacterium (assembly GCA_031398585.1). Taxonomy (GTDB): domain Bacteria; phylum Myxococcota_A; class Polyangia; order Fen-1088; family Fen-1088; genus JANNNO01. Next base: position 33,118 of record JANNNO010000128.1, on the reverse strand, counting down.
GACGCCCGAGCGCGGGCAACGCCCCGGCGATGCCGTGAACTTCCAGCGCCTGTGCGACCCGCACCGCCAGCGGCACCGTGTAGCCGGTGGTTGGATGAAACCACCCGCCGCGTGCCCCCAATCGCACCGGAGAGCCCAGCGGCGGCACGCTGTCGTCGGACCAGGGCAGTGGCAAGACGCCCGATTCTTCGCGCACCACCCGCGCGATCCTCGCCCCGAAGGTGGCCAGGTAGTGCTCGATACGCGCACGCAGCACCGGCCGGTCGAGCGTGGGACTGTCGCTGTAGTACGTGTCCTCGACCAGCACGCGCCCCAGTCCGAGCGGCAGGACGTAAACGAAACGGTAGCCGTCGGTCTGCGGAACCCGCGCGTCCATGATCACGGCGGCGTTGGGATCCAGCGTGCCCGAGGTCGCGAGCTCGACCTCGAGCCCGACGAACTTCTGAAAACCCTGGTTCTCGTAGTGAGCCGCCTGGGGGACCGGCCCGCGGCCATCGAGGACCAGCGGCGCCGTCCAGCGATCGCCGTCGGCAAAGCTCACGCCCGTGGGGGTCACCGCCACGGCCCGTCGACCGAGTGCCAGCTGCGAGCCCTCGCCGCTCAGCAATGGCGCCACGGCTTGGTGAAGCGCTGGTGACGTGATGCTCGCGTAGCGAGTGCCGAGTTGCCGCTCGTGATCCGGGAAGGCAACCGACACCCTCGGGTAGCGATGAACGACCAGCGGTGCCAGCAGGCGCGCGCCGTCGTCGTCCACGTCGCTCTCGAAAAAAGACCAGGTGTGGTTACCACCAAGGCTCTCGCCGGCTTCGACGAGGCCGATGCGCAAGAGCGGCCAGCGCCGCCGCAACGCCATCACCGCCAGGCCCGAAGCGAGGCCCCCTCCAGCCAGGACCACGTCGAACGACCGCGTGGACCCTGTCGCAGCGGCGATCATCGCTTCACCCCGACGATCGTCTCGGCGATCTCGCGCCACTCGGCCGCGTCCGGGTGCTCGGCTTCGTGCAGCGGCTTGGCCAGATACTTGCGCGCCATCTGGACCGCGCGTTCCTTCTGGCCATCGTCATTGTAGAAGTCGGCGCCGAGGACCAGATTCGCCGGAAACTCGGGTGCGCGCGCCAGCGCCTTTTCCCAGTAGGCGCGTGCCTTCTTCATCGATCCGATCGAGATGAACGCGGGCGCCTTGTGATAGACGCGCGCGAGGGTCCGTGCCGCCGCAGCGTGATCGTATTCGGGCGCCACCTGCTCGAGCCGCAACAGCAGCTTTTCCATCTCGCTGAGGACGTTGAGGGCCGAAAGCTTGCCGCGTTCGAGCGCCTCGGAGCCGAGGTTGGCCGCCAGCCAGAGCAGCCCCTCGGGATCGTCGGGCTTTTGCGCCAGGCGCGCTCTGGCCGCTGCCATGCCAGCGGCGAAGTAGCGACGGCGTTCCGCCGAGGTCTTGGCGCGTTTGCCGACCATGTATTCGTTGCGACCCGCGCTGGCTGCAGCCGTACCGGTGCCGCCCGCGCCCCCCGCCGCGCCTGTGCTCATCGACCAGAGGCTCTGATGAACCTCGATCGCGCCGCCCCCGCCGGCGTGGACCGCCGTCTTCGCATAGGCAACCGAAGGCAGCCACAGCCCCACGAGGCTGGTCATGACAAGCGTGGTGCCGCCGAGGAGTCGCTCTGCCGTCACTCGTTTCGCGATCATCCAAATTCCCTTCGACCTGTGCCGGACTCTTTTCGACCCGGCGTACTCGCTATCCCGCCAATTTGGATGACCCACGCCTCAGGACTGCTTCAGCGCAGACCGCACTTTCTCGCTGCTAGACTGCGAGCTCGGGAGCGCCACGACGATCTGATCGGCGACGTCGATCCCTACCTCCTGCAGACGAACCCGCTGAACCAGCGCTTCGTGCCCGCCGGCCAATATGCGCATGCTGGGGCGTGTGCGCCGTGCCTTGTCGGCCACAGCCAGAATTGCCTCGAGGTTCTCGCTGGTCCTGGGGATCGTCAGGGAGATCGCGACCAGGGCCGCTTCGATGCTGACGGCGGTGGCCATCGCTTGATCGAAAGGCGTGTGAGGCCCCAGGTAGATCACCTGCCATCCGCTGGCGGCGGCATGCACGGCAAACGCGAGCAGTCCGCCTTCGTGCAGCTCCCCCTCGGGGCAGGCGCAGACGACGCGTGCACCGGTCGCCGTGCGCGCCACGAACTCGAGGCATTGAAGGATCTTGGCGCGGCAAAGCCCCGATCCGAAGTGCTCGGCCGCGACGGTGAGCCGCCCGGCTTCCCATTCGTCGCCGATGCCGCGCAGGATTGGCAGGAGGACCTGATCGCAAAGAGCCACGGGCCCAAGGCCGCCAACCGTGCTTGCGGAGAAGAGGGCCGCCTCGAAAGCTTGGCGATCGAAGGCTTCGATGGCTCGCAGGGCTCCGGCGATGGCGAGATCGATCGACGCGACGGCGGCGGGGGATGCGGCCACCGCACCCGCTGTCGCGGAGTCCCTGGTCGAGGGAGGGGTAACACCAACCGCTGCCGCGTTCTCAAGCAGTTGCGCGGCCGGCAGCCGAGCGACTTCACTGATGGTGTGACCGGCGGCCACCATGCGCGCGGCTGCTTGCAGCAGCTGGACGTCGGTCTCCGTGTAGACGCGATAACCGCTGGCAGTTCGCTGCGGCGCGACAATGTGGTACCGGCGTTCCCACGCCCGCAAGAGGGTGGGGTTGATGCCGGCCAGCTTCGCCGCGTGCCTGATCCGAAACACGATGCTGAGATTCCGCTGTCGTCGAACTTTGTACAAGGTTTCGCCAGGGCGTTGATTTCACTCGCATTTCCCTGGTGTCTAATGTTTGTCGATAATTTAGCTAGCACAAACCTTGTACAAGACATATACAAGTCCTCGTAAGAAGGAGGACGAACATGTCGAAGCTTTCCGAACGCCGCGTACACGACGAAGTCTCGAGCCTGAAGACGCGCAACCTGCTGGTTCGCACCGCCAGCCGCGTCCTGCCGGGGGATGACAGTGAGGACGCCGCTCACGACGCCGTGGTGCAGGCGCTGGTCCACGCCGGCAAATTTCGGGAGGACGCGCAGGTCGCAACCTGGCTCTATCGGATCGCTTTCAATGCGGCCCTCGTGCGCCGCCGGTGCGCCCAACGAACGTCGCAACGGCTGCAGCGGGTGCAACGCGAACAAGGCGTCACGCTCGGCACCGCGCACGCCCCGATCTCCACGCGGCTCGATTCGGCTCGCGCGCTCGAGGAGCAGGAGCTGCGCTCGCGCCTTCGCGCCGCCGTGAACGCGCTGCCGCCCGACTACCGCACCGTCGTCGAACGCTGCGTGTACCAGGAGCAGGACGCGGATCAGGTCGCCGCGGAGCTCGGCATCTCGGCCTCGGCCCTGCGCACGCGCATCACCCGCGCGCGGGATCGCCTGCGCGATCTCTTGCAGGTGGAGCCGATGGCGAGGGCGGCCTAAAAGCCCATCGCGCGCAGCGCCTGCTCGACCCGCCCGAGCTCGGTGCGCGCCCGCGGGATGGCCGCCGACGGCTGTCCCTTCTCGGCTTCGGCCGCGATGCTCGACAGTGACTTGGCCCCGACCGCCATCGCTGTCGACTTCAACGAATGCGCGGCCCTGCGTGCTTCCACGCCGTCGCTCGAAGCGAAGAGCCCCACCAGCTCGTTGGCGTCGCGGATGAACGTACCGATGAGATCGAACAGCAGCTCGTCGCTGCCGAGGTTGGTCCGCAGCGCGGTCAGAGCCGCTTCGTCGATCGGGCTTGGAAGTGCGGGGATCGGTTCAGCCGCCGCTGGCACCTCGACGAGCTCCGCCTCGGCGGTCTTGGGCGCAGCCAGTGCGGCGCTGACTCTTGCCAGGAGCTCGACCAGGCCTTCTTGCGAAAGCGGCTTGATCGCGAAATCGTCCATGCCTTCGGCCAGGCACCTCGCGCGCTGCCGGGGAGTTGCGTCTGCGGTCAACGCAATCATGTAGGGCTGAGCCGCGAGTCCCAGCGCGCGAAGCTTGCGGTTGAATTCGAAGCCGTCCATTTGCGGCATGTGCAGGTCGGTGAAAACTAGGTCGAAGGTCTGCCGACCGAGCTCCTTGAGTGCGTCGGCCCCACCCGTGCACGCCACCGGCTGATGACCGAGTGTGCTCAGCTGCTCGCGCAGCAAGAAGAGCAGCACGGGATTGTCCTCGACGATGAGCACACGCAACGGTCCATCGGTCTCGGGCGCAGTCCGCGACGCCACGGCGAGGGCAGGGCTCGCCGCCTGCGCGGTACCCGCGACGAAGGTGAATCGGAAGGTGGAGCCAGAACCGATCTGAGTCTCCACCTCGATGTCGCCGCCCATGAGGCGCGCCAGCCGGCGGCTGATGGCAAGCCCGCAGCCGCTGCCACCGGATCGCCCCGTGGCGCCCGCGGCAAGCCCCGGGAACGCATCGAACAAGGTCGCGAGCCGGTCGCCAGGAATGCCGGTGCCCGTGTCGACCACGTCGATCCCGAAGCGGCTGCTGCCGGCGCCCACCGGCTCACCGGCACGCAAGGTGACGACGACGGCACCCGCATCGGTGCTGCGGACGGCATTGGTCATGAGGTGCAGCAGCACCTGTCGCAGACGTGGGCCATCGCCCGTGATCTGGGGAACGAACCCGTCGTGAGCAGTGACGAAGAAGGTGAGGCCTTTTTCCCGCGCGCGCGGCTCGACCTGCGCCGCCACCGAGTCGACCAGCTCGCGCAGATCGAGCGGCGCCCTTTCGATCTCGACGTGCTTGGCCTCTATCTCCGATAGGTTGAGCAGATCCTCGACGATGGTCACCAGCGTCTCTGCGCTTTCGCGCAGCAGATTCACCGAACGCTTCTGCGCCGGGTTCAGGCCCGATTTGCCCAGCGACTCTGCCAGACCGATGATCGCGGCGGCGGGCGTGCGTAGCTCGTGACTGAGGTTCGAGATGAAGCCTGGGCCATCGAGCTGGGCCACGCCGCCACTTTGGGCGCCGACGGAAGCGTGGGCGACGCCTTCAGCAGGCGCAGCGCCAAGTTTGGCGGGCGTTGCACCGGGGGCGGCAGGACGCTCAGCCGGCCTCAGCGCGGGGCGGAAGGGATCCGCCTCGGCGCCGAAGGCTGCTTCGGGCCGGATCTCGAAAGTACAGTGAGGAGCGCCCTGACTGGCGCAAGCGGTCTCGACGGCAAGCAGCGGCTGCCCGAAGAAGGCAGTCGCCCATCCACTTGCGTAGCCCGCCAGGCAGAGGCAGCGTTGTGCGGTCGCCAAGGGACTTTCGGCGCCGAGCTCGCGATTAAGATCGACCTCGTAGCTGTTGCGCCACATCCCGCGCATCAAGAAGCGTCCCGCGGCTCTATCGAAGTCGACGGTCGTGGCTTCGACGTGCACGATGCCTTGCCACATCTGGCGAACCGGCCCTGCGGTCAGCCTGTCGTGTTCGGAGTCCCAGTCGTCACCCGCCAGCGCTCGGTGATCGCTCTGGCCCCACGCGAAACCGAGCTGAAGTAGGAAGCTTTGACTCGCTTTTTCTCCAAGATCGCGGCGCAGCTGCCCGTACAGAGTTCGCAGCGTGCCGCGATTGAGGAGAAACATTCGCTCTCCTCCAAGCAGCAGCTGGCCCCGCTCGGGACGGAATTCGAGAGCTTTTCGCAGATCGATGTCGATGGCGCGCACGGGTATGAGTCCTGGCTTTCAGCATCGGTGGCCCGTCGCGCTGGGTACACACCGCAAAGCGTCGTCGAGAAAAAACGCCTCGTCACGGCTGCTTCGCAATCGTTGTTCGGTCCCACACACACCTGTAAAGTAGGCCGCTTCCGTGGAGCAGGAAGTCGAACGCCGGGATACCGACCCTGAGGTCGGGCAGGGCTCACCAGCGAGCCCAGGCGTGAGCGCCGTCCAGGCGCCCGAGGTAGCCCCGGGCAAGGCCCCCGAGTCGGGGGACGTCCCCGAAATCGTCGCCGAGGAGCTGAGCCTCTTGCGCGTGGTCCTCTCGAAGCTCGATACGGTCGAGCGTCGGGCCAAGGTGGCGGTCGACGACGTCGGCGCCATGATCGAGCTGCGCGACGCGCTCGCCGAAGCCAAGCCCGAAGACCAGGGCTCGCTGCTCGAACAGATGCATCGGATCGAGGCGCTGTCGCGGCAGCGGGGCAAAGGCGAGAGCCCTCCCGTCGATCGGCGCTCGCCCTACTTCGGGCACATGCGCCTGCTCGAACGCGGAAGGCGTCGCGACGTGCTCATCGGTCAGCGCGGCTACGTCGAGCCGGGCGGCGGTGTGCAGATCGTCGATTGGCGAAACGCGCCGGTCTCGCGGCTCTTCTATCGCTACGAAGAGGGCGATTCTTACGAAGAGCAGATGGGCGATCGGCCGGTGGAAGGCGAGATCCTCGCGCGCCGGACGGTCTCGATCTCCGACGCCGAGCTTCGCCGGGTCACCTCGCCACAGGGCACGTTTGCCCGCGATTTTCGCAGCGGCGAATGGCGCGAGATGAACGTGCGCCAGGCGCGCCTGTCGGTCTTCCGCGACGGCAAGGTCACTGTCGAGACGCCGGCGCCGCTGACCGAGAAGCCCGACAAGGCCAACCGCGGGCGACTCGGCATGGAGGCGGGCAAGACCCGCGTCGATCGCTTCTTGCCGGCCATTGCGGCGCTCATCGACCCGCGCCAGTTCGAGCTCATCACGCGGCCCTCTTCGGGGCTCATCGTGGTGCAGGGCTCGGCCGGCAGCGGCAAGACCACCATCGGCCTTCATCGCATCGCCTATCTCGCCTTCGCGGATCCACGGCGCTTCAAGCCCGAACGGATGCTGGTCGTCGTCTACCAGCGGGCGCTTGCGACCTATGTCTCGCGTGTGCTGCCAGCGCTCGACGTGGCGGGCGTCTCGGTGATGACCTTCGCGGCTTGGGCCGAACAGGTCCGCCGCTCGACCTTCCCCAACCTGAAGGCCGACATCACCGAGATGACGCCGTCGGTGGTCGTGCGCGCCAAGTCGCACGGCGCGGTGTTGAAGATTCTCGAGGATCGCCAGGTGCGCATGGCGACCATCTGTCGCGCCGAGCTCGAGGCTGCGCTGGCGGCCTATCCTCGTGAGGGGCAAGCGGCGCTGGCTCGCTGGGACTCGTCGGCGGGTCGACCGGTCGATCAACGCGTGACCTCGCTCGCCCGCTGGGTGAAAGAGTCGAGCTACGAGTTGCCGGTACGCTCGGCCATCGAGGCGATCGGCGCCAAGTTGCGATCGCGCACGCGCGACGTTCTGGGCGAATGGGCCGGCTTTCTCACCGATCGACAGGCGATCGGCGAAGGCTTCGAGCGCCACGCCCCCGGGGTCTTCACACCCGCCCAGCTCGACGAGCTTCACCGCTGGTGCAGCGAGCGCGAGCGCATGCGCGTCTCGCCCGACCAGGAGGATCGCCAGGCGTTCGCGCTCGACGTCGAGGACGATGCGCTGCTGTTGCGGATCCAGCAGTTGCAGCGTGGGCCTCTCGAAGGCGGCAAGGGTCCCATCGCCTACGAGCACCTGATGGTCGACGAGGTGCAGGACTTTGCCCCGATCGAGCTGGCGGTCCTGCTCGACAGCACCACCAGCCATCGCTCGATCACGCTGGCCGGCGATACCGCGCAGGCGATCGCGCCCGACCATGGCTTTTCCACCTGGGCCGAGATGCTCGACCACCTGGGCATTCCGCACGATCGGGTCGAACCGCTGCGGGTGTCGTACCGATCGACGCGCGAGATCGTCGACGCCGCCTTGCACGTGCTGGGGCCCCTGGTGGGCGACGTTCGGCCGGTCGCCCCACGCAGCGGCGCCGCTGTCGAGTCATTCGGTTTCGCCTCGGCGGGCGAAGCGAGCGAGTTCCTGCCGCAGGCGCTCAAGGATCTGATGCAGCACGAGCCCGACGCGGCGGTTGCGATCATCGCGCGCCATCCGGAACAGGCGCGGCTCTACTTCGAGGCGTTCCAGGCCGCCGAGGTCCCCAACTTGCGCCTGGTTCACGCGCAGAACTTCTCGTTCAAGCCGGGCATCGACGTCACCGACGTCCGCCAGACCAAGGGCCTCGAGTTCGACATCGTCATTCTGGTCGACGTGAACGAGGAGTCGTACCCGGAGAACGATCACTCGCGGCGGCTGTTGCACGTGGCGATGACCCGGGCGGCCCACCAGCTCTGGATCACCTTCACGGGTGCGCCCTCGCGGCTGCTGCCCGATTCGCTACGAACCTAGCCTAGGGCTGCCTCGCGGCGAGCGACGGCAGAGGATCGGATTGGTACAGCGACCGCGGTAGAGCGAGCGAATCCGGGAGGTGCTGCGATGAAGTTGTTGCCGTCAAAAGGGTTTCGCATGCATCCCCGTCGCACCGTCGGCGCCCTCTCCCTGGCCCTAGTCGCGGTGCTGGGTTGTGCCAGCGGGGATCCGGCTGGCGGTGGCGCGGCCGGGGCCGCGGGAGTCGGGAAGTCCGGCGGGGCGGGCGGAAATTCCGGCGGTGCCGGTGGCTCGGGGCCGAGCGCAACCGGCGGTGCGGGGCAAGGTGCCAGCGGTGGCAGCACCGGCGGTGCGGGCGGCGGCCCGGGGACAGGAGCGACGGGCGGCTGCGCGGGCGGTGGCGGCGGTGGCGGGACCAGCGGCGGTCCCGCAGGGACAGGGGGCGGCGGTGCGACCGCCGGCGGCGCTGGCGGCCAATCGTTACCACCAACAACGGATTCGGGCGCGAGCGAAACGCCCCCGGTCTCGAGCGCGACCAAAGTCCTCGTCTACACGCACTCGACTGGCTTTCGCCACGACTCCATCGAGGCGATTGCAGCCGCGCTGGATCGCGCCCTCGACGGCGCCGGCTTCGCAGCCGAGGTGGGCGCCGACCCAAGACGCTTCACCACCGCCGGTCTTGCCGATCTGCGCGGCGTCGTCCTGGTCAGCACCACCGGCAAACCCCTCGGCGAGCCCGGCACCGAGGCCATAGCGGCGCTCGACGCTTTCGTGAAGGGCGGGGGCGCTCTCATCGGCTACCACGCGGCCTCGAGCACGTTCTACGAACCTCCGGCCGGCTACAGCCCGCTCATCGGCGGTCGCTTCGACGAGCACCCGGGGGGCGTTCGCTCCACGACCTGTCATCCGGTCGGTAGCCACCCGGCTGCCGTGAAGCTGCCCCCCAGCTTCATGACCCGCGACGAGATCTACGTCTTCAAACAGTACCTGCCCGACAACCAGGTGATGCTGGAATGCATGGACGTCGGCGGACAGCGCCGCCTGCCCATCGCGTGGTCACGTGCACACGGCCAGGGCCGCGTCTTTTACTCGGCCCTCGGCCACAGCGCCGAGGACTTCGCCCCCGGCCGGCCGCTCATGGCCAATCACTTCTTGCCCGGCGCGCTCTGGGCCTTGGGGCGCTGAGGGGGAGAGCCAGGCTGGCCCGCAAAGGGGGCTCACAGACGGGCGCCACACCGCTTGCAATGGACGGCGTCGGCATCGGGAGACCGTGACCAAGGTGGCCGCCGCGTAATCAACGGCCGCCTCCGCGAGCCGGCGTCGGCAGCACGGTAACGAAGGGGTGCAGAAGCTCGACGACGGTGCGGCGGTCGCCGGTCAGCAGCTGGTGAAGGCGGGCAGGCGGCAGCCAGGTTGCCAGATCGAGGCGGGGCTGCGCTGGTCCTTCCACCACGCGCGCTGCGGGCGCACCTGGCACGCCGAGCGTCGCGCGCATGATCGCCAGTTGGTCCTCGTCCAGACTGTCGCTGCATTTGCTCACCCGGATGTCGATCGAGGGGTACATCAGGTTGTGATCCGTCTTCCGGTGCACGAGCCCCGCGGTGTGGCCGAACTCGTGCGCTGCTACCAGATCGACCGCCCAGGCAAAGTCGTTGAGCGCGGGAGCGAGCATTCCGCTGTCGAGGAACATCATCGGCGTGAAGTCGGATGGCAACCCAATCTCGAGCCAGGCGGGACCATCGGCGGTCGGGTCCATCGCCAGCGTTCGCACCAGTTCCGGCGACACCGCGAGGCCGAGCACCCCGGAGTACTCACTGCTGCGAAGAATCTGTCCCGTGATCACGAAATTGGTGATGTCGCGTCCGACGGCGCCATGTTGCTGCGCAAATTCGACCAAGGGACGGAACATGAATCTCAGGATGAACCGCCCGACTTGCTGGTAGAGCGCCGGATCCCGCATCTGCAAGGCATCGAGGGCCGCGTCGCTGCTGACATCGACGCCGGGATACTCCGTCTCCAGCGCGGCCCGCATGCTCCGTGCATCGTCGTCGAGCACATAGGTGATCGTCGATTTCTGGATCGGCACCGTGCTGAAGAACGAAAGCCCGTGCCGCCGGTAATAGCGCTGCAACGATCGACCAAAGGGAGGGACCTCGACGCGTCCCCGCGCAAAGAGGCGCGCCTCGCGCCGGATCCGGAGCTTGTCGTCGACCCGGTTGCATTCCTTTTCGGGATAACCCTCGGCGGCGAAATAGTGGTCGAGCGAATCGCCGTCCTCGGCGGCTTCGCACGCCGCGAGGATCGTGACGGCCACTGCTATGTGCAACCAGCCCGGCCCCCACCGCTTGCTGAAACTCATGCTGCGGGTGGCCTCTCGTTCGTGACATTCGACATTGTGTTTGCGCTGACCTTCAATTTAGTGGCTCCGGCGCGAGAGCGTGCCGAGAGGCGCGGCGAGGTAGCTCCGGTGTCGTGAGTGGAGCAGCGGCGCTCACCTTCCGTGAAACAATGCCGCGGCTCTCACTCATCCCCATCTTTTACTCGGTCGCCCGAAGGATCGGGTTAAGAGCAAAGATCCCATGAGCTTCGAGGAGGGTCCCGTGCCAGCAAGAAAAGTCCGCATCGTGAGCCTGGTGGCGTCGGTCCTGATGGCCGCAGCGTCAGGTGGCTGTAGCTCTGGCTCGGGCGAGGGCGGCGGTGGCCCCGCGGCTACCGGTGGCGCCAGCGCGCGCGGCGGCAGCGGTGGCGGCGGTGGGTCCGGCGGCAACCCGGCATCCACGGGCGGTGCGACCGGCGGCAGCAGCCCCAGCGGCGGCACGGGCGGCGTCGTCGCGGGAGGCAGCGGTGGCAACCCGGGAGCCACGGGTGGCAGCGCAGGCAGCGGCAGCGGTGGCAGCGCGGGATCAGGCGGCGGCATGGGTGGCGGTGGCGGCGCCGGTGGTGTCGGTGGTGGCGCGGGCGGCTCGCCCGCTGAAGTGGCCGGGCCGGAGGTCGCGACTGGTCGGCCGGCACGCGTGCTCATCTACACCAGGCGAACCACGCCGACCCACGACGCGTCGGTCCCTGTCGCGATCAAACAGCTGAGCGATCTGTTGAAGGCCGCATCGATCGAAGTCGAGGCGAGTGAGGCCGCGACCCTGTTCACCGCCCCCAGCTTGGCTCGCTTTGGCGCGGTGGTGATGGTCAACAGCAACGGCACTCCGTTCGGCATGCCAGGCACCGCCGAGGGCAACGCGCTCATGGCGTTCGTTCGCAATGGGGGAGGGCTGGCGGCATTTCATGGCGCAGGCAACACCACCTACGGCGCCGGTCATCCCTTGCTGGAAGTCCTCGGTGCCACTTTCCTGAACACGGGCGGTGGCGTTCGCAATTTCAACTGCGCCTCGGAAGGCCAGCACCCGACCGTCGCAAAGGTCACCAACCCGCTCGCCGCTCGCACCGACGAGACTTACGCTTTTGGCAATCTCAACCCCATGAACCAGATCGTCTTGCGCTGCGATCCCGCCATGGGCAACGAGAAGATGGTCAGCTCGTGGGTTCGGCAAGAGGGGGCTGGTCGCGTCTTTTACACCACGCTCGGCCACGGTCCCGTCGCGTGGGAGCCCAACAGTGTCTTTCTCAGCACCCACGCCTGGCCGGCGATCCTCTGGGTCCTCGGACGCCCGGCGCCGATGTGAGGGGCTGCCAGCGCAGGAATCAGGGCGCGTAGACCAGCGCTTCTTCGGGCACCGTTGCGCCGAGACGCGGCCGCAGCGTCACGCGTTTGGCGGTCGTGATCTCCGGCCCATCGGGAGAGCCGAGGCTGGCGAGCTCGTCGATCCGAATCACGGCGTGGCTGCCCTTGTCGATCCAGAAGGTCGTCTTGGTGACGCCGAGCTGGTCGTCCAGCGCCTGTAGCCGGTAGCAGTCGACGCCTTCCTCGCGACCATCGGCCACGCGTCGCAAGGCAGGCGTGTGCATGCGGGAGGGAGCCTCGGGTAGCAGCAGGCCAAGGACGTGGAAATTCGAGACGAGGCCGAGCGTCCGGCCGGCGGCGTCGACACCGGACGCGACGGCGTGAAAGGCGCTCTCCTCGTGTCGGGCACCGACCCAGCTTCGGATCTCGGAACCATTGCGCCACACAACGTTCGTCGCGGTCTCGGTCGGTTTCGGCTCCCCGGTGGTAGAGAAACGGAACCTGCCGCTGCGGTGAAAGGCGGTAGACAGCGTGCGTGACGCCGCTTCGGGCGCCCGGCCGGCCTGGGTGGTCAGCGTGTGGACCGTACCTTCGTCCTGATAGGTCGCCAGCCCTGCGTAGTGATCGAGCGTGCGGGCATAGACGGCGTCAGCGTCGAGCTCGGCTTCGAAAGTCGGTTCAGGCTGCAGAACATGCGCCCATGCCGGGATCTCTTCGGACCCGCAGCCACCGCCCGCCCACAAGCTGACGGCCGCAACGCAGCTGATCAGCGACGCGAGCCCGAAAGAGGCCAAACGCCGCCTCCAGCCAGCTCGTGAAAATCCGTATCTGAACCAATGCCCGATCACCTGCATGCCTTTCTCAGTCTAGGAGACCCGATGTTGGGAGGAAGCGTCGGCCGTCCGTCGGGCGTGAGCACCCGCACAGCGACTGCCGACTTCTACGAACCTGTCTGACGCCTGGGCCGTCGGTTTTTGCCAGACCTGAACATGTGAACAGTATGTCACGTTCCCGAGAACCCGTGGCAGGCCGCAGGCGGTCCCGCAGCACTGACGTCGCCAGCTTGGATGCTGCGAAAGGCGCACGGGTTTCGTGGGAGACCGCCTGCAATGGGCGAGCCCTCCGCAAAGCTGCGGTCGTGGTGGCAGGAGTCATCGGCGCGGATCTCTCTCACCATGGTCGGCTGGGGAGAGTGACCGGTTGCGCGCGTACGAAAAGCCTGATTCCACCCCCAATTGTGGGAGCGAGGCGCAAGCGAGCGGCGGCCGCGCGGCAGGCCGCGGGCGCGGATGCTAGTGCGAGAAGGGCAGGCGCCGCAGGCCGCCGCGGACCAAACTGCGCAAAATCGCGATCACGCCCGGGTCCTCTCCGAGTTGTCGGTCGAGGTCGGCGCCGAGGCGTTGCCATCGGCCGAGGGGCGGCGGCGCTTCAGTCGCGGTGACCACCGGCTTGGAACGTTCCGCCAGGTAGAAGGCCACGGCGTCCTCGACGACGCGGGAGACACCACGTTCACCGCGCGATTCGGCGATCAATCGCAGGGTTTCGCGGCAGTCCTCCGGGAGTGAGAGCGTGGTGCGCATGCGGTCACGGTACGGCGCGCGGAGGAGAGGTCAATAAACTCATCGCGCACTGCGCTGTTCTGACCCCGTTGCCAACCGCAACGAAACTCGAAATCGTCCGTCAGTTTTTGGCGGTCGGCGCGACAGAAGAGTCAGAGGCCGGACGCTGACGGCGCACCGGTTCGGTCGATTTGCCGCGGGAGATCAGGCTGGCTCACGCCATGCTTGGAAGTCGCCGCCCCACCACACGAGGTGCCCCCATGGTTCGCAGCTCCCGCCCGCTCGGTCTCGTCGCCGGCTCCGTTCTCTGGCTTGCCGGCGCTTGCATTCCCGGAGCCCGCGATCTGGGCGACGATCCCGCCGCACCCCAGCCGATCAACAACCCACCGGCGGCGGGCAACGGCAACGGCACCATGGTTCCGACAACGCCCATGCCCATGCGGCCGCCCGCGGCCACCACCCCGCCAGGGGCGGCGCCCGGCGCCCCGGTCGTGAACGCCGAGGTGAAACCTCCCGCGGTCAGCGGCGGGACGTTGGTCGTCCTTCGCGATGGCAAGACCGCCGTCGCAGCGGATCCTGACCGCGATGCCGTCTTCACCGTGGACCTCGAGTCCGAGCGCCTCGTCTCGACGTTGCAGCTGCAACCCGGTGACGAGCCGGGGCGTCTCGTGGAAACCGAAGCGGGGCAAGTCGTCGTGGTCTTGCGCCGGGGCGGTGCTCTCGTCTCGTTCACCCCAGCTTCCGCTGCCGTGATCAAACGCCAGGCGGTCTGTCCGGCGCCGCGCGGAATCGCCTTCGATGCTGCCAGCAAACGCCTGCACGTCGCGTGCAGCGGCGGCGAGCTCGTGACACTCGCGGCGGCGACATTGGGCGAAGAGAAGCGCGTCGTGCTGGATCGCGATCTGCGCGACGTCGTAGTCAGCGGCGATCAACTGTTCGTCAGCCGCTTTCGCAGCGCCGAGGTGCTCAAGGTGAAGGCGGTCGACGGAAGCCTCATCGAACGCCTGCGTCCGCCCGGCAGCCTCGCCGCCAACCGGCCGTTGATCGAGATGAGCTCGATGCCGGCGCCTGCCAACCGTCGTTCCGCCGAACCGAGCGTCGCGTGGCGCATGCGTCCCCTGGCCGGAGGCGGCGCCGTCATGATCCACCAGGAGAGCGGCAACGGCGAGCTCGGGACCGACGCCGGCGGCTACGGCGGCGGGCCCTGCAAATCGCCCATGGGATCGACGGTGGTCGAGTTCCGCAGCGACGGGGCGCCGGTCACTTCGGGTCAGATCATGATGACCTCGATGCCGGTCGACTTCGACATCTCGGCCGATCGCAAGTACTTCGCCATGATCTCGCTGGGCGGTAGCCCGTTTTCGCGCACCCCAGTCAGCGTGGGCCTCTTGGCGCCGATCTTTCAGCAGACCGACTGCGTGCAGCCGCCGCCGCCCGAAGGGCCGATCGAATTCCGCCCGCCCGCGGGTGAAGCCGTCGCCGTTGCCTTCGACGGCAAGGGCCGCCTGGTGGCGCAGACGCGCGAGCCTGCGCGCCTCGAGATCCTCACTCACAAGGGCGGATCGGTGAAGCTCTCCGACGTCAGCCGCGCCGACACCGGTCACCAGATTTTTCACATGGTGACGTCAGCGGGCCTGGCCTGCGCCGCTTGCCATCCCGAGGGTGGCGACGATGGCCGCGTCTGGCGCTTCACCAAGATTGGCGAACGTCGTACGCAGAATCTGCTCGGGGGCATCGGCGGGACCGCGCCGTTTCACTGGGACGGCGACATGAAGGATCTCACGCACCTCATGGGCGAGGTCTTCACCGGCCGCATGCGCGGACCGTCACTCGACTCGAAGCAGGTCGAAGCGCTCGGCAGCTGGCTCGACAAACTGCCGGCTCTGCCGAGGACGATGCCGACCGACACCACCGCGATCGATCGCGGTAAGGTACTCTTTCACGACACCAAGGTCGCCTGCGCCACTTGCCACAAGGGCGAGTTGATGACCGACAACAGCAGCCGTCTCGTCGGCACCGGTCGCATGCTGCAGGTCCCCTCGCTTCGCGGCCTCGCGACCCGCGCGCCCTTCATGCACAACGGTTGCGCCAAGACCATCGCCGATCGCTTCGACGTGACCTGCGGCGGCGGCGACGCCCACGGCGTGACCTCGCACCTCGATAAGGCCCAGCTCGCGGATCTGGTGACCTACCTCGAGAGCCTCTGAGCGTCTCCCATCAGTCGATCGTGCGCGTGGCACATCCGAATCGGATGTCGACCGTCGCGTCGGTTCCGGCTTTCAACTTGGAGCAGGTAGCAGGGCAGGCAATGATCCGCGTCGGTGCGGCCGGCGATGGCGGGTTCGCTGCGGGGTCCTGGTCGTAGTACCAGCCGCCGCGTACCGGATCGCACTTCGCCACGGCGCCAGCATAAAGAACGTCCTCGCCGCCCGCTGCGCTGGTGATGCGGACGTTCACCTTGGCAAAGTCGATGGGGCCCGTGGGCTTGGGGATCGTGAACTCGCACGGTAGCGCGCGGCCACGAATCTGCGCCAGGGTGTCGGCGAAACGATCCGTCACGTTCTCGGTCTCCGTGATGATGAAAGGCGCGCCGGTGCCTCCTGCGGTGGCCAGTCGCGTGAGGATCATCCGCTCCATGGCGTCGTTCGGGGTCGCGACACCGATGACGTAAGCGTCGATGGCGGGTGTTCCCGCTCGTGCCGCCATCAACACGCGTTCCGAATCGGCCACGGTGTTGTTGGGGCAGCCGAAGGGGGCGCCGTCGGTCGCCACGACCAGCGCACCTTTGTGATCGGGCCGCAGCGCGAGATGTTTGCTCAGCGCTGCGACTCCTCCTTCGATGGCCGGGCGCAGGGGCGTGCCGCCCGACGGACCTCGCTGCGCGAAACCGGTCGCCAGCAAGACGCGGCCCGGGTCGGGCAAGGGCGCGATCGGTACCGCCAGAGATTCGTAAGCCGCCGGTTCGCAGTGCTGGCCGTCGGTCACCTCGCAGGTCTTGCCGACCGCCGTGCAGAGATCGCCGGAGGCGCCGCCGGGGCAGGCCTCTCCGATGTTGGTGCAGGCCCGCGCGCTGACCGAGCAGCGACCCAGCGGCAGGCAGCGATCGCCGCCGGGGCAAGTGCGGTTGCGGCTGCCACCACAGGATTGCGGGACGCCATCGGCGCTGACCGTCTTTTCGCAGATCGATGTCGGCTGGCAAGGAGGCTCGGACGGGGGGTTGAGGTAGCCGCAGTCGAGGTCGTTCTTGCACGAGGAGCCCGAGCCGGGCTGCGGGAAGAAGGTGACGCCGATGCCGATCCCGGCCGATGCCGGGGCGTTCGCGAACCGCTGCATCGCTTGCCGAACCTGCGCGTACTTCGTGCTCGTGCCGACGGTGGAGAGCATCGAGCTCGAGGCGTCCATGACGACAACGAGCGCGAGCGGGATCTGGCGCGCCTTCTGCGTCTCTTCCGCACACGTCATGGTGGCGGGCGCCGGTGGTGTCTCGGTGGACGCGGGCAGATCGATCGACCCGGCATCACGAGGCGGCGGGTCGATGGAGTCGGGATCCTTGGCGCCGCCGGTTCCGCCATGACTTGCGCCACCTCCGCCTCCGCCGGTCGAGGGGGTGGTCACCTTGGCATCCTGGCAGCCGCCGCCGGGCAAGAGGAACGCAAGCGCGAGGGCGCAGGCGCCGATACCTTGAAACCAAAGGCACCCAGGCTTGCGCCCGAGTTGCGTCGGCCGCCGGACTTGCATCGATCCCACGGCGCAGTCTTTTCCTGGCGTCGGGCGACCGCAACCCAAAAGCAATGCGACGGCAAAGGCAGGGCGTCACGGCGAAAGCGAATCGCGCCCAACTTCGGGACGGGCCGCTGCTCGCTCGGGAGAAACGCAAGGCAGGCTCACCCAGGCGGCCATCTCCACCGCCTCCGATTTCCCCGCCGCGTCGCGGGGTGTAAGGCCGCGCATTCACGAGGAGTTGTTGCCCGGGAAGCAGCCCTCGGGGGTGCGGGTGATTTTTTCCGGCAGGGGTGTCATATTCCGCCACCCCGCGGAGGCGGGGCCGGGTCATGGACCACCTCGATCAACTCGAACAGCAAAGCGTCTACATCTTTCGGGAAGCGTTCCGTCACTTCGAGCGGCTCTGCATGCTCTGGTCGATCGGTAAGGACTCGACGGTCCTGCTCTGGTTGGCGCGCAAGGCGTTCTTCGGACACATCCCGTTTCCGCTCGTGCACATCGACACGAGCTTCAAGCTGCCCGAGATGATCGAGTACCGCGATCGCCTCGCGCTCGACTACAAGCTGCAGATGGTGGTCGGCGAGAACCGCACCGCGCTCGACGCCAAGACGACCTTCCCCGATACGCAGCACCTGCCCGACGGGCACCCCGACAAGGTCTCGCGGGTCGACTGCTGCCGTCAGCTGAAGAAGGACGCCCTCGTCGGCACGCTGAGTGGCACCCTGCCGCGCAAGCGACTCAACCTCACCACCGGCCAGTACGAGATCGATCCCGACAGAGGCGCCTATCACGGTGTCATCGTCGGGGCGCGCGCCGACGAAGAGGGCAGCCGTTCCAAGGAGCGCTACTTTTCCCCGCGCGACAAGAACAGCGAATGGGACGTGGGCGATCAGCCTCCCGAGTTCTGGAATCAGTTCAAGACCGACTTCGCGCCGGGCACCCACGTCCGCATTCACCCGCTGCTCGACTGGACCGAGCTCAACATCTGGGAGTACATCCAGCGCGAGCAGATTCCGACCGTGTCGCTCTACTACGATCAGGGCACCGGCAAACGCTACCGCAGCCTCGGTTGCGGCCCCTGTCAGCTTCCGATCGACAGCCCCGCTCGCAACGTCGAAGAGATCCTGGTCGAGCTTCGCAGCGGCAAGCTGAAGAACATCGCCGAGCGCTCCGGTCGTCTGCAGGACGGCAAACACGGCCTGGAAGAGCTGCGCCGCGAAGGATACATGTGATGAGCTCCGCCCCCCAAGCCGCCGCGCCCGCCGCCGCGCAACCGCCCGATCGTCAGCAGATGAACATCGTCGTCGTGGGCCACGTAGACCACGGCAAATCGACGGTGGTCGGGCGCCTCTTCGCCGACACGGGCGCCCTGCCGCAGGGCAAGCTCGAAGCCGTGCGCATGGAGTGTCAGCGCACCGGCAAGCCGTTCGAATACGCCTTTCTGCTCGACGCGCTCTCCGACGAGCAGGACCAGGGCATCACGATCGACACCGCCCGCTGCTTCTTCAAGACCGAGCGGCGCGACTACATCATCATCGATGCGCCCGGGCACATCGAGTTCCTCAAGAACATGATCTCGGGCGCCGCGCGCGCCGAGGCTGCGGTGTTGATCATCGACGCCAAGGAAGGCGTGCGCGAGAACAGCCGGCGTCACGGCTACATCCTGGCGATGCTCGGCATCCGGCAGGTCGTCGTGTGTGTGAACAAGATGGACCTCGTCGGCTATTCCGAATCGCACTTTCGCGCGATCGAAGCGGAATACCGGGCGTTCTTGCGCGAGATCGGCGCGGTCGAGCCGCAGCGATTCATTCCGATCAGCGCGATCAACGGCGAGAACCTGGCCACTCACGCCGGTGGCCCCATGTCCTGGTACGACGGACCTCCGCTGTTGGCGATGCTGGACGCTTTCACCAAGGCGCCGCCGCGATCGGATCAGCCGCTGCGTATGCCGGTGCAGGCGGTCTACAAATTCACCAGCCACGGCGACGATCGTCGCATCGTTGCGGGTCGCATCGAATCGGGCAAGGTGAAGGTCGGCGACAAGATCGTCTTTTCGCCCTCCAACAAGTCGACCACCATCAAGACCGTCGAAGGTTTCAACACCGCCGACCGTTCCGAGGTCGAATCGGGCTGGTCGACCGGGTTCACGCTGGCCGAAGAGCTCTACATCACGCGCGGCGAGGTGATGAGCCACACCAGCTCACCGCCCAAGGTCGGCACCCGGTTTCGCGCCAACCTGATCTGGTTGTCGCCGCGGCCTTTTGAAAAGGGCCGCGACTACAAGCTCAAGGTTCACACCGCCGCGCTGTCGGTGCGGATCCACAAGATCAACAAAATCATCGACGCCTCCCAGGCCGGCTCGCAGCTGGCCAAGGAAGCCGTCGGCCGCCACGACGTCGCCGATCTCGTGCTCGAGACCCGACAGCCGGTGGCGTTCGATCTGATCGCCGACGCCGAGGCGACCGGCCGCTTCGTGATCGTCGACGGCTACGACGTCGCCGGCGGCGGCATCATCGTCGAGCCCGTTGCGGACGCTCACGAGGACTTCCGCGCCGAAGCGCGCCTGCGCGACTTCAACTGGGTAAGGGGCGGCGTCTCCGCCGCGGAACGCGCGCAGCGATTCGCCCACCAGGCCGCGCTGGTCATGTTTGTCGGCAAGGCCGGCACCGGCAAACACCGCTACGCCCGCGCGCTGGAAAAGGCGCTCTTCGCCGAAGGCCGAAACGCCTACATGCTCGACGGCACCAACGTCCTGCTCGGCCTCGATCAAGATCTGCACTTCGTCGACGCCACTCAACAGGAGCTGGTCCGCCGCTTCGGCGAGGTGGCGCATCTCCTTTTGCACGCGGGTCTCATCGTGGTCTCGACCACCAACGCCATCGGCCTGGCCGATTACGGTCAAGTCCAGGCGCTGCTGCCCGACTTCGCCAGCGTCGTCATCGACGTCGATCCCGAAGCCCGCAGCGTGGCAGCCTGCGACCTCCGCATTCGCGGCACCGAGAGCGAGGCCGAGGTCGTCGCCCGGGTCCGCGACCTGCTCCGTGCTCGCTCCATCACCGCGGTCTGATCAGGCGCCGCAGAACACCGTTCCCGTCTTGCTTCCCCTATGGCCCCGGTTCGGGCTATGCCTGCCGCGTGACGCGAAACCGACGAGCTGAACGGGTCATTCCGCCCGATGGCCGTGCGTTTCGCCATCTGCGTGGCGTCCGCCTCGCTGGCAGCCAGATCGCCTGCGACGCTCAAGGCGGCGAGCTGGTCTTCTTGTCGCACGCCCAGGCGCTCGGCGCCCTCGGCCAGCGGCGCACGATGCTCAAGCGAGCGGGGCGGCAGGAGCTGCTGGTCACCGACGCCACGTTGGCCCTGCTCGGTCCCGCCGGCGCACGCCTGCGCAAACACGCGCTGCCCGCTCCGCTTGGTCGGCCGTTCTCACTCGGTGATGCCCGCGTCGAGCTCTTCGGTTCGGGCCACCTGCCTGGATCCGCTTCGCTTTTGATCGAAGTCGCCGGGCGCCGTCTGGTCTATGCCGGCACAATCCGCCGGCGCGCCGGTGCCTTCACCGCCGCGGCCGAGCTGCGACCCGCCGACGCGATCTGTGTCGACGCCACCTTCGCGGATCCACGCTTTCGTTTTCCCGATCCAGCTTCCGCGCTGGACGAGGTCCGCAGGTTCGTCGACGAAAGCCGCGCTGTTGGCGCCGCACCCGTGATCCTGGCGCCTGCGTTCGGCCCTGCGCTCGAGATCGCGCACGCGCTCGCCGCCCTCGGCATCGCTCTGCGCGGCCACCGAGCCGTCGTGGCCGCCGGCGCTGCCTTCCGCGCCGCGGGCGTGGCGGTACCCGTGATGGCCCGTTTCGCCGGCAAGCTCGGCGCGGACGAAGTCCTGCTCTGGCCACCGGATGCCCGGGAGACGCCCTCGCTCGAACGCGTGGCTCCGGCGCGCTTCGCTTTCGTCTCGGGCTTCAGCCAAGATCCGGAAGCCGCGCGCAAGGTGCGCGCCGACGTGACCATCGCGCTGTCGAACCAGGCCGATCACGATGACCTCGTCGCTTACATCGAAGCCACCGGCGCGCGCGAAGTCGCGGTTCATCGCGGCCACGCCGAGGCGTTCGCCGCGCATTTGCGCACCCGCGGGCTCGACGCCTACCCGATCGGGCCGCCACACCAGATGGATCTCTTCCGCGGCTGATTCGCGCGGTTCGGATCGAGCGGCGGATCAGCGCAGGTTCTGCAGCAGATAGCCGACGATGCGGCCCCAGAGGTTCTCCCGCACCACCGGATCGGGCACCTGGTGGGTGACCGTGAGCGGAAGAAAATCGTAGGGACGTCCCGCGCGGAAGAACGCGTTGCCCAGTTTGAGGCTGTGGAAGAAGTAGACGTTGTCGTCACCGGTGCCGTGGATGAGCAACAGCGGCCGCGTGAGCTTGCCGGCCAACGTGAGCAGGTTCGATTCCTGATAACCCTTGGGGTTGACTTCGGGCAGGTCGAGATAGCGCTCGGTGTAGTGGGTGTCGTAGTCGAGCCAGTCGACCACCGGCGCGCCGGCGACCGCGGCCTTGAAGACGTCGGGTCGCCGCAACACCGCCAGCGCCGCCATGTAGCCACCGAAGGACCAGCCGTAGATGCCGACGCGAGCGAGGTCGAGCTCGGGGTGGCGTGCGCCGAGCGCGGTGAGCGCCTCGACCTGATCGTCGAGCGGGATCTTGCCGAAGCTGCCTTTGATCGCGCGTGACCAGGCCCGATCCCGGCGGGGCGTGCCGCGGTTGTCGATGGCCACGACGATGGCGCCGTGATCCGCGATCCACTGCGCCAGCAGGTAATGCCGTTCATCGGCGCGCACCACCAGCGCGGTGGGGCCGCCGTAGACATTGACGATCACGGGATAGCGTCGCCCGGTCACGAAGGCACGAGGCCTCACGATGGCGGCATGGAACGTCCGACCCGCGGGGCTCGTCACAGTGGTCAATTGCGGCCGCGCACGAAACGGGGGCGCTGCCGCCAGGGAGGGTAGCGCTGGACCGAGCGACCACGGCCCGTCAGCCGCCTTGTCCGCCTTGCCCGCCTTGCCCGCCTTGTCGGCAGCCTTGTCGGCCACGGCCATGCCCGCCGGCGTCTCCTGGACCGGTGCTCGCAAAACGACAGTCTCTGGCAGCGAGTCGATCCGTGTGCGGGTATCGACGCAGACGGGGGCATTGCGCGCGCAGGACGGCGTGTGCTCGGCGGGTTCTTCGGGGGTCAGAGGTTGCGCGCCCGCAGGGTTCGCAACGGGAACTCGCCATACCCTCGTGCCGGTGGGACTGGCCGTCGTCACCACCGCCCAGCGCGCGTCGTCGGACAGCTCGACGAGGCTATGAAAGCCGCGATCACCGGCGACCAGCTCGCGCACCAGCTGCCCGTCGGGCGCGCGCAGCTCGAGCGCGCGGCGCCCGGTTCGTTCACTCGCCATGACGAAGCCGCTGCCATCGGGCAGCCAGCGCGGCAGCTCGCGATCGAGCTCCACCCAGGCGTCATCCTTTTCTACGTGTATGACCCGGGTTCGCCCCGTGCGGCCATCGACGGTGAGGAACGCCGCCTCACGCTGATCGCGGGTCTGCACCAGCAGTCCGAGCGGTGCCCGTGGCGCGTCCCAGACCACCCGCGCCAGATAAGGATACCGTTCGCGATCCCAATCGATCCATGTGGTGCCGCCGCCGCTGGCCGCGATGAGCCCCAGCCGCGCCCGCGCGTTGGCCTTGCCGGCGCGCGGGTAGGGGAATTCGTTGGCGGGCTTCTCGGGGTGCGCCGGGTCCGCGATGGTGAATCGTTCGAGGTGCCGCTGATCCACCTCGGCGTAAGCGAGCCGCTGACCATCCGGCGACCAGAACGTCCCTTGGTGCCGCTCCATCTCTTCTTGCGCCACGAACTCGGCCAGCCCCCGCGTGACATCGGCGGATCCACCCCGGGTGAGGCGCTGGATGCGGCCGCTGGCGATGTCGGCCACGTGCAGATCGTGATGGCGCACGAATGCGATCCGCCTTCCATCGGGCGACAGCCGCGGATCGAGAATCGCAGCGTCCTCGGCTTGCGCGACTTTCGTGTCCTTCGGGACTTTGGCCCCCGTATCGGCTCTCCCCGGTCCGCCGATGACGTGAACTTTGCCGGCGCTCGGCCCCTCGCGGTCGTAAACGTAGATCTTGCCGGATAGGGGCAGCAGTACGCGCCGTCCGTCGCGGCTCAGCTGATACGTCGTGAAACCCTTGTCGACGATGCGCTGACGTTCGCGGCGGGCCGCTTCGGCGACCGAGATGGTTTCGCTGGCCCCTGCCAGGAGCTGCGCCGGGGTCACGAGCGGGAGGAGCTTGCCGGTGGCGACCTCGAGCTCGTACAGCACCAGGGTCGGCTCGCGCGCGGCGCTGCGCAGGAAGAGCACCGCCTTTCCGTCGGGCGTGACCTCGGCCTTGCTCGGCCGCCCAAGCAGGAATCCGCGGGTCTCGGCGAAGGCGCGCAAGAACGTCCGGTCGGGACCGCCGGCAACCGCGCCGGTCGGAGCGTCATCGGCGGGAGCCGCCCCGCTGGCTCCGACCAGGCAGGCAAGCGCAAGAGGCAGGGCATGCCGAGCGGACGACCGCCAAACCGGGACGGGCCTACCCGAAGCAAGCGAGGACTGCACGGGGGGCAGCGTAGTTCACCCCCGGCGAAATTTCGCGCCTGCCCGCCCGCCGCGTTTTCCCCGCCGAGGGCGGCCGCAAAGGCGCCGTTCCGGGGGCGGCTCGTCGCACCTCGCTAAAGGATCAGGGGAAATGGCGGTACCTCCCGCGCCGCGACGCTGGCAGGTCGGTCGGTTCCGCGATAGATATGAACCCGTGGGCCCGATAGGAATGCCAGAGATCCTCGTGATCCTCGTGCTGGCCCTGATCATTCTGGGACCTGCCAAGCTCCCTGAGCTGGCGTCCGGAATCGGCAAGGCCATTCGCGAGGTTCGCAAGACGACTGCGGACATCAAGAACGAGATCCAGCTCGACGACGCCATTCGCAAGCCGCTCGAGGAGCTGCGCGATGCGACCATGTTGCCTCCCGAGGAGCTCAAGCGTCGCGACGAAGAGCGCAAGTGGCGCGAGCAGCGCGAAAAGGAAGAGGCCGCTCGCATCGCCCGTGGCGAGACCGCGGACGATCCCGTCAACGACCTCTACGACCCGCAGGCGCACTCGTCAGACGATCCCGACGCGCACGACGCCGAGGACTATCACGGGTACGACGAAGAGGATCCCAGCGGGCAGCCGCCGATCTCGACCGAGCCGACCGCCAGCCCCGACGTTACGCTGAAGGACATGGCCCCGGTCTCTCCCGGCGGGGTCGTTCCCGCGCCGGTGGGTGCGTCGGGTCCCATCGAGAGCGCGCCGACGCTGGCCATCGACCCTGTACGTGCGCCTGCGCCGGCCCCCTCCTCTGGCCCGACCACTGGCCGCCACACGGCCGTCGGGATCTCGCCTGCCCCCGTCGGTACGGTCGAGAACCCCGCTTCCGGACCCCGCCAGGCCGTCGCGACCGTCGTTCCCCCGGCACCGAAGCCGGCACAAGCGAATCCCGCGTCGCAAGCGAATCCCGCGTCGCAGGCGAATCCCGCGTCGCAAGCGACGATCATCACTTCCCCCGCGCCGGTCGGTTCGGCCACCAACCCTGCCTCGGGCCCACGCCCAGCCTTCGCCACTGCGATGGGGCGCGCGCCCAGCCAGTCGGACCCGGGCCGCCAGGAAGACCGTAACGACCGCACCATCGCGATGCCGCTGCCACCGCCCATGGAAGGCAGCACAGCTCCTTCGCTGCCGCCGCCGCGACCGACCGCGCCCCGCCTCACGCCCGGCGTGGGGGTCGGTCGCGCCGCTCCGCCACCGCCTCCGCCCGATGCTTTGAAGCCGCCTGCGGGAGCCGTCGCGCGCCCCACGCAGACGCTCTTCGGGATGGCGGCGCCGCCGGTTCCCGCCACTGCCTCGCCTGCGTCGACTCCCGTAAACCCGGTCCCCGGCACGGTGGACGCCCCCGCCGAATCGCCGGCGGGGTCCAAGCTTCCCGCTCCGCCCCCCAAGAAGACCACCTGAGATGAGCAGCGAAGTAAAACCCGAGCTCCCCGCCGCGGAAGGCTCGGACGAGCCGGTGGAGGCGCCGGTCGACGGTGATCTCGAGGACAAGCGCATGTCGCTGCTCGAGCACCTGCAAGAGCTGCGGGTGCGCCTGCGCAACGCCTTCATCGCGTTCATCGTCGCGATGATCGCCTCATTCATCTTCGTCGAGCGTTTCTTCGGCGTCCTGGTTGCGCCCACCGTCGAGGGCATCCGCGAAGCGACCGGCCAGGCCGTTACGTTCCAGGCCACGGACCCGACCGAGGGGTTCTGGGTCATGATGAAGCTGGCGATGATCGGTGGCTTCATCGCCGCCGCGCCGCTGGTCTTCTGGGAGCTGTGGAAGTTCGTCGCGCCCGGCCTTTACAAGAAGGAACGCAAGGTCGCCCTTCTGGTGACCGGCTCGACTGCGGTCTGCTTCTCCGGCGGCGCGGTCTTTGGCTACTTCGTTCTGTCGAAGCCGGCCGCCTACTTCCTCACCAAGATGACGATCGATTTCGCCGTCGGACAAGACTTCAAGATCGACGTCCCCTGGCGGATTGAAAAGCTCGCCGACTACTTGATGCTCACCCTGGCCGGCTGCGGGGCCGCCTTCGAGCTGCCCGTCGTCCTGGTCATGCTGGGCGCGCTCGGCATCGTGTCGGCCAAGGGCCTCTGGAAGTTCAACAAGTACGCGCTGATTCTGTCGGCCGTGGTCGGCGCCGTGCTGACGCCCTCGACCGATCCGTTCACGCAGCTGCTGCTCGCCGGCCCGCTCTACCTCCTCTACAACATCTCGACCTTTTTCGTCTGGCTCATCGAACGCGCCCGCCGCAAGCGCGACGCCGAGCTCGAAACCGACGACGACGCCGCGCCGGCGGCCTGACCTGCAGGCATCGACTGCCACTCCCCTGGCTTACGGCGCCCGTCAGGGGCTCGTCTTGAGGCTCGTCTTGGGCCGGTTCCAACCGGGAACCGGCAGGCCGACGTCTTCGCGATAGCCGAGCTGGCGCAGCTGTTCGCGGCCCTGGCCGTCCACCAGCACGAACGTCGGATAGGCCCCCACGTCGAAGGCTGCGCCGACCGCCTGCTCCTTGTCGATCGCGATCTGTTGGGGAAAGCCCCCGGGCCAGCTCTTCAGGAAGGCGTCCACGCGGGTGGCATCTTCATTGGTAATCGCAACGATCGTGATGCCCTTGTCCCGCTCGAGCGCCAGAAGTTCCGGCACCGCCCGCTTGCAGGCCACGCACCAGGTCGCCCAGAAGAACAGCAGGTAGGGACGTTGGCCCGTCAGTGCCGGTGTCACGGGTGCTCGCAGTCCGGCCAAGGCACGCAACGAGGCGCGCTGGCCGGCGGGAAGGTCCTTGGCCTCGGATTCCGAGGCGCCCTTGCGAGGTTGGGCTGCGAGCAACAGTGGCTGCCCGTCGCGAAGCACGTCCAAGGTCGTGGCTTGCGCCTCGGCCGAGGCAAGGTGCAGCTTCATGCCGCCTTCCTCCTCGACCGGGCGACCTTCGCTGCCGACAATCAAGTCGCCGAGACGGACGCCTGCGGCGGCGGCCGGAGAGCCCTCGTCCACACCGATCACCCTGACGGCGCCCCCGGGAAGCCGGCCCTGGGTGCGCTCCTGCGCGCTGGTGGCTGCGAAGGCGACGCCAAACGACGCGGGCACCAATCCCTGGGCGAGGCGTTCATCATTGGCGATGGGCGGCAGCGCGCGCACCGCCGGAAGGGGAGCGGGCGGCTCGGCTTTTGGCAACGCCAGGCTCTCGCACGCGGCGAGGGCTTCGAGGCCGGCGCGCTCCTGCGGGCTGCCCTCGCGTGCAAGGATCTGCCGGCCGACAAGGCTCAACAGCACCGTGCGCATGCGCAGGAGCCCGGCGGCGCGCACCTCACTTCGCCACGCGGCGGTGTGGGTCGCCGCAAATCGACCGCGTCCGAACTGCAGCTGCGCTCGCCGCTCGGGTGTCTCGTCGGCCAGCGCGGCCAGTGAGCCAACGACCTCTTGCTGGGTGGTGGCCAGCCAGCGCAAGGGCCGCCGGTCGAGGTAGCTGGGGGAGAGGGTATCGCGCAACGCCGGCTGACGGCTCAGCAGGCGTTCGAGGTTGGCCTGCGTCAGCTCACTCATCGCCGATCGCCACAACTTGGCACTGGCGCGCAGCTGGTCCCGCAGCCGCGACAAGCGCGTGGTGGTCGTGGCCAGCAGCTCGGCGTTGTCGGGGACCTCGATCCCAAAGGACTCGGCGAGGCGCCGCAAGGTTTCGACGTCCGGGTGCGCGCTGGCCAGCGCCTGGCTCGTCTCGCGCGTTACCACGTCATCCACGGACAGGCCCGCCGCCCGCGCGGTTCGTTCGACCACGCGGGCGAGGAACAGATCCGAGCTGCGCATGGGGACATCCGGCGTGCGATCGGTGAGCAGGGTTTCGGCATGAGCGGCGGTCAGCGTCCCGGACCTCGCCAGCGCGTCGATGAAGCGAAAGGCGTGGCCGTCGTTCTCGCTGTCGTCGCGCGATTCCGGGTAGCAGCCGTAGGCGGGGCGATCCGCCGGCGCCGAGAAGTAGCCGCAGACCGAGCCCATCGGGCGCCCCCCGAGTGATTCGGGCAGCGCCAGCTCGGCGAACGAGCCCGAGAAGCACTGGCTCATCACCATCACCACGCGCACCTTGGGCGGCAACCGGACCAGCTTGGTCCCCAGCTCTTGCGCCGACAGGGCGGTTCGATTCCAGAGGGTGATGCGGCCGTCGAGCGGGGTCTTTCCCCGTTCACCGTGATCCGTCACGAAGAGGAACAGGGTATCGCCGCTGGCAAAGCGATCCGTGTCGTCGAGCCAATCGCTCACATCCTGCCGCGTGGCGGGCGAGATGCTGACGCCCTTGATGTTCGAGCTCACGTAGCGCATCGGCCGCCCCAGCGATCGTTCCAGGAACGTTCCCTCGAGCAACCATCCATCTCGACCGGCCGCCGGCGCGGCCACGATCACGTCGGGCTGCATCGATTCGCCGTCGCCCGACAGCACCGAGATCTCGTCGGTGGCCATTCCGCGCCCGACCAGCACGCGATACATCCCCGACAGATGTCGCACGTGCGACTGATAGTTGATGCCCGGGCTGCCGCCGCCGTTGAGCAAGAGCGCGTGGGTCGTCGGTCCCTGCGATCGGGGTCCGCGCCTCCCCGCACAGGCGACGCAAACCACGAACACGACTGCCCAGGCCAACGACCTCATGGCCGTACGATAGAGCGAGGGCTGTCCCGTGCCCAAGTTTCGTCGACGCCGCTAGCTCAAGCGGTAGACGCCTGCGAAGACGACGCCGCCGGCCACGAGCCAGATCAACATGGTGTTTCGCATGTTGCCGAAGTGGCTGCTCGAGACGCGGTTGTCGAGCGCATCGAATGCACGCAGGACCTCGGGCGTCCCGGGCTTCTCGGAGAGGTCACGCTGTTCGGCGCGTAACCGCCGGACCTCGGCCATGCCGGGCTCCATCGCGTAGTAGACCGCGGGCGCGCCGCCCAGAACCAGCCCAACGGCGACGCCCAGGAAGGCGCGGCGAGCTGGGGAAGATCGTTCGATGCTGCTTTCGGTACGGACGGTGCGGCCGCGTTTGTTGTCGAGGCACTTGCGGCAGCCCTTGAAGCGGCGGCGATCGTAAAGAAGACCGTGCTTCTGGCAGCGTTCGGTCACGCCGCCGTCGGTCTCGTCATCGGCGAACTTCAGGCCCGATGCGGCGCTGGTGGCAACGATCTTGTCAGTGTTGAGCGCGGACGCCCCGGCCAGGGTCTGGTGGGCATTGCGAGGCTTGATCGCGTGGCTGGTGCGCGACAGCTCGAGCGACGGTTCGACGCCGTGGGGCACCGAGAACGGATCCGATGGCGCCGGCGTCTCGGGCAACGCGAAGCTGCTGATGCCGCTCGGCGGTTCGCTGGGAACGCTGTCCGGATCGTGCACCTCTTGCGGCACGCCCGACAGCCCCACCGTCTCACCGCGACCGTCGTGTGCCGGCGAATGCGCGTGTGCGGCCAGAGGGCGCAAGGTCGGGCTCGAAACCGGCGTGTTGCCTCGGGCCACGTTGGCACCAAGAGGGGTCAGGCTGAATCGGGCGGGGCCGCCGGCGGGCGCACTCACCGCAGCCGGCAGCCCAGGCGGCGAAAAGGGATCGGCGATAGGTGGTGTCGCCGGCGCGGCCGCAAGCGCCGCTGCGGCACCGGCGGAAGGGACGATCGAGGTTCTCCCGCCGTGGCCGTGCATCTCGCGCGCGATGGTGTCAGCGACATCCCGGGTCACCCCGTTGCCGACGCGCAGCCGGCCGCTGCCCAGCGCCCGCGCGATCACGTCGACGGGGCGACCGCTCGGGCGCGCGAGCGATTCAGCCAGACGCGCAGCGCCCGCTGGACTTGCGTCGAGCGGTCCCACCACGAAGACGTCGTACAGTTGAGGTGCCACGGGCCATCGGGATCCATCGGCGTAGCCGGGGCTCCGGTTGAGCCTCGAGCGCTCATCGTCCCCGGGTCACTCACCTCGGCATACAGCGCGCTCGAGGCGCTACGCCCCGTTCAGGGTGCCGTGCGTGCGGGAAATGGGCCCCAGTCGGTGTCGATGCGCTTGAGGAAGGTGTAGAGCGGCGGGGGCGACAGACCCGGGATGGTCGCGGTCACCCACTCGTAGCCGTTGGCCTGCCAGAACGCTTCGGCCTTCTTGCACCGTTCGTGCAAGCAGTACTCGTGCGTGATGATGGTCGGTCGTCGTTTCCATAGGTACTCGTGCGAGACCCACTTCTGGTGCCCGGGCCGCTTGTGCGACGTCGTCATCTTGGGATCGTGCGCGATGGTCTCGTCGACCAGGCCATACGTGTCGAACGAGCGCATGCCCGAGTAGTACGGGATGACGCCGGCACCGCCGACGCTGGCGAGGTGCTCGGGGCGTGCGTGCTCGGCCATCCAGACGCCGATCGGAATCCTCTCCTCGACGTAGTGCTTGAGATATCCCGGGCTGTCGATGCCCTGCTCGCTGCCGATGGCGACCGCCGCCCGCGACACCTTCAGGCTGCCCGCGACGAACGCCGCTGCGCACGCGACGGCCGCGGCGGCCAGCAGCGCCTGCGGCACGAAGCGCTCGAGGCGCGCTCCCAGCTGGCGCGCCGACTCTTGCACCATGAGCGCGCCGAGCGGAATCACCGGCAAGATGAAGCGCCACAGGCCCATGAAGTCGCCGCCCACCTTGAGTACGTAGATCGCGAACACGAAGAGCACGAGGCCGCCGAGCGCGAAGAGATCGCGACGAAAGCGATCGGTCTTGGGCGGCCAGCCCGCCAGCACGACCATCGCGAGGAAGGGAATGTTGTAGTCCTCGGCGAAGCGGCGCAGGTAATACGCGCCCAGCGCCAGCATGCCTTCGCTGCCCGAGGACTTGACGTAGAACGTGTTCGGGAACGGCCAGCCGAAGTAGCGCCAGCGCCAGACGAAGTACGGGAAGAAGACCGCGAGGAAAGCGAGCAGCGCCGCCAGCTCGTGGGGCAGCAGGCGCCAGCGGCGGTGAAGCGCCAGGTTGCGCAGCCAGCGATAACCCACGGCGAGCGCGAAAAAGAGCATGCCCTCGGGACGGGTCATCGCCGCCAGCGCGAAGACGGCGCCGCTGGCAAAGCCACGGTGGGTGGCCACCTCGTTCAACGTCCGATCGATGCCGAGCAGGATCAGGAAGGTGAACATCTGCGTCTCGAGCCCGCCGGTGCACCAGCAGGCAAAAGCGCCGGTGGTGGCGAGGCCAATCGGCGCCAGCGCGTGATAGGGCGACGAGCGATCGCCGTCGAGTCGCAACGCGATTCGCACGGTCATGGCCAGAGTCGCGATGCCGAAGACGAGGCCGAGAAAACGCGACGACACCACCGGCGAGACGCCAAGCTCGATCCC
Source organism: Myxococcales bacterium (assembly GCA_031398585.1). Lineage (GTDB taxonomy): Bacteria > Myxococcota_A > Polyangia > Fen-1088 > Fen-1088 > JANNNO01. Next base: position 2,014 of record JANNNO010000128.1, on the reverse strand, counting down.
GCCGGCGAGCAGGACGGTCCAGAGAAAGTTCGTGTAGCCTTCGACGCGCTCGCCGAGGTTGAAGACCAGCTGGCCGTGGTCAGCCAGGTTGCGTGCGTATCGAAACGAGATGTACGCGTCGTCGTTGACGAAGTCGAACATCAGCGCGTGCGGCACCAGCACGGCGGTCGCGACGATGACCGACCAGTATCGCCGAACGCTCGTGCGCAACTGGTCACGAAGAATGGAATAGTTCGTGGCGATCAAACGGAGCTCACAACGAAGGGGGCGCCCTTTATCCCTCAGTCCGGGGGGAAACGACGGGAAAAACGCGGCCAGCGATCGCTGCGAAACGGCACCGCCGGCAGCCCCGCGGCGTTGACCAGGTTGCACGGCGGGTCGTCGCCCCAGGCGTAGCGAACCGCCACCGGTCGCGCCACGGTGGGGGCCGAGACGATCACCCGGTCGCCGTCCTTGGGAGCATCGCCGATGATGCGGGCATCGGCGATGACGTACTGGCGGTCACTTCCCGCCACCTCGAAGCCCTGCAGCCGAGGACCGCCGGCGGGCGCGAGGCCTTCGGCGTGAGCGAAGCGAACCTCGAGCTTGCCACCGGGCAGCGCGCGATGACCCAGGTAGGTGGGGCCCGCGTGGGGAATCGCCTCGCCGTGCACGCGGGCGCGCGCCAGCAGAGCCAGCCGACGACCGACCTCGCGTTTGTTTCGCGGATGGATGTCGTCCCGCGATCCGATGTCGATGGTGACAGCCAGGGCGCTGTGCCGATCCCGCGCCACCACGTCGGCCTGCGCCTCGCGCAGCTCGGGCCACTCTTCTTCGGGCCGCTGTCCGGGGCCGCCACGCGGATGATGCGCGGCCAATTGCACGATCAGGAAGGGCAGTCGTGGATTGGCGAAAGCGTGGCGCCAGTCTCGCATCAGCGTCGGCAGCAATTGGCGGTAGGCCTGCGCGCGCTTGGTGTTCGATTCGCCCTGGTACCAGAGGACCCCTTGGAAGGCGAATGGTGCAAGGCCGTCGATCAGGTTGTCCCAGAGCACGCCCGGGCGCTGGTAGTGGGCGAAACCTGCCGGGGCCGGAGGTCGTGGCTCGCTCGGCGCCGCGACGGTGCTCGGCCCGGGCTCGCTGCGCCACCACCAGCGGCCGCTCAGATCCAGCGACGGCCCGTCCCATCGCTCGGCGGCCAGGCGCAGGGCGTGCGCCGGTCCGAGCAGGCCTCCCGGTCCGACAGGATCCCAGACGCGCACGGCGACGGTCAGCTGACTCTTCGTCGTGGCGGGCAGCGGATAGACCCGTGGGGCGCTCTCGGGCGCGATGCTTTCGCACGAGGCGCCGACCAGCGCACCGTCCACATAGGTCGTGTCACATTGATCGATCGCACCTAGACGCAAGAACAGGGGTCGCTCGCGAAACCCCGCAGGCAAATCGACCGTGCGGCGCCACCAAGTGACGCCGTCGTGGGGTCCGCCGACGACGGCTTCCACGGGTGCAGGGAGATCCGCCGCGCTCCACCCGGCATCGCCTCCCGTCACGCTGGCCCAGCCGAGGCTCGTGCCTCGGTCGCCCGGATCGACAGGACGGCTCGCTTCCCACGCGGCCAGCGCCTGGCGGTGCGCCTCCTCCACCTCCGGGGCGATGCCTGCCTCCATGGCGGCAACGGAAGGCCGCAGCTCCGGCAAGGTTTTCAGGGCCGAGCGCCTCACCCAGGGTTCAGCGCGGCTGCCGCCCCACGAGGCATGAACGATCCCAACTGCGTGCGGCCGCGCCTGGGCGAGCTGTCGCGCAAAATGAACTCCCACCGCCGAGAAGCGCGCGGCCGATTCAGGCGTCAGCAACGACCAGCGACCGCGCACGGGCACCGGTGTGCGTGACAGGCGGTCGGGGCGGGGGCGGCGCACGGTGAAGATGCGAACCCGCGGGGATGTGGCCGCGGCCATGTCGGCTTCCGCGTTGTCGGTCGCGTAGAGCGGCCATTCCATGTTGGACTGACCCGAGGCGAGCCAGACCTCGCCCGCGACGG
>JANNNO010000073.1:0-6099 GCA_031398585.1 Myxococcales bacterium | reverse complement strand
TACTTCGGATCCGACAACGGCACGCGCCAACTGATCGAGGTCGCACGCGCCTTCGAGAAGGCGCACGAGCTCGGCATGTTCACCGTGCTCTGGTGCTACCTGCGCAACAACGCGTTCAAGATCGAGAAGGTCGACTACCACGAGTCGGCGGATCTGACGGGCCAAGCCAACCACATCGGCACGACCATTCAGGCCGACATCATCAAGCAGAAGCTGCCGGTCAACAACGGCGGCTACAAGGCGCTGTCGTCCAAGGAGAATCCCTACGGCAAGACCGACGATCGCATCTACACCGAGCTCGCGAGTGAGCATCCGATCGATCTGACGCGCTACCAGGTGCTCAACTGCTACTCGGGTCGGGCTGGCCTCATCAACAGCGGCGGCGAATCGAAGGGCGAGAGCGATCTGGCCGACGCCATCAAGACCGCCGTCGTCAACAAGCGAGCCTGCGGCATGGGTCTCATCTCAGGTCGCAAGGCGTTCCAGCGTCCGCTCAAGGACGGCGCCGCCCTCCTGCAGGCGATCCAGGACGTCTATCTCGACAAGTCAGTCACGATCGCGTGATTGGGGGCCGCTCCCGCGAGCGGCCAGGCCCGCAGCTTCGGTCTCTCCGAGGCGCGGGCCTTTTTTACGTCTTTCGCAATTGCCACATCGCAACCGGCTCACCGCCGCCGCATCAGGATCGCCGCCTCGTTGTTGTGGTTGCGCAGGTGTTTGATGCGCAAGAACCAACCGTGGCGTGCCAGCCGCGCGCGCGCAACGCCGATGGCCGGGTAGTCGCCCTCTCCCTTGAATTTGAGGGTCGCGACCACCGCCCCGCAGAGCCCCTCGCCCACCCAACGATCCACCAGATCGATGGTACGGGCCGGCTCGCAGATGACGTCGCAGAGCAACCAGTCGACGGGGCCCGGCGGCCGATAGGTAAAGGCGTTGCCGATCACCATGGTCAGCTTCGGGTGCCCCAGCGCGGGCGGTGACAGGGCCGAGCGATCCACCGCGGTCACGGCCGCTCCACAAGTCAGCGCGGTGAACGCCCAGCCACCCGGCGCGCCGCCGAGATCGACGACGGTCTGCCCGGCTTCGGGCGCCGCGCCCAACCAGGCGAAGCCCTCGACCAGCTTGCGGTTGGCACGCGAAGGTGCCGTACGATCCTCGGGCACCGGTGCGGCTCCTGCCACGAAAGGCGCCGGTTGCATGGTTCCGTCCGCGGTTGTGCGGGGACGTGCCGCCGACACCAACAGAGAGGTGCGCCCGACCAGCGCCAACTGCACGAGGTGGCTGTCAGCGAAGCGAGACCGGCGGCTCGCCACCAATCGATCGAGCAGCCCCAGCGCTTTTAACTGCTCTCCGAAGGCCGCCTCGAGCACGGCAGCTTGCCCGGCCACATTGCGATAAGCGACCCTGTCGGGGACGTAGACGTGCAGGACGATTGGCGCCCCGTCGGCCTGGAGGATGGGCTCCACGAGGGCAGCTGCACCGACGGCCAGCTCCTTGGTTCCTTCCCCCTTCACCTGCTTGGCGTCAGGCAAGACCTGTAGCGAGAACGCCGGATCGGGCGTCGTCACGTCGGGGGCGACGGCTGTTCCCCACGTCGTGATGAGACCCGGCCAGCGCGGGCTCCGGCGAGCCCCAGGTGCGACGCCGAGCTCAGCCAGCAGCGCCCCCTCCCAGCCTGGCACGACCACCCAGCCGGTGAGAGTCGCCGGTGCCGTCACGTGGGACGACCGGCTTGCTGGGCGCCGCCTTGAGCCGCACGCACCCCGGGGTGCAGCGGACGCAAAACCGTTGCGCGATCGAGCGCGCCCCAGGCGCCCTCCTCGTCATCCGCCTTGGCCAACGCGGCCGCGGCCGCCAGTCGGGCGGTCACCTCGTCGAGCGCCTCACCGTCTTCTTCGGCACGGGCGGCCAGCCGGCTATAGAGCCAGCCCGCTTCGGCGTGCCGGCCGTCCTCAGCCGCGGCAACCGCTTTGGCCACGAGCGCCACCGAGAAGCCGGGCCGCTGCTCGAGACATTCGTCGGCCAATCGTTCGAGCTCCCGTAGCCCGCCATGCTGGGCGCCCAGCAACTGGAAGAGCCGCTCGCGAGCAAAGTCATTGTCGGGCTGCGCGTCCAAGGCCCGCCGGAAACCCTCGGCCGCGGCGCGCACCTCGCCAGCGAACAGAGCGGCCTCGGCGAGGGCGGCAAAGCCACGGTCGGGAACATCCGGCAGCGTCTCGCTGGATGCCACGGGATCTCGCGATTCCGGTACCAGTGCAAACGTCAGCCGCTCGCCGCTCACCGCCAACGGCTGGCTTACCAGACCCTCGAGGCTGGGTAGCCGCCACCCCGCGCTCGCGAGAAGCGCGGTCAAGGCCGCCTCGCTCGCGCGCAGATCGATCTCCGTGAGGCCGCGCACGTCGATCAGGGAAGGTGGGCTGGCCATCCAGTGCCGCCCCGTCGTGCGTGCCACCTCGCCCTGCCCGCCCGCCTCGACCACGAAACCGAGGGCGACCGGCAAGCTTGCGAGCAACAGCGGTGCGGGGACCGGGAGATAGCCGTGCACGCGCGCGTCCCGCAGCGCAATCCGGTACGCACCCTCCGGTCGCGGCACGAGCACGGCCTTTGCCGAAACGCCCGCGGTCCGACCCGCGATCTCGGCACGGAAGGAGAGCCGCAGGCCGTCGCGTCCAACCTCGACCACCGGATCGAAAAGCCCGTAGCGCGCGAGATCAGCCCTTCCCAGCGCCTGCGCGATCTCGCCGGCTCCGACCGAGAAGGCGAAATCGACCAGCTGGCAACGGCGTGACTGAAACGCGCGCGCACCCTGCGACAGATCGAAGGGGAAACGAAGCCCGGGCACCTCGAGGGAAAGGCGCTCGACCTGCCCCATGCCCGGGATGGGACAGGTCTCGCTCGCCAGCCGCGCCCGACCATCGACGATGGTCAGCGAGAACCGCAACGATGCGGTCTTCGCCGTCGCCTCCGCCTCCATGGTCCCGGTCAGAACCGGAACGGCGGGGTGCAGGGCTCGTACGCAACCACGCCGGTGGGCGAGTCGTCGTACCGGAGGATCTCCGGATTCACGGAGATCTTCTTCGCCTCCTTGGCCTCCGTGCAGCGACGTTGCGTCCACTCCGCCAGCACGCCTTCAGCGCGGGCGTTGGCCGCTTCGGTAATGAGCTCGGCCTTTTTCTTGTCGAATTCGCCCGGCTCCGCCTGCTTCTTCTCTTTCAGCTTCACGAAGACGTAGCCCGAAGCGATGTCGTAAGGACCCGCGAACGGCTGCTCGGTCGTGAGGTGAAAGGCGGTCTTGGCCAGCTCGGGCGCATTGCCGAGGCCCTCTACGATGGAACCCCGGCGCGAGTAGAGACCTGTCTCCTCGCCGCGTGGAAGGGTGTCGCCACCAGGAGCGTTCTCCGCTGGCGCCGGGAAGAGATCCTTGAGCGCCTTGTCCTTCGCCGCTCGTGCCTTGGCCAGTCCGGCCTCGGCCTCGGTGCGTGCCTTGGTCTTGGCGCGCTCGGCCCGCAACTCGGTCTCGGCGAGGTCAGCCTTCACCTGGTCGAATGTCAGGTTGCCCTCGCGCGTGCCTTCCGGCAGAGCGACGTAGAAGCCCTCGGTGCCTTTGATCGGCCCCACGACCTCGTTGTCCTTGGCGGCCCAGACCTTCTCTTCCACCGCCGCGCCGAGCACGGTCGCTCCCTGGCGTCGCCAACCGATGGCGCCGCCGCGAGCCTTGCTCTTGAGGTCATCCGATGCCGCGCGCGCAACCGCCGCGAACGACTCGCCCTTCTTGATGCGATCGACCAGCCCCTGCGCCTTCTTCTCCGCAGCCGTGTTCACGTCGGCAGCGGCGCCAGAATCGACCTTGACCAGCATGGTGCGAAGCTTTCGCTCCTTGGGCGCGTTTTCGTAGAGGAACTTTCGCTGCTCGAACAGCTCCCTCAGCTTCTTGTCGTTGGCCTTCACGTAGGTCTCGACGTCGGCCGTTGCGATCTCGCCTTCGTCCTCGTAGCGCCGGGTGGCGTAGCGGACGTACTCGAGGTTCACCTGGTTGCTCCGTCGTTCGAACTCGGACTTCACCTCGGCCTCGGAGACGTTGGTACCGCCGCGAATGACGTTGCGGACGCGAGCTGCCAGCAGCTCGCGTTTCTGCTGCTCGATGAACGCCTTGGGCGACAGCCCGAGCTGGAACTGCACGAAGCGAACGAAGGTGTCGTAGTCGAAGTGACCGTCCTTCTGAATCGCCGGTACGGTCTGCTCGAAGCCGCCGAACCCGACGATCTTGGACTCCGCGATGAGGTCCTCGACCTCGTGCTCGGCGACCCGAAAGCCGAGGCGTTGCCCCTCATTGGCCAGCAGCTCCCGCTCGATGAGCTCGTCCATGACGCGCTCTTTGATGCGGAGCTCCCGGGCGCGATTCTGGTACTGGGGACCGTTCGCGAGCATGAAGCCGTAACGGAAATCGCGCGCGCTGAGCGTCTCGCCTTCGACTTTGGCTGCATGCGAGGCGCGGGTGACGGTGTCGTCACAGCCGCCTGGCGATTGCGGGCCGAAGTTGATCACGAACACCACGATCACGATCCCGAACAGCACGTAGATGAGCAGGGATTGCGACGAGCGACGCAGCTGCTCGAGCATGAAGGCCTCCAGATTAGGTACGAGAGTCCCGAAATTGGGGGGGCGAATCTAACACACGGCCGACGGAGGTGTGAGCACCGGATACGGGGTGCGACAGGCACCCAGCCGGGGGCCAACGGGCGCCCTCCCTGGGTCGGCGGACGGGTGGAAAGGCCGGTCGAAACCGCCTATCTGCGGTGTTCGCCTTCAACCGCGGGGGCGTTTACGCCGAAGGAATGGTTACCACCCACATTCCCTAAGTTTCGGAAATCCTGACGCGATCCCAAGCGGAGCAGAATGTTACTCGACCGACTGTATGGCCTCTTCTCGAACGATCTCGCGATCGACCTAGGCACCGCGAACATCCTCACGTTCGTTCGTGGCCGCGGCATCGTGTCGAACGAGCCATCGGTGGTCGCCGTACAGCGCCTCGGCAACGGCACGAAGAAGGTCCTGGCGGTCGGCAAGCAGGCCAAGGAGATGCTAGGGCGCACACCGGGCAACATCGCCGCGGTCCGTCCCATGAAGGACGGTGTCATCGCCGACTTCGAGATCACCGAGGCGCTGCTGAGGTACTTCATCAACCGGGTTCACAATCGGCAGACGCTGGTGAAGCCTCGGATCATCGTCGGCGTGCCCTCCGGGATCACCGAGGTGGAAAAGCGAGCGGTCAGGGACTCCGCGCTGGCCGCCGGCGCGCGCGAGGTCTACCTCATCGAAGAACCCATGGCCGCCGCGATCGGCGCCGGGCTTCCGGTCACCGAGCCCTCGGGCAACATGGTCTGCGACATCGGCGGCGGCACCACGGAGGTCGCGGTGATTTCACTCGCCGGCATCGTCACCTCACGATCGATCCGCGTGGCGGGCGACAAGATGGACGACGCCATCTCGAGCTTCGTCAAACGCAAGTACAACCTGCTGATCGGCGAACGCACCGCCGAGACCATCAAGAAGCAACTCGGGAACGCGGCCCCCTCGGGTGAGCCGACGACCATGGAGATCAAGGGTCGCGACCTCATCGCCGGCATCCCCAAGACGCTCTCCATCTCGAGCGACGAGGTTCGTGAAGCGCTCGAGGAGCCGGTCTCGGCGATCGTCGATGCGGTTCGGTCCGTGCTTGAGCGAACCCCGCCGGAGCTGGCCGCCGACATCGTCGACAGGGGCATCGTGCTCACGGGCGGCGGCGCGCTTCTGCGTAACCTCGATGTGCTGTTGCGCGATCAGACCGGCCTGCCGGTGACTGTCGCCGAAACTCCCGAATGCGCGGTCGTACTCGGGACCGGGCGTGCGCTCGAGGAGCTCGACCTGCTACGGGAAGTGGCGCTGCAGTAGGGGGACAGGTGGTCGGGGCTCGGCGGCGGCTGCGAGAGACGGTCACGGTCCTCCTGGTCCTCGGCCTGGCGCTGTCGATGCTGCGCAAGAGCGCGCGGTCGCCAGGCGTCCTCGGGCCGATCGATCGGAGCGTGGTGGCGCTGGTCTCGCCGGTGCAGCGCTTGATGGTCG
>JANNNO010000039.1:0-17281 GCA_031398585.1 Myxococcales bacterium | reverse complement strand
GCCATTCGTCCACGAGCGTCCTGCATCGAGGTACCGGAGGGTGCAGTCGTTGAGGTTGCCCGACAGAACGTGAAACACCAAACTGCCGGGGCCCACGTCGAAACGCCAGTAGCCCACCATCCCCCGCGCCAGGGCGGTTGCGGGTGACAACGAGATAGAATCAGGCGTCGTCACCGACGGCAGCGTTGCACCCGGCATCACCAAGGCCGGTGGCCGCAGCCGTCGCGGTACCCTGGCAGCCAATCCCCCGCGCGCGCCGAAGACGCTGGCTACCTCCGGTTCGCGCCGCTGCCACGGCCCGATCGTCACCAGAAATCCCAGGACGGCAGCCACTCCGATCAAAATGCCCTTGGCGATCCCCGACAAGCGCGGCGCCGCCTCGCCCGGCTTCGGACGCGAAAGTGAGCCATCGTCGTCCATAAGCGGCCGCGGCCAGCAGGAAGGCGGCAGCAGGATCATGGCTCGCAGGCGATCCCGTAGCCGTCGTCGAACGTCGGCGGGCACGCGCTCCGTGGCGCGGCCGGTGGCCAGCACTGCCGACGGCGAGCTCGACTCGCGAGGGGGGCTGGTCCTCTGCAGGGTCTCGAGTGCAGTGGCGAACGCCGCCCGCGCCGCCCGCACACGCGTGTACGCGGTGAACAGCGGTACTTTCCAAAGGTCCGCCAGCTCGCGCGTGGGGATGTCGTCGAGGTCGTGCAGCGTGACGGCCGTGCGATGGCGCTCGGGCAACAGCGCGAGCGCCTGGTGAGCAAGTGCGTGCGCCCGTTTCGAGGCGACTCGCTCGTCGGGCAACGACGACTCGTCACTCACCTCGGGTTCGAATCCCAAGACCTCGCGCCGCCGCCGGAGCTGCTGCCTTCGCGCCAGGCGAAAGGCGATGCCTGCCAACCACGGGCGCAAAGGCCGATCCGTCTGGTAGTCGCTCCACCGCCGCCACAGCACCAGGAACACGTCCTGCGCGAGATCCTCGATGTCGGCGTCCGCGGCGCCATGGCGACGGAGGACTGTGTAGACGTAGTCGAGCTCCCGCTCGAAGGCTGCCATGCACGCCTCGACGTCGGAGGTGCGCCCGCGGGATGGATGCTGACTGGCCGACACGGTGGCCCCGCCACATTACCGCTTGGGCTCCGTGAATCCCCGCGGAATCGTCCACACGCGGCGTCAACCGCCCGGGTCAACACGATCGATCCGTGGCGCGGAGTGAATGAAACCGCCGACAGTCCGGGGGCGTCGGCTCCGCGCGGCGTCGCTACTTAGCGGTGGGCGGGGCCTTGCCGGACTTCCGGTACAGCACGTGCCGTCGCAGGGGGTGGGCCTCGGGCAGCGACGGGTGCTCGAAATCGTCGCGCTCATCGTGGCTCATCCCGAGCCGTTCCATGACCCGACGAGATCGCAGGTTGGTCGGCACGGTGAACGACACAATTTCGCTGAGTTTGAGCTCGTCGAACCCAAACACGAGCGCTGCTCGCGCCGCCTCCGTGACGTAGCCATGCCCCCAGAAGGGGCGAGCCAGCCGCCAACCGATCTCAACACACGGCGTGAACGGGGCGACGAACCGAGGCACCGACAGTCCCACGAATCCGGCAAACCGCACCACGTTCGGAATCTCCAACACCCACGGCCCGAATCCATGCACGACGAAGTGCTCGTCGACGTTGTCGACCAGGCGATCGCTTTCCTCGCGCGTGAGCATCGCGGGGAAGTACTTCATGACCTCGGGATCCGAATTCATCTCGGCAAAGCACTCACGATCCGCGGCGGTCCAGCGCCGGAGCACGGTTCGCTCAGTCTGTCGGGGAGCTGACGTCATCGGTTGCACGGGCCGGATGGGGCGGCAGGATGCTGCTGTCGGTTCACTGATAGGGCACCTGCAACGAACTCCACGGTATCACCAGCGAGCCAAGGCAAACCCCATTCATCACCCAGAGCGCGTTGTATCGGTCCACGCGGCACGGACGGCCTCAGCCCAGGCCGCTACACGCTCGGGGTAAACAGCGGCAGGAAAGCTGCCGTCGACGGCGACGTCATGGATCGTTGTCTCGAAGGCGCGCGGGGCCGCCATCGCGGCGACGGCTTCACCGGCCACCTCGAACGGACCGAGTCTTTCTGACGTGCAATACCGTTGGTCTACCGCGCGCCCGGCAACGCCGGACGCTGAAGGATGGACACGCACAGCTCGCTGTCTCCATTCGGGGCGCACATGAACGCTGGCCTCGCTCCGGCGGGTCGCCCGACACGGAAGTCCAACAGGCCGTCCTCCTGGCCGGAAGGGCGGAACCTGTCGCCGAAGAAGTTCCACCATGGGCGGTCGACTGAGAACCCGATGCCTGCCTTGTGCATCTGCAGCAAGACAGCCGAAGCGGCATGGAAGAGCTCGGGCGAACGCGTCTGGATCTCGACGTGGGGTCTATCGACGCCGGACTTCACCAACTCGGCCTTCACGGCATCGCTGACCGATTTGGCCGCCGGGAACTGGCTGTCTTGCACGAGCGGCCGGCCGACCAAGGCGACGGCCATCGCCAAGCCGGCTGCCAGGATCAGCGCGCCCTGCTCGCGGCTGATGGGGACTGCCAGGCGCCGAAATGCCAGCAACGGGCCGATGGCTGCCAGGGATCCTATCAGACCGACCATGGAGATCCACGCGGTCAAATAGGGACGGATCTCACCCGACACGCGTGTCAGCGCCGGCACCGCCACGAACGTACACGCGAGACAAATGCACGCCAGAGCACGTAAGAACGGCCGATCACACAAACGGACCGCCCAGAACCCCAGCAGACTCATTTGGCCCAGGGCGAGCGCCCCGCTCACGGCTTGGCGCCATCCTTCAAGAGGCTGGTAGGGCGCGTACCACGGCAGGGCCCCGAATAGGGTGTACGACCACGGCCACGCGATTTCGCGAGACACGATCGACAGCGCTTCGCTCCAGGTGTGACCGTCGCCTCCTCGCCTGAAGAATTGCAGGACGAGGGACAGATTCCCGGGCCCTCGGGTCAGCTGCTCGGCGAGCGGCAGGGTCCAGAATGCCACGAGCGTGCCGACAGCTAAAATCAGCGGCAGGCGGGGTGACGTCGCGACACCGTCGTGAAGCCGGCGGAGTCGAAGCCAAAGCACTCCCGACGTGAGCGCCCCCATCGCCACGCAGGGCAGATACCCCAAATGCGTCTGCACCAAGAACGAACCGACAGCGGCGATGATCGGAAGGACGCCGGTCGTCCCGCATGCCATGCCTGCACACAAGATCAGGAACAGACCGAGCGGCAGGATCGTGACCGCCGGGTTCCAAACATTGTAGAGAAAGCCTGGGCCAAGGTAGGCGCCGTAGAAGAGGGAGAGTGCCAGGGCGAAAAGCGAAGCGGCTGCCAGCGCCGCCCATCGAGAAAAGCACCACACCATCCCGAGAATGGCCGCCCAGTTGAAGATGAGAGCGGTCACGGGCAAGCTCGCCGAGCTGGAGCCGGAGGCCGCGTAGAGCGGCGCTTGCAAATAGAAGTACGTGGGTCCTGGATGTCGCCATCCGAAGCGCGAGTACGGGCCTAGCATTTGGGTCCCGCGCAGCGCTTCGCCGGTGGAGAGCTCCAGCAGCGCAAAGTCCGACGCGGGCGAGGCCCCCCGCATGCCCTCGACGATGCGAGATGCGGGCATGAGGAGTGGAAGCACCGCGAGGCCCAGGAGCCTCGCGAGCGCCAAGCCCCGGTGCTTACCTTCCGTCGCTTCGGAGGAAGGGGCCAGTTCGCTCTTCTTGTCGTTTGAGGTCATGACTTGGAACGCCACTCCTTCACGACGGCGCCGGTGACGTCAGCAACCCGAGTTCTTGCCGCGTCTCTTTCCCACCCTTTCGCCAGCAGGAGGTCGTATTCGGTGTGTTTGTGGCGAATGTGAGCTCTTACGGCCAATTCCACAGCGTCGGCATCGAACGCTCGGGCTCCCGCCGACCGTCCAACTCGACCCGAGTGCTTTTCGCAGGCGTGGGCCGCTATGCCCTTCGCTTCCTCAGTCGAGCAACCCGGGAACTCGCGGCGAACGTGGTCCGCGAACTCTTCAACGTATCGAGCATCGACTTCCTCGCGATTGCTGGCCGCCCGCTCCCGGGCTGCTCGTCGAGCCTCGTCATCGCCCAAGCATTCCGCCTCGGCACGCTCGAGCGCCGCAAGTTCTACAAGGAGGCCCTGCCGCTCGTAGCGACCTCGCGCACGGCTAAACCGAACGACAACCGCCGAGAGCGACGAGTACTTCCGACTTCGCCTCGTCAGTGCGACGTCGCCGCTCGGAAGAAACACCAGGTGACCGAGGTCGGCGCAATCGAGGCAATAGGCCTTATCGGCTTGAGTCCGCAGCAAGCTTCCGGAGCCCAACTCCATATTGCAATCCGAACATACGGCGCCCTTCAAGATTGAAAAGACGACGATATCCTGCGAATCGGCCTTCTTGCCTTCCTTGCCCTTCATCTGCGTCCCATCGACGTGAATGTCGGCCGCCCAAACGATACTGGCGTTCAGATGCGAACGCGAGAGGGAGCGCAGCGACCAACGCATGTGGCAGCGCAACGGGTAGGCCGCATTCGTCCAATCGCTATTTCTGTCCTCCCTCCACACCATCATCGCTCATTGGCATCGCTCCGAATGTCGACGAGAGTTGGGGTACGGCCTAACGATCTCGCGTTGAGCGGCGAGCAACCGAGCTAGCTTTCCATCACGCGCCCCAGCGTGCCTGCGCCCTAGCCTGCCTTGCCCTAGCGTGCCCGTCGGCGTTTGGGCCGCACCCCGTCCTTGGTCTGGCAGTCGGAGGCGCCCCGGGACGAGGCGGAGGATCTTCTCGACCGACAAGCGCAGGCGCCAGGACATCCGCGAACGGCTCTATGGCTTAGACTCGCTGTATGGGACTCTTGACCTTCAGCACCAACGTCACCTTGGACGGCTGTGTCGACCACCGCGAGGGAATCGCTGACGACGAGACACACGCCTTCTTCACCCGCATGATGGACGAGGCCGGGTCGATGCTGTGGGGCCGCGTCACCTACGAGATGATGGAGAGCCACTGGCCAGCGGTTGCCCGCGGCCACGAGGGGGCGCCGCCGGCAATGCGCGAGTGGGCGGTCAAGCTAGAGGCCAAGCCGAAGTACGTGGTGTCGTCGACGCGAAAGGACTTCCCGTGGACCAACAGCCACCACATCGCCGGTGACCTGCGCACGGGCGTGCAGAAGCTCAAGGACGCGACCCCGGCCGGCGTGCTCCTCGGTAGCTGCAAACTCGCCACCGAGCTGGACCGGCTGGATTTGATCGACGAGTACCAGTTCCTCGTCCACCCCAGGATTGCCGGCCACGGCCCGACTCTGTATAGCGGGCTGCCCAGCACGCGACGGCTCGAGCTGATCTCGGCGAAGCCGCTCAGTGACGGCGCGGTCGCCATGCACTACCGGCGCGCGCACTGACACAAGGCCGCCCCATCGCGCCCAGCCCGCGGGCCAGCGCCTCGCAGGATCGCGACCTGCGCGGTCGAAATCGGCGAGATGCGTCTTGCGGACGCCGAAAGAAGCATCTGGCTAACGATGTGGCGTCAGCGGCGAACAGCTCAAAGGGCGAAGCTTTCGATGCGTTCGTCCGCCGGCGACGGCTGGTTGGACAGCTGACAGCGCCGACCTGAAGTCCGGGCTGACATCATCAGCGTCCGGCGAGCACGACAAGGTAACCATCAGGGTCGCGCAACCAGATCTCGCGATGCCCCGCGTTTGGGTTGACATGAACATCGGCAGCGATCGTCACCCCGTCCCTCCGGATGCGCGCGATCGCGGCATCCATTTCCTCGACTTCGAACCACACAGCGACGCCATTGCCCAGTGGCACGCCGGGCTTCACGAGTCCGCCGTGGTGGTGTGCCTCCTCGAGACCGTGTAGCTGTAGGACCATTCGGCCCTCGACAACAATCTGCTCGTACTCATCTCCGCCATGGCCGCTCCTCGCGCCCAGAACATTCTGGTACCAGCGACTCGCTGCCGGCACATCGCGGACGGCGAGCATCGGCTGAGGCGCGATTGCCATCTTTGGTGGACGACTCATTGAAAACGGGGCCCCGCACCGGTCTGCCCAACGACCCTGGCGTTCAGCGGCGAGCAGGTGGGGGAGCGAAGCGACCGATGCGTTCGGCCACCTGCAACGGCCGGTAGCTCACTGGTCCGGATCACGCTCGAGTCCTTCGCGCAAAGCCGTCGTCGGCAGCCCATTGGTCGCAGAGTAACGTATTTGTCTCGAGCTTGGCACGTCACCCGCGCCGGCCGTCCGATCGCGATGGATCCGACTCTCCCCTACACCGTCTGGCGTCCGCAAGAATGCGACGTATCTTGACGAATGTCGGGGATCTGGCGAGGAGGACTGATGGAAACACGGCGCGCGATGGTCACTGGCGCCAGCGAAGGCATCGGGCGAGCCTTCGCACAGCGCCTGGCCCGTGACGGCCACCGCATTACCGCCGTGGCCCGCAACGATGCGCGGCTGCACGAGCTGGTGGCGTCGTTGCCGGGCCAAGGCCACCAGGTGCTGGTCGCGGATCTCTCGGTCGACCGCGACGTGCGCCGGGTGGCCGACATGCTTTCCGTCACACACCATGGCTTGCTTATCAACAACGCGGGGTACGGTCTGTTCGGAAAGTTCCCCGATCAGCCGCTCGAAAAGCACCTCGCGTTGATGCGCGTGAACATGAACGCGGTGGTCACGCTCGCCCATGCTTTTCTGACTCGGGCGCAACCGGGCGACGCTCTGGTGAACGTATCTTCGGGTCTGGCGTTCAGCCCCATGCCGGCCTCGGGCATCTACGCGGCAACAAAGGCCTTCGTGACCGTGCTGTCTGAGTGTTTATGGTTTGAGCAGAAGGGGCGCGGCGTGTATGTCCTCGGGCTTCACCCGGGGCCGACCACCACCGAGTTCCAGCGCCGATCGGGCAGCGATCATCTCACCCCTCCGGCGCTGCTCGTGCAGACCGCGGACGCGGTTGTGGGTCAAGGTATGGCCGCCCTGCGGGCGCGCGAAAGCCCCACCATCATCGCCGGCACGTGGTTGCAGAAGCTGATCACCTTCGCCAACCGCTTCAGGTCGCGTCGCGCGGTCGTCAAGCAGATGGGCGACATGTTCCGCGATCCGCCGACTGTTTGAGCGCGGACACCGCGCGGGCGGATGCGCGTCGTGCTTCAAGAACCTGAGAGGCTGACGGGCAGGGAGCTGGAGGCGTATTGGCAGCGGACCCATCACGGAAGTGTCACCCATGTTGCCGGTCTGCTTTGTTACCCATCTTCCCGGCGAGGCGATGGTACCCGTCGAGGATCACCCATCGTCCGCCGTACGAAACAGCTCAAGTGACCACGAGAGCTCCGCCTCCTGGATCTTCGGCCAGCGTCGTGGGTGGGCGCGCCGGGTCAGTTGCGGGCGCAAGGTCGAAGCGTGGCTCGCCCCTCACCGTGGTCCACACACTTGGATTGAGATGCCAGTGCAGATCGCCGAAGGCCAAGTGCGCGGGCGGGAGAGCGAGAGAGCCAGCGGCGCGTCTACGGCGCCCACCAGTTGCCGGTCACGATCAACATGCCGAGCAGGTTGGCCGAGTCGGCGGCGTGGCTGGCGGTGGGGGCGGCGGCCATGAGTTTCCAGATGGCGTCGAGCCACGCTTGGTTGGCGGCGTCGAAGATGGCGATGGCGCCGAAGGGGGCGACGAAGTTCATGGTGCCCATCGTTCCGATTGCGTCGCCGTTGAGGCGGTAGCCGTCGACGATCTTGCCCGCATCGCCACCGGTTTTGCTCTTGATCCAGTTGGTAATTTTGGTCAACGCCACCTTCGCACGCATGTCGCCGCTGGCGATGTAGTCACCGGCCAGCCACAAGGGAATAAGGCCGGCGCTGCCGAAATAGTGCGGGGCATTCGCATCGCGAAGGAGCCCGCCGCCCGGCGGGTTCATGCTGCCGATGAAGTATTGCGGCAAAAGGCCAGTCATGGCGCTCAACCGGGTCTGCAGATCGGCGATCTTGGCGTGGGCGGCGTCGATGGCCTGCATCCAGAACATGTCACCGCTCGCCTTGGCATAGGCGTGGAAATACCCCACCATGAAGTAGTCGGGTCGAGCAATCGTCGTCCACATGCCTTCGAAGGGCAGCGACGCCCAGTCACCGAGGCCCATCAGCTTGTGCGGGTTCATGTCGTAGAGCTTGATCGCGTTGGCGGTCTTCTTCGCCTCGTCGAGATAGTTGACCTTGCCGGTCGAGCCCCACTGTTTGTCGGCCAGGATAAGCGAATAGGCGAACGGGAGATCGCCGGCCGGAGACGAGTCGGCTTCGAACACCCTCGAGCAATTGGGACCAAGCGTGTGGGTGGGCAGGTACTCGTTGCCGGGGCGTGGGCGGATGCCGTGTTTGGCCGGCACTCTGATGCTGATCCCGCTGGGAAACTTCCGCCCCACCGCAAACATTCCATCGAAGATGGTCTGGGCCTGCGGATCGTGGCCCGCCATCATCGCGACGATCACCATACCGTTGCCGAGCGCCGACGCGCTGGTCGTGCCGGTCGCCGTCTTGACGACGTAGCCATCACAAGCGGCCGTCACATAGGCGGCCTTCCACTTGTCGTAAGCGGCCTTGACCGCGGCGTCGAGCTCGGCCTGCGACCCCGTGGGCTTGATGCTGCCCATCGGGTATTGCTGCGGGCGCGAACCGAATTTGTAGCCGGTGGCCATCGCGCCGCCAACACCCGCGGCGCCGCCGCCATCGTCGCTGCGGCTCCCGCCGTCCGTGGCGTTGCCGCCGCCCGTGGCGTTGCCGCCGCCCGTGCCGGTGTTGGCGTCCGCGCCGCTGCTGCCGGCCATGGCGTTGCCGCCTGCGCCGTTGCCAGCCATGGCGCTGCCGCCCGCGCCACTGCCGCCTGTGCCACCGCTGCCGCCTTTGGCAGTGCTACCGCCGCTACCGCCGCTGCCGGTGGGCTTCTCGTTCACCGGTTCATTGGTGCCCCTCGTGTCGGACGGATTGTTCGAACACGCGGTGAGGGTCAGCAGAGCAACGACGGCGAGCTTCTTCATGCGGGCGAGAATACTCATCTCGCAATAACGTTTGCACAAGGAGATGACCAGGACAGCGCGAGAACCGCGCAGATCGACGTCGTGAACAGAATCGACGTCATTGGGCCACTGCTTGTCGGGTGGGCCTGCAAGGACACGTATGGGCGGCGACTGTTGCGGCGTGACAAGAGTGACCGGCGCGTCCCTCACCTTCGATCGATGTGTCTCGGCTTCGCCCGCTGTGAGGATAGGAGCCCGAGATCGCGACCCGTCCTCTAGCGCGCAGCCCGCGCGCGTCTAGCCCGCCCGTGCGGTAGGAGATGGAGGGCTCGCGGGTCGGGCAAATGCGCACGCGCCATCAAACCGGGTCTCGCAAGTCTCGCGGACGATCTCGACGTAGCCTACCTGCCAGGTGGCTAGCCGCCCAACGACCTTGGCGTTCAACGGTGAAGAAGCGACCGGCGAATGACCGAAGGGAGGGAGCCCTTCGACTGTCGGCTTTACGGACGGTAGGTGAAAAAAAAAGGAGGGGCGGCATCTGAAAACGTCGAACTGCAAAGCCCGACAAAGGATGTCACCCCCCTCATGAAGAAGGCGGCTCTGGATGCCGCCTACCAAGGGCATCCCGAGCGCATTCCCCACGGCGCACCTCGCGCCCTCCTCCCGCCCACCGAAGTGAGCATCAACCCCATCACCTCCACCGCCGTCATCGTCGGCCCCAGCGCCTCAGTGTCGCCGCCGGTTCGCTCATAGATTCAGCAAACCCGCCGTCTCAACCGCGTTGACAGATTCCGGGCTGGACGGCGTCCCCGAATCGTCCGGGCACAATGTACATATGAGTGTACACTACGTTCATGGCGAAGAGCTATTCGGTGGCCGACGCGCGAGCCCATTTGCCTGCCATTCTTGATGATGTCGAAGCGGGCAAGGAGATTGAGCTTACTCGGCGGGGGCGCGCCGTGGCGATCGTGATTTCGCCGGAGAAGTACGAGGCTCTCCGCAGTGAGCAAGCCAACTTCGGTGACGCCTACCGCGCGTTCGTGAGCCGGCATTCTCTCGATGAGGTTGGCCTCGAACCCGACTCGCTTGATTCGACCAGGGACCGGGCGCCGGGGCGTCGCGTGCGCCTGTGAAGTTTCTTCTCGATACCAGCATCGTATCGGCGCCAGTGATGAAAGAGCCGAACACCCGCGTGGTGAAGAAGCTGCAGCAGTATGGAGGGTCGTGTGCCATCGCAGCGCCGGTTTGGCATGAGCTTGTCTTTGGCTTGAGCCGCCTTCCCGCGGGCAAACGTCGAGCAGCTCTGGAGGAGTACCTTCAGGCTGTCGTCCGGCGATCCTTCCCGATACTGTCGTACGACGACGTTGCTGCTGATTGGCACGGACGCGAGAGAGCTCGGCTTGAGGAAGCTGGCAAAATCGCTCCGTTCGTTGATGGCCAAATCGCGGCGATTGCTTTCACCCGCGGGCTGACCCTCGTCACCGCCAACATCAAGGACTTTCGCTCCTTCGACGGTTTGAAAGCCGTCGACTGGACCTGACCGTCACGCAGCCGTCCAACGACCTGGCGTTCAGCGGCGGCGAGCGGCTGCGAAGCGACCGAGGCGATCTTCAGCCTGCAACGCCTGCTTGGAAGTTTAGCCATCATCGCCGCGATCTCCAGCGCTGCGGCGAGCGACGCCCAGGGCGAACAGTTCGTCAGACGTGACGCCGACCGGCCCATCGCGTTCGAGCTGCCCGCCGTCGTCAGCGGAGCCGAGGTCGAAGCGCTGCTCGGCAAGATCGAGCCGCTCGTCTGCCGCATGATCGTCATGACCGCGTACGGCACCGGGTTGCGTGGCAAGGCCGCTCGATGCTCTCCGGGATGGCAAGGTCGACGTCGCGCGCGCCGCAAGCGCGCGCATTTCGTCTCGCCGCCCGAATGCAAAGGCACCGGCGGCCAAGGCGTAGCCGAGCCCCTCGACGACAACGGCCGCAGCGAAGCGTTCCGCCAGGTCCATGCTCTTGGATCTGCTCTTCGCCGCCGCCTCCGAGGCCCAACGACCCTGACGTTCAACGGCGGCGTGGTTCCGAGCGTAAACGAGGACCACGGCCGCCCCCTGTGACGTCGGGTTAGGCGGTGTCGGGTTAGGCGGCGTTGCCCGTTTCCATGTGTATGTGTAGACTCTTACACATGGCCACCAACCTCGCTATCGATGATCGTCTTCTGGAGGAGGCCCTTCGTGTAGGTGGGCATCGAACCAAGAAGGACACCGTTACAGAGGCGCTCGAAGAGTACATCCGACACCGCAAGCAGGCCCGAATCTTGGACCTCTTCGGCAAGGTGGATTTCGACCCCAAGTACGACTACAAACGCCAACGACGACGCTCATGAGGATCGTCGTCGATACTTCGGTTTGGTCACTCGCTCTTCGCCGCCGCCGAGCTTCGGCCGAACCCGAGGCGCTCGAGCTGGCGGATCTCATTCGAGAGGGCCGAGCATCCATCATTGGCCCGATCAGGCAGGAACTCTTGTCGGGCATCCCGGCTCAGGCACAGTGCGAAACTCTCCGCGAATACTTGCGGCCATTCCCGGATGTCGAGCTCGTGGTGGACGACTTCGAGGAAGCGGCTGCGTTCTTCAAGCGATGCCGGGCGCGAGGAATCCAAGGCTCCAATACCGACTTCCTGATTTGCGCGGTGGCCGTCAGGCGGAACTCCGCGATTCTCACCACCGACGAGGACTTCTCGCACTTCGCTCGAGTCCTTCCCATTCACCTCCATTCCCCGCGCAAGGCCCGAGCCCGCTAACGACCTTGGCGTTCAGCGGCGATGCAGCGACCGATCGAAGGGAGGAAGCCCTTCGACAGCTGCAACGTCGGGTTGGGCGGCGCTTTCACGCTTCTCAGCTCTCATTGATCACCAGAGATACGCCGGTCAGACCAAGGTGAAAGTCGGTGGACCAGCACGCGCGGAGCCGCTGGGCCTTCATGAGATGCAAGCCGACCGCATCGGTCAAGGTCAAGTCCTGGTCGGAAAAACGGCGAAGTACCTCCGTCGCCGCGATCTGCTCCTTCTCCCCCACAGCGAAAACGCGCAAGGGCGTCATGTCCTCGACCATGGCCATGAACTGAAGCGCGCGCGTTCGGTCGTAGCGTCGTAGAAACCAGGCATGCCCCTCGGCGATCACTAAAGTCGTGGTGACCAAGGCGGGCGGCTTCGCAAAAAGCCGACGAAAGGTTAAGTGGTAGCTGTCCGATCGATCGACGAAGGCGATTAGGGCCGACGTGTCGACGTAGGCATCAGTCTTTCCGGCCATAGATCACATCGTCGATGTTCTGGCTCGATTTCGGATCGCCGGTCTCGACCATTCCCGCGTACCGCATCCACGGTTGGGTGTCGTTAACGGGAAGAACTGTTCGAAGGGAGCGGCGAAGCAGTTCCGCCAACGATATCCCAAGACGCGCGGCCTCGTGCTTGGCCGCTGAGTACTCATCCTCCGACAGGCTAATCTGAGTGCGAATCATAGTGATAACAGTCTACACAGTTATGTTATCACGAGCAAGACGCGTCGCGAATCGCGCTCGAAGGCCGCCCCAAGAAGGAAGCCGCCCAACGACCTGGAAACCAGTGATCTGACATCACTTGGTCCGTCGACGCTGAAGGCTTCACGACCTGATGGTACGAGGCACTTATACTTCCAAAGAATGGAGCAGCCCGATCCAGTGAGGACGACCGTCAACAGCCACGATAGATGGAAAGCAAGGTGCGGTTTCAAGTGTCCGTCCAACGACCGATCGTGGCGTTCAGCGGCGAGCGGCCGCCCGAGCGAAACGAGGAAGGCGGTCGTCCGCCTGCAACGCCCGGTTCGGCAGCAGCCCGTGATCAGCGGGTTGAATGCTTCGCATGTTGTCCCAAGGATTTGAAAGAGGTCTCCGCCACGAGGTCCGGCCGCTTGCGGATCATGAGCCAGTACTCCTCCCGGACGTCATCGTCGATTTCGACCTCGCGCGGGTAGAGCGTGTCCTGTCCGTCCTTGCGCGGGCCCGAGATCCAGTATTCCTCGCGTGTCTCCTCGTCAAAGTGACTCGATTTGTACCCGCGTCCGTTCAGAGATGCGAGGGAACGCCCACCGTAGTAGAGGGTCCGGCCGGTCTTCGAAAACGTGACGCGTCCGATGCGTCCCGGTCCCCCGAAGCCGCCCCGCTCGATGTACATGATTCGCGTCTTCGTGGCTGACATCGCCTCGTCTGCCGAACGACACCGGCGTTCAGCGGCGAGGTGTCGACCGAGCGGAGCGAGGGAGGCGCTTCGCCCGCTGCAGCGCCCGGTTAGCCGGCGGATCGTTGTCCTTCGCTGCTCCAGTGAGGGTGATCTTCTTGTCGCCGAATACGGCAACCAGATCGAGTCGCCCGCCGAGGGCAGCCACGTACCGCTGCAGAGTGTCGACTTGGCAGTCGTCGAAATCTCCACGGGCTTCCAGCCGCGAGATATCTCCCTGATCGATACTTGAAGCATCCTTGACCTCGACCTGGGTCTTTCCGGCGGCCTCCCGAATCCCACGAAGCGTCAGGCGCACCCCACGCTGCGCACCTAGGCCTCGACCGAGCACACGGACCGGTGATCCCACTTCCTCAACCCGACGCTTTGTTGCCTGGCTCATGACTTCTCACTTTCATAGACGGCACGTTCCCCCCGCTCTGCGGGCCGAGCACTGATGATTCCATCCCGGGCGCCTCGCTGAACGTGAACTACGTAGAGGATGCGTTCTCGGAGCGACGTGCCGATGACCACCAAGATGCCAAGGCCCGATCCGTCGTCGAGATAGACGGCTGATGGGTCTGCAAACACGGTCGCAGCCTCGAAGAACGAGACCTTGTGCTTCTTGAGGTTCGACTCTGCCTTGGCCGAGTCCCACTCGAAGTCACCCTCCATGACCGTCGGCACAACGTGTACCAGTATGGTCTACAGACCATAGGAGCGCAAGCAGGTGCCTGCGCAATGCGCGAGCCCGCTAACGACCTTGGCGTTCAGCGGCGGCGCTGCAACGGCGGGTTGAACCAAGCCGCGGTACGACTCGGGTAGATACTTTACACCTGACCGGAGACATCGTTTACACGTTCGCGCATGGCGTGGAAGCAGACGAGCGCAGTGATGGAGCGACAAGCCTTCGTGCGAGACCTCGCGTCTGGGCAGTGGACGATGAGCGATCTGTGCGAGCACTACGGCGTCTCCCGTCCGACCGGGTACAAGTGGGCGCGTCGCTTTGAGGCCGAGGGAAAGGCTGGGCTTATAGAGCGGAGTCGGGCTCCTCTCTCGTGTCCGCATCGAACCGCCGAAAGCACGGAGCGTCTCATCGTCCTCCTGAAGAAGACTCACGGCTGGGGCGCGCGAAAGATCCGCCGGCTGCTGCGGGGCCGCGTGAAGGAAGCTGAGATGCCCTGCCGAAGCACAGTCTTCGACATCTTGAAGCGCCATGGTCTCGTCAAGCCGAGGCGTCGCCGAACGCGCTGGGATCACCCTGGTGCTGTGCCTCTCCAAACCAACGCACCCAATCAGGTGTGGACGATGGATTTCAAGGGCCAGTTTCGCACGCGCGATGGCATCTACTGCTATCCGCTGACCGTTTTGGATCACTTCAGCTGGTACCTGCTGTGCTGCCGAGGGCTTCCGAACGTGCGCACCGTCGGCGCACGAGAAGCGCTGGAGAGGCTCTTCCGAGAGCTCGGACTGCCAGAGGCGATTCGCAGTGACAACGGCGTGCCTTTCGCCTCAACCGGTATCCACGGACTGTGTGAGCTGAACGTTTGGTGGATGAAGCTCGGCATCGTCCATCAGCGCATCACGCCCGTCGAGCCCTCAGGAGAACGGGGCCCATGAGCGCATGCAGCGGACGCTGAAGGCCGAGACTACTCGGCCGCCGGCCGCCAGCATGCGCGGCCAACAGTGGAAGTTCGACCAGTTCCAGGTGGACTACAACCATCACCGCCCGCACGAAGCCCTCGACGACGAACCTCCCGCTTCTCTTTGGACCCCGTCGACACGGTCCTATCCAAGACGCATCGTCGACCCCGAATACAAAGGCCACTGCGAGGTGCGGCGGGTGAGCAACGCCGGCGAGTTCAAGCTCCATCGCGAGCACATATTTCTCAGCCAAGCGCTGGGAGGCGAGCACATCGGCCTTGAACCCGTCGACGATGGCATTTGGAACATCGTCTTCTACCGAACGCTTCTGGGTCGTCTGGATGAGCGCACCGGGTCGATCACCGGGGCCTCGTTTCGATCGAAAAAGTGTTAGCGATGTCTCCGGACACCTGTAAACGATCTTCCCGGTTGCTCAGCCTTTCAAGGAGGCGCAGCAGTGAGGTGCGAATGTCATCCTCCCCTCATGGTTGCGGTGGCCAGGACGACTCGAGCGAACGCTCAGACGCATCTGGCCAACCGCCCGCCCGTCATGACAGTCATTCACGGGGGCGGCGAGAAAATGTCACCAGCGTTGCCAGGGCGAACCCCAAACACATTCCGATCGCAACCAGTCGGACAATGTCGACCGTGCGAATCGCGGCCAGGCGAGGATCCCCGAAGATTCTCAAGACGCCCATGAGCCCGAATATCAGTGGTATCCAAAATTGGAACTCTTTGCGCTTCGTGCTCATGATTCGTTCTCCTCACCAAGGATCTCAGGACAGACATCGAGCCGGGCCCAGCGCTCCGGCCCTTCGTCGCGGCGGGCGACGCCAGAATGTGATGCAACCGACCTCTCGAATCACTTCGCCGCTCATACGTCCGCCCAACGACTTTGACGTTCAGCGGCCTGCTTCCGAGCGGAAGCGAGGAGCAGGTCCGCTGCAACGTCGGGTTGGGCAGCAGCTCACGATTGCTCCTCCCCAGGTTCTGGAACGGAGAGCGTGGACAGCAAGGCCGCCAGTCCCTTCTTGTCGAGCTCACGCGCGCTGATCGCAATCATCGCATCGTACAACTTGCCGTCTGGGTCGAGGACGACGTGGCCGTTCAACCCGAGAAACGAAATGGCGGCGTTCAAGGCCGTTCGCTTGTTTCCATCAACGAATGGCTGGTTCTCAGCGATGTGGAATGCGTAGGCAGCGGCCATCTCGAACAAGTCATCGTGAAGATACCGACCGCCGAAAGAGGCCTGCGGCGTGGCCACCGCCGACTCGAGGGACGCACGCAACCGAATGCCGCCAGTGCCGCCAAAGAGGCGAATTTGGTCAGCGTGAAAGCCGACCACCTCGTCGACAGTAAGGAAAAGTGGATCCAGCGTCGTCGTCACTTGGCGAGCTTGCGGAAGGTGCCCTCGTGATTCTTCAACGTCCTCTGCTGCACCTTGGCTAGCTTTCGAGCACGCCCATCGACGGAGAGGCGCGGCGTTATGATCAAACTACGGCCGTCGGTAGTCAGCTCCAGGTCGGTATCTGCCGTGATCCCAAGCAGCTCCAAGATCGGCTTGTCGACGATGATTCCGGCGCTATTTCCGATAGCTTGGAGGCGCTTCGTCATAACCTAAGTATGAACGATGTTCATAACCTCGTCCAGCCCTCGGGATCGGCGTCCTGCTGCCCAACGACCTGGTGTTCAGCGGCGAGCGACTGAGGGAGCGAAGCGACCGAAGTGATCGTCCGCCTGCAACGCCGTGTTGGGCAGCGTTTTGCGTCTAGTCGCCCGACGGAAACAAACAGTCGCTGCCTTCGCCCCTCGAGTGGTCGCCCTGTTTCAGACGAAATGGATTGGGAAAGGTGTAACGCCAGGACAAATCGCGGGGGCTCATCCAAGGATCGCCAAGCAGCGGAGCGTAGCCGGTGCGGGTGACACAGAATCGTTCCGCGAACGTCGGCCCCATGTGGGGAAGGAGAATTACCAAAAACCATTCGGTCTTCTTTGGAACCTCGAAGCGCCCATTCCGATCGGTGATGACTTGAAAAGCGTCTTTACGGGCAAATTTGCGTCCTGACGGAATCAACACCTGCCAACTTTCTACAAGCACTTTGGCGTCAGCTACGGGATGCCCAGACTTGTCATCGACCACCGTGCCCACACGCGCCTGTCGTATCGACGCCCTGTACGGGATGCAGGCGCCCACAGACGCGGTTGTGATGAGGAGCAATGTTACCGAATTTCGCATCGTGATCTCTGGAACCCGCCTCACTGGTCTGCCCAACGACCCTGGCGTTCAGCGGCGAGCAGCTGAGGGAGCGAAGCGACCGATGCGTTCGTCCGCCTGCAACGCCTTGTTGGGCAGCTGATGGCCGCGCTGAAA
>JANNNO010000011.1:0-15683 GCA_031398585.1 Myxococcales bacterium | reverse complement strand
AACGTGCGCGACCGTGCGTGAGATCACGGCTGGCGTGGCTCGTGTCGCGCCGCCCGCAGCGCGGAAATCAGCCGCGCCCGATCCGCTGGCGGTCGACCGCCCACGCGTAGGCACGAGGGCAGACCGAACGACGCACAATCGCGCACCAGCACGCCATGACGCGTGAGCAGGTAGCGCCTGAGCGCGCGCGCGTCGCTCCTGCCGCCGGCAGCGTCCATGCCGCTGGCATCGTCCATGCCGCTGGCATCGAGAAGAAAATAGACTGTCGAGCTCGGCAGCACGGTGAGACCGAAGCCAGCCAAACCGCCGATCTCGCTCGCCAGGGCTCTGGTGTCGTCGAGCCAGCGCGTTCGCAGCGCCGAAA
Organism: Myxococcales bacterium; assembly: GCA_031398585.1. Classification (GTDB taxonomy): domain Bacteria; phylum Myxococcota_A; class Polyangia; order Fen-1088; family Fen-1088; genus JANNNO01. The sequence continues at coordinate 15,319 of JANNNO010000011.1, read as the reverse complement.
CGAATGCCGCCTCCGCCCCAGCCGCCTCGGCCGCTGCCAACGCCGGCGCGCTCACCGTCCATGCCGGACGCGCCCTCTCGAGCTCCGCGACCAGGGAAGGCGCGCCGACAAGCGCTCCGACACGCAAGCCCGGCAAGGCATGCTCCTTGGTCAAGGAGCGAACTCTCACCACGTTGTCGGGCAGTCGCTCACGGGAGTGAGCATGGCCGTCGCTCAACGCGAGGAAGGCCTCGTCGAGGATGAAGGTGCTGCCCGGGCACGCAGCCGCGGCTTGCGCGACTGTCGAAGGCGGGATCAGCACCCCGGTCGGATTTTGCGGGCTGGCGAGATAGATCACCCGCGCCCCGCAGGACCGCACGGTGTCCACGAGAGGCGCCACATCGAGACGAAAGCCCCGCTCCCAGGCGAGCCAGTGGCGAATCACGGGAATGCCGTGCGCCTGCGCCGCCAGCGCCGGTTCGCAAAACGCAGGCTCGACCGTGATCAGCGGTCCACCACGTCCCAGCCAGCCGACCAGCGTCCAGAGCAGCTCGGCAGCGCCATTGCCAATTGCGATCCGGGCGGGCTCGACGTTCCACAGGGCGGCCAGCGCCGAAAGCGGCCCCGGGGCGCGCGCGTCGGGATAACGATCCAGCCGCGCTCGCGCGATGGCTTCCCGTAGCGCGGGCGAGCCACCGTAGGGATTCACGTTCACGCTGAAATCGAGGACGTGTTCAGCGTCGATCCCGTACGCCGCCAGCTCCGTGCGATCGAGACCGCCGTGAACCCGATCGATGGCCGGCACGATCGTCACGTCAGCCAAGCCAGACAATCCCCTGCGCCGCGATCGGCAGCACCACATAACCGAGCGTGCGGAGAAGCCGAATCGAACGCCCGATTGCGGTGGGATCCAGCGGCCGCTCCGCGTCCCCGAGGGCGTAGTGATCCTTTTTCTCCAGCCGCACGCCGAGCAGCCCCGCCATCGTCGCCATCGGCCGCCCGGCGTTGGGACTCTCGGTGAGCGCGCCGTCCCGGCGCAAGATGGAAATGCCGCGGCCGACGTCGTGGCCGGTGAGCCCACCGGACAGCAAGAGCAACAGAGCGGTCAGCCGCGCGGGCACGAAGTTGACAGCGTCGTCGAGCCGCGCGGCCGCTTTGCCGAACCATTCGTAGTCGCCGCGGTATCCGATCATGGCGTCCGCCGTGTTGATCGCGCGGTAGGCGAGCGCGCCCGGAAGCCCGAACAACACGTAAAAGAAGAGCGGCGCCACCACGCTGTCGCTCGCGTTTTCGGCGACCGACTCGATCGCACCCGCGGCCAGATCCGACTCGTCGAGCGCGGCGGGATCGCGACTGCAGAGACTTCTCAGTCCCTGGCGGGCCCCCGCGAGATCCTCGTTACGCAAAGCTCGTTGCACGTCGCCCGCGGTGTTGGCCAGCGCCGACAACGCGAAGGTCGACTTCAGCAGCCAGACGCCGACCAGCACGCGCAACCAGGGCGTGTCGGCCAGGCCCAGCAAGACGAGCTCGGTGCCGAACCAGGCAACCGTCGGCAGCACAAGGGCAACGGCAAGGCCACGGAGGAACTCGGCTCGGGAGGAGCGTTCGGGCCGCGGCCGGCCGAAAGCGGCAATCAGCCGTCCCAGCCAGACCACAGGATGGACAACGGCAGGAGGCTCACCCGCGAAGCGATCCCAGAGGAACGCGAGGACAAGGCAGAGGACCTGCTCACCCGCCGGGATCGAAGCGAGGGCGTCGGCCCAGCTCACCTACGCACCCATCCCGGCGGCGTTGCAGCCGCCCCCTCTGACCGCGGCGATCGGCCCCGGCGCAAGGCGCAGCACGACCCCCATGATGGCGACATAGATCTCGTCGGCGCGGGCCGCCAGCCGCTGGTGCGCGCCGCCCGCGAGATCGCGAAAGGCCCGACCGAGCGGCGTCTCGGGCACGAGGCCAAGCCCGACCTCGTTGGTGACCACGAGCGTAGGAGCCTCTCGCGCGGCCGCCCGCTCCACGAGATCGCCGATGGCCTGCTCGATGTCGGCGAGAGGAACGTCGGCACAGAGCAGGTTCGAGAGCCAGAGCGTGAGGCAATCGACGACCACGACGGCATCGCGTGGCGCCTTCGCCAGCGCAGCGCCCAGTGCAAGCGGCTCTTCCAGGGTCTGCCAGGCAGCACCTCGGTCGGCCCTGTGGCGATCGATCCGAGCCCGCATCTCGTCGTCGAAGGCCTGAGCGGTCGCGATGAAGCAGCGGCGCTCCCCGAGGCTCTCGCCGTGACTGAGCGCAAACGCGCTCTTGCCCGACCGCGCACCGCCGCCGATGAGGACGAGGCGCGGCGGCCGCAGCTCCCCTGCCGGCAATGACAACGGCGGCAACGACGACATGGCCGGGTTCTAAACTAGGAAGGCGTCGAGGCGAAGCGAGTTCGCAGATCAGCTTGTCGGCGCCCCATCTCCTCTCTCATCATGGCCGCCGCCATGACCGAACCGGCATCCACGCCCGCGCCCATCGCCCCCCTCGACGGCATGGCGGGCGGCCTGCGTGCGGCGCTCATGCTGCTGACCCGGCTGCCCGCCGGCACGCACCTGTCGCCGGGGGCCCTACGCTGGGGCAGCGGCTGGTTCCCCGTCGTCGGCGCGATCGTGGGCGGCATTACGGCGGCCCTGCTGACGCTGCTGGCAGGACCGCTGCCGCCCGCGATGGCAGCCTTCGTCGTCATCATCGTCAGCCTCCTGGTGACGGGGGCCCTGCACGAAGACGGGCTCGCCGACACCGCCGACGCGCTCGGGGGGGCCCGCGATCGCGACAGCATCTTCGTCATCCTCAAGGACAGCCGCCACGGCACCTACGGCGTGGCAGCGCTGGTGACCGCACTGGGACTGCGCGCGGCCGCGCTCGCCACGACCGTCGACTTTCCCGCGGCCATCGTCATCGCGGCCATCGTCTCGCGCACGACTTTGACCGCTCTGCTCGTCGCCCTCCCCTACGTCACGCCCGACGACGTCGCCCGCAGCCGGACCGTGGTTCACGCCCGCGTGCCACAGCTCATCCTGGCCCTGGCCTTCACGGCGGCCGCCTTCGCGCTCGCCCTGGCGCGCGGCTGGCTGACGCCGCTGGGTACGGGAGTCGTCGTCGGAGCGGGCGTTCTGGTCGCGACGGTGGCGGGCTGGCGCTTTTCTGCCCGGGCGGGTGGGATAACCGGCGACTTCCTCGGCGCCACCCAGCAGGTGGTCGAGCTCGCCAGTCTCTGTGCCCTCGTCGCCCTCGGCGGGCGCTGAAAAGACGCTGAAAAGACGCTGAAAAGACGCGCCCCCTCCCCTGCCGTATACTTTCCTCATGCGCCTCGCGACGCTCGAGGAGGGAGGGCGCGACGGAACCCTCGTGGTGGTGGCTCGGGACGGGACGCGGTTCGTCCGCGCCACCGGCGTCGCGGCGACGTTGCAGGCCGCCCTCGACGACTGGTCGACGCTTGCCCCCCGCCTCGAGGCGCTCGCGCGCGCGGCCGAGGGCGGCGGCGAAGCTTGCGCCGGTGCACGTTTCGCGGCCCCCCTGCCCCGCGCGTATGAATGGCTCGACGGTTCGGCCTTCCTCAGCCACGTGCGCCTGGCGCGACAGGCCCGGGGCGCCGAGATGCCGCCTGACCTCTTGCACGATCCGCTGGTCTACCAGGGTGGCAGCGGCGTCCTGCTCGGTCACCGCGCGCCGCTGCGCCTCGGCGATCCGGCGTACGGGCTCGACCTCGAAGCCGAGCTCGGTGTCATCGTCGGCGACGTGCCGGCAGGGGCCACGCCCGAGCAGGCGGCCGGCGCCATCCGCCTCGTCTGTCTGCTCAACGACGTCTCGTTACGCCTGCTGATCCCGGTCGAGCTCGCCAAGGGGTTCGGCTTCGTGCAGTCCAAGCCGCCGACGGCTTTTGCGCCCTTCGCGGTGACACCCGACGAGCTCGGCGACGCCTGGCGCGATGGCCGGGTACACCTGCCGGTGGAGAGCTTTCGCAACGGCGAGCGGATCGGCAGCTGCGACGCGGGCGAGATGCACTTCGGCTTTCCCCAGCTCATCAGCCACGTCGCGCGGACACGGCCCCTCACCGCGGGCACCATCATCGGGTCGGGCACGGTCTCGAACGAGGGCGCCTCGCACGGTGTCTCGTGTCTGGTCGAGGCCCGCATGCGCGAGACCATCGCGGGCGGTGCCGCCGCCACACCATGGCTCACGCCGGGTGAGACGATCGCCATCGAGGTACACGACAGCGCCGGTCGCAGTCTCTTCGGTCGCATCGAACAGGAGGTGTTGCCCCGATGAGCTCCCCGCAAATGGCCCCGCTCGGCATCCGGAAGATCGCCGCCCTCGTTTACTACGTTCACGATCTCGCCCGGGTCCGCGCCTTCATGCTCGGCAAGCTCGACTTCTCCGAGATCGGCGAAGCGAGCCCGGATCTCGTGCGTCGCGGGCGGCAGGTCTCGACGGTCTTCCGGGCCGGCGACGTGAACCTGGTGGTCTGCGCCCCTGCCGGTGAGGGCGGACGGGCGTGGCGATATCTGCGCAAACACCCCGAAGGCGTCGGGACCGTGGTCTTCGAGGTCGACGAGATCGAGCGCACGTTCGCCCTGCTGGAAGAGCGCGGCGGCACACCGATCACCGACATCGAGCGCTACCAGGACGACGGCGGCACGCTGGCCATGTTCTCGATCACGACCCCCTTCGGGGACACCACGTTTCGCTTCATCGTGCGAAAAGGCTTCCGCGACTTCTTCCCCGGTGTCGTGACTCACGCCGAGCCGCGGGGAGGCGGCAACGCGTTTCACTTCAAGCGCATCGATCACCTCACGGCCAACTTCCAGACGATGTCGCCCGCGCTCCTCTGGATGGAGCACGTGATGGGCATGGAGCGGTTCTGGACTGTGCAGTTTCACACTCACGATGTCGCGCCCGAACGCAGCGGTGGCTCGGGTCTGAAATCGGTGGTCATGATGGAGCCACAGTCGAAGCTGAAGTTCGCCTGCAACGAGCCGCTGCGGCCCTACTTCAAGGACTCGCAAATCAATGTCTTCGCCGAGGATCATCGGGGCGACGGGATCCAGCACGCAGCGCTGACCGTACCCGACATCATCGACTCGGTACGCGGGCTCAGGGGGCGCGGGGCGGAGTTCATGCCGACGCCCGGCAGCTACTACGATCTGCTGCCCGAACGCCTGCAAACGCTGGGGGTGGGAGCGATCGACGAGGATGTCGAGCTGTTGCGACAGCTGGAGATCCTCGTCGATGGCGAAGGGGCGCGGCAATACCTGCTGCAGATCTTCCTGAAAGAGGCGGCGCTCCTGGAGCACGATCCGGCGGCGGGCCCGTTCTTCTTCGAGATCATCCAGCGCAAGGGCTCCAATGGCTTCGGCGCCGGAAATTTTCGCGCTCTCTTCGAGAGCATCGAGCGGCAACAGCAAAGAGGCCGTCGCATCTCGTGAGGTGAACATGACGATGACGGATCCCCGCAGCAGAACCGAGCCCGCATGATCGATCGTCGATGGGAGGGCGCCCTGCCCCGCAAACATCACGCGGCCCTGCGCGATGCGAGCGGGCACTTGCACCACGAAGAGTGCCTCACACGCGATGGGTTCGATGGGCCTTACACGATCGCCTATCACCGCAACCGGCCACACGCCGTGGTCGGCACCCCGCCTTCCCATGGCTGGACGCTCCCGGTGGCGGCGCCGCCGCGGCCGCTCGGCAAGCGGCATTACCGCACGCAGGATCTGCGCATCGTCGAGGGACCGCCGGTCAACGTGCGCACGCCATTGTTGTTCAATGCCGACGTCGTCCTGTCGAGTGTGCAGCCGACGACTTCGGATCCGGTCTACTTCTGCAACGCCGATGGCGACGACCTGTTTTACGTTCACGAGGGAGGTGGCGTCTTGCGCTGCCCGCTGGGGGATCTCCCCTTTGGCGAAGGTGACTACGTCGTGGTGCCCAAGGGCGTTGCCCACCGCTTCGTGCTCGCCGCCGGTGTCACGCAGCACTGGTTGTCGGTGGAATGCAAAGGGGGGCTCTGGTTGCCGCGGCAGTGGCGCAATCCGGCCGGTCAGCTGCGCATGGACGCGCCGTTCTCCCATCGTGACTTCCGCTCGCCGCAGTGGGTGGGGCCGATGGACGAAGGCATCCGGGTGACGCTGACCAAACGCAACGACGCCTTCTCGGCCTTCTTGCATGCGCACTCGCCGCTCGACGTGGTCGGATGGGACGGGACCGTCTACCCGTTCGTCTTTCCCATCCTGGCGTTTCAGCCACGGGTCAGCTCGGTGCATCTGCCGCCGACCTGGCACGGCACCTTCGCGGCGCGCGGCGCCCTGGTCTGCAGCTTCGTGCCGCGCCCGCTCGATTTCGGCAAGGACGCGATTCCCTGCCCCTACCCGCACGCCTCGGTCGACTGCGACGAGTTCATCTTCTATTGCAAAGGACAGTTCACCTCGCGCCGTGGCGTGGGAGCGGGCAGCGTGTCGCACCATCCGGCGGGCGTGATGCATGGCCCCCACCCGGGCGCTTATGAAGCCAGCATCGGCGCCACGCAGACGGACGAAGTCGCGGTGATGCTCGACACGACAGGCGCCCTGCAGCCAACCGCGGCGGCGCTGGGGGTCGAGGATCCCGACTACGAACGGAGTTTCGTGGGCTGAGCTGCCGCTTTCTCGTATCGTTGTCTCTGCCGATATCGATCCCCCCTTTCGGAGGAATTCATGCCCCCAGCGCCCCTCTCGTCCCTGCAGCGCGCCTCGTTCCGTTGCGCACCCGTTCGTCCGGGTTGGTCGGCCTTTGCGCTGACGCTGTCGCTGTCGCTGGGAATGGCAGGGTCGGCCCAGGCGCAGGGACACGAGGTCATGGCGTCGCCGCCCGGCACGATCCGTGTCGTCGGCGAAGCAACGGTGACCGCGAAACCAGATCTGGCCGAGCTCGATCTCGGCGTGGTGAGCGAGGCGAAGACAGCCGAAGCCGCTGCCGCCGAGAACGCCAAGAAGATGGATCGCTTGATCGAGGCGCTGAAAAAAGAGCTCGGCGCCGGGGGCGAGGTCAAGACAGTCGGCTACCTGGTCACACAACGTTATGGCGAGCCCAAGCCGAACGAACGCCAGCCGGTCATCGTTGCTTACGTGGTGACCAACGTCGTGCGCGCCCGGATCAACGACGTGAAGGCGGCCGGCAAGATCGTCGACCTAGGACTCAAGAACGGCGCCAATGAAGTGCAGCGCCTCGTCTTCACGCTGAAGAACCCCGAGCCCGTCCAGGCCGAGGCGCTCAAGGCCGCCGCGACCAAAGCACGCACGCGCGCGACGGCGCTCGCGGCCGCACTGGGACTCAAGCTCGGCAACGTGCTGTCGGTGAGTGACACCGACGCCAGCCATCGTCCGGCGCCGTTCCAGAAAATGGAGATGTCCATGGATAGCGGACGGGCGGCGACGCCGATCGAGGCCGGTCAGCTCGAGATCCCCGCCACGGTCACTGTCTTTTTCATGACCACGCGCTGACGCGGGCAGAAGGCAGCGCGGGCGGCGCGCGGAGCGATGAGAAAGGCGCGTTGCCCCCTCTTGCGGGGCCGCTGGATCCATGTCAAACGCCAGGACATGCAGCGTCTCTGGCTCGCCTCGGCCTTCGGCATCCTGATGTTGACCTCGTGCAAGGAGCAACCTGCCGCACCGGTCCCTCCCGCTCCCAACGTCGATCGCGCGAAGGAAGAGGTGAAGCGGGTCGCCGAGAGCCTCGGCGTGAAGGCGGAATCCTGGATCGGCAAGGCTGCGGACCGCCTCGGAGAGGCCGGCGATCGCCTGCGCAGCGCCACCGCCGACGAGGCGTCGAAGGCCGCGGACGAAGCGCGTAGCGGTCTCGATGATCTGCAGAAAGAGATCGGCGACAAGGCCCGCAACGGCTGGAGCGAGGGCAGCGAGAAGGCTCGCTCCGAGATCTCCGCGCTCTCCGACAAGGTGAAGTCAGGCCTCGACCGCCTTGGCAAAGAGGCAGGCCCCGCGGCCGAACGCACACGCAAAGAGGTCGCCGACGCCCTCGACCAGCTCCGCGCCAAGGTCGCCGAGCTCAAGAACCGAAACTGAAAGGGTCGGAACCGCTCGCGCCGCTCTCAGTCGGCGTCGGGCGGCGGACAGACGTGGGGGATGGGAATGGTCGGCGTGGCGAGAAAGCGCGCGGCAACGGCGGCGGCGCAGCGGTGGCGCAACACGCTGTGACCGTAGCCGGGCAGGACCGTCTGCCGAGTGTTGACGAAGGATTGAGCGACGACCGCTGAATCGGTGGGCGCGACCACCGGATCGAGGCTGCCCGCGAGAAAGAGCACGGGAAGGCTCGTCTTGGGCAGGGGCGTGCTGGCAGCGGCGGGCACCGGCGAGACGTTCCACAGAGGGCAGGCGCGGGTGAAGTAGCGGCCGACCAGGGCGCGCGCGAAAGGCGGGGCGACCGCCGCGGCACGGGCTTCCACCTCGGCGGGGCTCGTGGCGCCGACCTGCTCGGCGCAGGCGACCGACAACGTGACGCCGATGCTTCCGGTGCCGCGCGGAGCCCCGAGGACCGCGGCGAAGTAGCCGTAATCACCACGCAGGGCCGCCGCCAGACGCGACCCGAGAGTGAGGGTAAAGTCGCCATCGCGCAGACTCGCCCAGAGCGCACGCAGGAAAGATCGCGCGTCGATCCGCACGGGACCTCCGTGGCTATCGACGTCAACAGGCTCTGCCTCGAGTCGTGCCACGATCGTGCGCAACGCCTCGAGCGGCGCCGGCAGCGCATTTTGGCAAGCCGGCGTCAGGGTGCATCGTTCGGCAAAGCGGGCAAACCCGGCTTCGAAGACCGCGGCCTCGTCCAGCCAGGGCTGTCCACCAGGCGCTGCCACCGAATCGAAGACCATCGCGTGAAGCCCCGCCGGCTGCCGCCTCACCAGCTCGAGGGCGACACGCGCACCGTATGAGCTGCCCACCACATCGAAACCGCTGAGCCCGAGAGCCTCTATGACCTCCTGCACGTCATGCGCGGCTGCCGCCGTCCCGTACGCCGTGAGCGTGGCGCCCGCGGCTTGCAACTGGCGCCGACAGGCCGTCACCGCCATGCCGTCGAACTCGGCGTCCGCAGCGGCCCCCGGCGAGAGCGCCGCCATGGCCATCTCGCCGCAGCTCAGGCTCGGCGTCGAACCTCCGCTGCCGCGAAGATCGATGGCGATGACGTCGCGATTTTCGAGAAACGCGCTGAGCGGCTTCTCGACGTTCCAGGCGCCCTCCCAGACCGCGTTCGCGATCGAGCTGCCTCCTGCGCCGCCCGCGAGATAGATCACCGGCAACACGCCCGCGCGCGCGACGGCGGCCGAATAGATCGCGACTTTGATCTCGATGGTCCCGGCCGCGGGATCGTCCCGCCTCTCGGGCACGCGAATCGAACCACAACGCGGCTGCAGTCCCGGCCCCTTCTCACGGCCATCACAGGCACGCGCTACGAAGGCAGACGTCGCCCCCCCGTCCATCGCTCCGCCGGCATCCACTACCGTGCCGCCGCCAGGCGCAACCCCCGCGTCAGCGGCGCTCCCAGCTTCCACGCCCACCCCACCGTCATGGCGTCGCACCGAACCGCCTCCGTCGCACGCACTGAGTCCGGCGGCCAGTGTCAGCGCGAGTGCGGCGGCCCTAATTCGAAGGCGGGCACGGTCTGGGCGCGGTTCCGGGGCGCCGTCGACGGAATGAACCAGCTGCGGGTCTGAGTTCGCGAACAACGGCGATGCCCCTTTCGCTATCGCGGGCCCGAGGCCCGTTGTCGTAGCTCAGCCTTCGCCTTCGCGTTTGAGCTGGTCGCCCTCTCTACGCCCCCGTGGGAACGCCGCCGCCAACCTGTCTTGTTCCAGCGCAAGCTCGTCGCCGAACAGCGCAAGCATGACACCGCTCAGCTCGGAGGCGCCGGAAACGCCATGCACGGCGATCGCCTGGGCGAACGCCGCTGCACTCGGGAAACGCGCATCGACGTCGGTCGAAAGCGCCGAGGCCAGCAGCTCCGGAAGCGGCGCTGGCAGGGCCGCGATGCGCGCCATCTCTTCTTCGCCCGGTCCCATCGCGGCCCGCGTGAGTCGGTCGAAAAGCGTATCGCCCTGATAGAGCGCCTGGCGAGTCACCGCAAAATAGAGCACGAGTCCGACCGAGAAGACGTCGGCCCGTCGATCGACAGGCCGCCCCCTCGCCTGCTCGGGCGCCATGAAGTCGACGTTGCCTTTGACGATGCCGATGTCGGTCTGGGCGACTCGATGGGCGGCCTTCACGATGCCGAAGTCGAGCACCTTGATCTCGCCCCGCTCGGAGATCATGACGTTCTCGGGCGTGACGTCTCGGTGAACGAGCTCGAGCGGCGTTCCGTCGTCGGCACGTTTCTCGTGGGCGTAGTGCAGCCCGCGCAGCACCTCGTGCGCGATGTAAAGCGCTGTCCCCGCTGACAGCGGCGGCAGGTTGCGCTCGACCATGCGTCGCGTGAGCCGACCGAGATCACGACCGACGATGTACTCCTGCGCGAGGAAGTAAGCGCCGCCGACCTCGCCGAAGTCGAACACGGGCACGACGTTGGGATGCACCAGCGTCGATGCCAGGTTGGCCTCGTCGATGAAGTGCGCGACCGCCATGGGACTCGCCGCCATCTCCGGTCGCAGGCGTTTGATGACGAAGCTGCGACGGAACCCACTCGACCCGAAGGAGACCGCGGTGAAGACCTCCGCCATGCCACCTTCGCCGATGCGGTCGAGCAACATGTAGCGCCCGAGCGGCATGCCCACGCCCGAGGCGGGGTTGCGCATGGCCACCGCCGGAAACGACGCCGTGTTGGCCATCGGCGTGCTCGGTGCCCCCGCCTCGCGATCCTGTCGCGACTCGAGCGCCTCGGCGTCGAACATCATCGTCTCGGGCTTCTTGCGCAGCGACAGCCCCGTCATCACGAGACCGAGCACCACGGCTGCGCCATAGAGCAGCCGGGTTCGCGTCTGGTGGTGCACGGCCTCGGCGCGCGCCACCGCGGTCACGCGGCTACCCGCCCAGACCCAGATCGGCGAGGCGACCTCGATTGCGGCCGAGCCCCAGGCCGTGTCGGTCAAGGCGCGCGGGCCCTGGCGCTCTTTGCCGATGTGGCTAGCCAGCAGCTTCACGTCGCCTTCGGCGCCGGCGCCCCCCAAGACCACGCGCCCATCGGTCAACAAGAGCGGCGCACCCGCGCGCTCCGAAACCGCGACCAGACTGGCCGAGTCGATGGGACGCGCGAGCACGAGGACGGCATCCTCGAAGCCCTGCCCAAAACGCATGGGTGTGGCGGCGGCCGCGTAGGCCCGGCCCGAGGCCGCCACCAGACGCGCGACCTGGGCGCCCTTGCTGCGGCTGCTGGCGATCAGATCGCCGAGCGGCAACGATTCCACGTCCGGCCCCTGCGAAAAGGCGATCTCCGTCCCTTCGTACGAGATCGCCGTTAGCAGATGGCGATAGGGCTCCCACCAGGCTTCGCCCGCGAAGACATCGGTCAGCGTGCCGGCGTCAACGCGCCCCCGCAGGGCGACAATGAGCCGCGAGTTGACCACGGCGTTGTGGCCCATCAGCTCGACCGACTCGCTCTGCACCGAGATGATCTCGCGGGCACGCACGGCCGCGTCCCGTGCCGCGCGGATCGCCTCTTGGGCAATTCGACGCTGGCGCCAGTCGTCCGACGCCCGCACTCCCAGATACGCGCCGGCGATCAAGATGGCCGAAAGGCCGATCGCCAGCAAAGGTCTGCCCCTAAGCATGATTAAGACTCAGAACAGAATACGCCGATGTCGGATAGGACGCCATGACTCGACTGCCCCCGTCAGCGAGCTGCGTCGCAGGCGGCGGGAAGGCCCCCGGGGCCTTACCTACCGCAGTAGACCGTCGACACCGATCGCGGACTAGTAACCGAGCTGGGGCTGCCGGGGTTTGCCGTATTTGTCGGGCACCACGACGAGAGGTACGCGGTCGTTGGGGATCTTCACGGCGATGCCCGATGCGCCGCCTTCACGCACCTGGATCGCAAGTTTCACGACCTTGGCGGCCGCCTCGTGCCAGGCCGAAAGCTCGTAGCGGCCGGGGGGGACGTTGGTGATGGTAAAGGTGCCGTTGCCGCGCGGCTGGGCGTAGTAGGGCGTGTCGACCACGACGACGTAACCGACCATCGATGCGTGGATGTTGCAAAGCAGCTCGACCGCGCCCGGCTTGTCGAAGGTCTGCGAGTAGGAGAGGCCGCTGGCATAAAGCCCGGTGTCGAACTTCTCGGCGTCGCTCAACGAAAAGACGTTGTGGTAGTAGGGGTCGTCGTTGCGAAAGTCGACCTTGCTGCCGACCGGGACGGCGACCACGCGGGGGATGAAGACCTTGTCCTTCTGGCTGACGACCTTGGGTCGACGAAGCGGTCGGGAGGCGGGCGTGGGACCGTCGGTGCGCTTCAACCAGAGCACGGCAGCGCCCGGGCCAAGCTGCCCCCCCCCGAGCACGGTTCCGGTCACGTTGCCAATCTCGGGACGCGGTGGGGGCGCGGGCGTGGCACTGACCGTCGCGGCTCGGGTGGCCGGCGGGATCGTCGGTATCTCCGGCACCGGTCGGGCAGAGGACGTCATGCCGGAAGCCGCCGCCTGCTGCGCGTCTTCGAGCAGAGGACGTACGACCCGCGCGACGTCCGCCGGGAGGTGGGGCATGCGCAAGAGCGTCTCCCATTTTCGGGCGGCGCGCGCGTAGTCGCCGGCTTCGTAGGCGAGCTTGCCGCTGGTCATCAGGTTGAAGACGGCGTACTGGCGCTCGACCTCGTTCTTGAACGCGAGATCTTCCGGCGTCTTGACCGCCAGCGGAAGCGGCAGATCGTCGCCCGGCCAGTTCGCCGGCGGTGCGGCGATCGCGAGCTGGGCGCCGGCGAGCAAGGAGAGCGTGAGGCCGAGCGTCGCCTGAAGTCGGCGAAGCCCGGAGACGATCGAGAAGAAGGACGTGGGGCGAATTTTCATGGCGCTCACCAGGAATAGACGACCGAGGAGGTGACGACGTCGTTGTCGACCTTGGGCGCGCCTTGTCGCTCTTGATTGAAGAGGACCTCGGCCTTGACGATGACGGCGTCCCACAGATCGATCCGCAGACCGGCCGTGAGGCGCGACACCTCGAGCGGTCGGAACCCTTGAAACTCGGCCTTGCGCCGTTCGTAACGTGCGTACGCGGTGATCATGCTCAACGGCCCCAGGTCTGCCCGGTGGCCATAAGCCCCCTGCGCCCAAAAACCCTTGGCGATGAAGTGCGAGGCGATGGGAAAACCACCGAGTCCCGTCTCCTTGTCGATCGCGCCGAGATCCTCTTTCACGTCAAGCCACTCACCGCTGAGTGAGACACCTGCCACGTAGAGGCGCGCATCGAGCCCCCACATACGCTGCTTGGCTCTGCGGTCGCGCTGATCGTTACGAGGTCCCAAAAGGCCGCTGCCGCCGAGCTTGACCTGCATGAAGGGAAGGTTCAGCTCGTAGCCGAGGCGGGCGGAGATCACCGGTCGGCCGGCGATGCTGGCGTCGGGAGGTTGCAACGATTCGACGAAGTTGCCGCTGTTGGTGGCGGCGGTGTTGAGGCTGACCGCCGACCAGGCTGGCGCAATCTGATAGCGATAAAAGGCCTTCACGCCGACCGACGTGCCGGTGGTGTAACGCGCGAACAACGAGGGTGTGATGCCGGTGCGGAAATTCGATTGATTTTCCAGGTACTCGATGCCGAAAACCGAATCGAATTTTCCCGCGCTGACGAACAGTTCGGTGCCCGTGATTGGCGTGACGCGCCCGAAAGCCTGTTCCACCAGAACGATGGTCTCGCTGCCCTTGCCCCGCCCACCCCAGCGGGGCAGTAGCTGCATGCGCGTGAAGACCATGATCGGGGCGTTGGCGGGCAAGTACCGCGCATCGAGGGTGACGGCGTTGATGAGAAATGAGGGTTTGCTGCCGATGTTCACCGAGCGCGGCAGAAAGCCGTTGTTGAAGAGCGGCGAGTCGGTCGAGGCCACGTCGCCTCGCGTGTTCACCGCCGGCGCGAACGTGTCGACGCCGTAGTCGACCGGCAAGCGTGTGTCGCCGGGCGGGTAGCTCGTGCCGTTGCCTTCGGCGGCGGCAAAGCCGATGTCGATGTAGCCAAGGAAGACCAGTGGCGGCGCCACTTCCGCCGTCGGCGGCAGGACGAAGCCCTCCGCCCCGTCCTCAGGCTCGTCAGCCTCGGGCGCGCTCGTAGCGGTGGCATCCTGCGCGGCCCCGACGGCTGCGGCATCCGCGAGCAGGCCGAAAAGAACGAAGAGCGGCGTCGATCTCACGAGGCGCGAGGCCGAGCTGATGACGAGCGCGTGGCGGCCTGACCGGCCAGCGCTGACCTGTGGCAACGGCGGCTGCCGGCGGGACTCGATCATGGAACGATCCTCTTTTCGTCGTAGTGAACGACCGGCGAGCAGGCCGTGATCTCGGTGCGAACGATGTTGGCGGCGCCGGCCGCGTCTTCGACCGTCTGCTGCGACGAGAGCCAGCGGCAGGCTGACAGCATGTCGGGTTTGTCGAAGCAGGCCTTGTCGACCGCAACGAGGCCCTTGAATGCTCTGGGGTCGCCACCGGCGGCCAGGATGGCGGCCTCCGCCGCGGGATAGGCCGCGGGATCGAAGGGGCCGGCGGTCGCTGCGATCACCGCGAGGTAAAGCCGGGTGTAGTTGCCGAAGCGAGGGCGGTTGTTGGGTGCATCGGCGGGACGACGGGCAAAGAGTGGTCCCGAGCCAATCACAGGCGGCGTCCCCATCGGCACGATCAGCCCCTCGGCGTCGCGTTTCGACAGAAGGAACATCGGCGTCTCCTCGATCACCAGCTTGCTGTCGAAGCGAAAGTTGTTCCCGCCCTCGGAGAAATACGGCATCGCTTCGTTGTCGACGTAGGAGATTGGGGTCTGCGACAACGATCCCGTGATGTTCTTTTCCAGGGTCGGGTGCTTGAGCATCGGCTCGAGCACCACGTCGGGCGGCCGGACCGAATAGATGAAAGGCGGCCCGGGATGAATCGGTAAGCGGTCGTCGAAGATCCGTTGCGCCGACCGGTAGCGTTCAGGCGGCGTATTGGCCGGCGCGACGGCGTAGAAGACCAACCAGAACGGACTGTAAAAGAGGCTACGCGGATGCACGTCGAAGACCGGCGGCACGTTCATCCCCGCCTCGTCCTTGAGGCGGTTGTTGGCCAGAGGGCTCTTGTCGTTCCATTCCTTGAGCAGGAAGTACCAGGGCTGTGCCCAGATCTCGCCGAAGTTGAGCCAGACCTCGGGGATCACGAACGCGGCTGGGC
>JANNNO010000576.1:0-12268 GCA_031398585.1 Myxococcales bacterium | reverse complement strand
CCGCCGGTGGTGGGGGAGGTTCTGCGGGGATGATGTCGGCCGGCGGCGGCGCCGCGGACGGCGGCCCCGGTGGCCCTTCCTCAGGCGGGCCCGAGGTAGAGGGACCGCCCGCTACGGAAGACGTACGGCCTAGCGACGACGGTATGTCGGGCATCAACCGCATCGACGCCGGCGCCCCGCCCGAGGTCGCGCCTGGGCTGCCGATGCGCGGGGGCTGTCCGCGGGAAGAAGGGGGCCTGCGCCTCTGTCTGCGCTTCGAAGGCAACCTCTACGACGAGAGCGAGGGTCCCCAGACCGTCTCGGGAAGGCTGGTTCGCTATGCGCCGGGTCCGAGCGGACAGGCGGCCACGGTCGGCCTCGCCAGCGAGATCCTCGTCGCTTCGGCGGCGTCACTCAATCCGTCGGCTTTCACCATTGAAGCCTGGATCAACCCCGAACGCTTGCCGGTGCTGGGTGGCCGCGCCGGGATCGTTGATAGCCAGGGGCGGTTTGGCCTCTTCGTCACATCGGGCGGCGGTCTCGCCTGTTCTGCTCGCGGTACCATGGTGTCGATCGGCAGCGCGGTAAAGGCCGGGGAATGGAGCTCGATCGCCTGTACCTGGTCCGGCAGCGAGGTCGCGCTCTGGGTGGCGGGGCGGCGGCGGGCGGGAGCCTCGGCGCCCAGTGACGGCAATGCGGCGGCTCAGAGCCTCACCATCGGATCCAACAACCCTCTCGGCGACAACTTCATCGGCGCGCTCGACAACGTCCGCCTCTGGGGCCGCGTCCGGACCGAAGGCCAGATCTGCAACGACTCGATCGGCTGCGAGTGAGCGCGGCGCGGCGAGTGCGATCGTCGCTTTTGCCCCCTGTCCGCGCCCGAACGGGTTTGTGATACGGTCCTCGGCCCATGAAGCACGAGGCAGAATCCGCCCTCGATCGGGCGCGCCGAAAAGCCTATCGCAGGCTGATCCCCATCGTCTTCGTTTCGTACATCATCGCGTACGTCGACCGGGCCAACGTGGCCGTCGCCGGCATCCCGATGGCGAAGGATCTCGGATTCGACAACGTCGTCTTCGGCACCGGTTCGGGGATCTTCTTCATCGGCTACTTCCTGCTCGAGATCCCTGGCTCGTTGCTGGTGGAACGCTGGAGCGCGCGCAAGTGGATCAGCCGGATCATGCTGACCTGGGGCGTGATGGCCGCGCTCACGGCGTTCGTGAAGACGCCGATGGAGTTCTACGGCGTGCGCTTTTTGCTGGGCCTGGCCGAAGCCGGCTTCTTCCCGGGCGTCATCGTCTATCTGACCCACTGGTTTCCCAGCCGTGATCGCGCGCGGGCGCTGTCCTACTTCCTCATCGCGGCGCCACTGGCTCAGATCATCAGCCCGAAGATCTCGAATCTCTGGCTTCACATCGGCACCGAAGAGATGGTCAACGGCGTGCTCGTGAAGCACCCGGAGCTGCTCGGTCTCGATGGCTGGCAGTGGGTCTACATCATCTGGGGCCTGCCCGCGGTCATCCTCGCCGGGGTCGTGCTCTTCGGCATGACGGATCGCCCGTCGCAAGCCAAGTGGCTGACCGACGAAGAGCGCAATGCGCTCGAGGCGGAGCTGGCGCGGGAAAAGGCTGCCGGCATCGGCGCCGGCCACGGCAGCGTCGTCGCGGCGATGTTCGACCCGAAGGTGCTCCTGCTGGCAGTCGCGCAGTTCTTCGCCGTCACTGGAAATTACGGCGTGGAGTTCTTCCTGCCCAAGATCCTGCAGCGCTGGTACGGCCTGAGCCTCGATGCGCTCACCTGGTACATCATCATCCCGTACGTCTTCCTGCTGATCGGGATCCTCGTCATTGGCTGGAACTCGGATCGTACGCGCGAACGCTGGCTGCACGCGGCGATCCCGCTTTACATCGGCGCGGGAGCCCTGCTGTTGACCCCAATCCTGAAGGGCAGCCTCGCGGTGACGCTGGTGCTGTTCTCGGTGACGTTCTTCTTCATCCGTGGCTACCTGGGCGCCTTCTGGTCGCTCCCCAACCTGTTCCTCAAGGGCGCTGGCGCCGCGGGCAGCATCGGGCTCATCAACTCGGTCGCGAACCTGGGCGGCTTTTTCGGTCCGCGCGTGATCGGGGGCGTGGAAAAGGCGACCGGCTCGTTCGAGGGCGGTCTCTTCTTCCTCGCTGGCTGTACGTTCGTCTCGGGCACGATCCTTTTGATACTGGGTCGCTGGCACCGGCGTTCGGTGGCATCCGACCCGGTACAGGGCGCGAGCACTGCGTCCGCCTCTCCCACGGCCTAGCCGCCGCCGCTGACTCGTTCAACGGCGGGCGCGTGCTCGCCGTCGCGAACATCCCCTACGTCGCGCCTTCGCACGCCGGTCCCGTTCGGGCGCCGTCGCGAGCGGCGCTTCGGCGATAGCGTGGTGGTGCCATTTCCCATCGCATGCGGCGCTGGCCGACGCCGCCAAAGGGTTCGATCTCTTCACCAACAAAGAGGACGGCTGCGAAAAGGTCGTGCTCAAAGCCTCCTGAGCCGCCTCACCGCCTTGCCAGCGGCGCCGCACGGGCGTCGGCTCGAACCGGCCAGGGGATCTCGAGCGTCTCGGTCAGCGCGATCCCGCGCGCGCCCCAATTGATGACCATCACCTTGGCGTGTACGTCGGCGAAGGCCCATGCTGATTCCACCGGCGTCAGCCAGGGCAAGCTGTCGTCGCCAGCTACGGGGGGAGCTTTGTGTGCAGGGCCCAGGTCGCGCTGCAGCCGGGCGGTGGCGGTGCTGAAATCCTTCAGCGCGAGCGCGACTTCATCGGACCGATGAGAGCGCTCGAACGAAACGTGACGCAGAGGATGCGCGGGGCTGTCGAACACCAGCACGAGCCGACCGGAACCCCCAGCGGGGGAGGGTGACGTTCCCGTCGGACTGGCGGGCGTTTTGGCGATGTCAGGGTCGAGAGCGAATACGGCGCCGATCGAGATCCCTTCGCAGGTGAGGCGAACTTGCGGGTTCGCCTCCTTGGGGCTTCGGCGTTTGACCATGGACGCGCCGGTCACCGAATCGACGTCGCCACCTCTGGCTTTTACCGCTTCGATCTCGGCGAGCTTCTCTTCGCGCATCTTCTGCATGAGGCCCCGCATCGAGGTATCCGGGCAGTCCCAGCCCAGGGCCATAAGCCGGGTCTTCACCTCGGGTAGGCGATGCGTGCCGACCTCGAAACCGAAAAGAGTCGAGCCCGGCGCGCGCGGACCGGCGCCGGGCTCGGTGAAGGAAGGCAGAACGTCGACGACGCGTGAGGCGGCGCGCATGCGGGCCAGGCGATAGAGACCGCCTCCGGCCAAAAGGCCGCCAACCGCGAGAGCCACCACCCAGAGGCGTCGTCGTCGTTTCATCTCGGCTCGTTCAACGGGAGCTAGGGGACCACCGCGATGGCACGCACGCCGACCGCGCCACCGATCGGCCCGACCAGAGTGGCTGCGCCGGTGGCAAGATTCACGGTGTAAAGGCCCGTGGTCCCGGCGACCGACAGCGTCGCGTAGGCCGCGTTGCTGCCCGGCGCGATGTCGAAGCCGGCCGCGCCAGCAGGATCCACACCGAGCGCGCCGACGTCACTGAGCACGCCCAGGTTCGGCGACGGCATGCCGTCGGGTCCACCCTGACGTACCAGCTTGTTGCCGTTCACATCGATACCGTAGAGCGTGGTCGTGGTCGCTCCGACGACGCTGTTGGTGTAAGCGACGCCCGAGACCGCGGCACCCGCGGGGGACAGCGCCGTGTCCGCCATGTTCATCACGACCGCGCCCATGTCGGGGTGCAGGCGCAGGTTCTGCCCGGTATCGCTGACCACGCGGATGCGGTCCACCGTGGGGTTGAAGTCGAAGCCGAAGATCGCGCCGGCCAAGGCAGGCGTGAAGGCAGCGGTTCCAACCACGGTCGCCGCGCCGGTGGTGCGGTTGATTTCGAACAGGCGGCTCGCCGAGGACAGGCCGTAAAGGCGAGCGCCGATGGGCCGATAGGTGAGCCCGACGAGGTTCTCGCCGACGCCGAGCCCCGTGACCACGACCGGAGTCGAGACCGTGCCGGGAGTCTTGCTGTCGAAAGTGACGAGCGTGTTGAGCGCCGTCAGCGCGACGATGGTGCGACCCGGGCAGCCCGTGCCGCCCGCGACGATGTCGTCGCAGGTCGGACCGAGGGCGGCGAGAATTGCGTTCTTGTCGGCCGCGGGCACCTTGAGGGCGTCGAGCTCGAGGACCAGATCCTCTACCAGCGCGCTGAAGTCCGCGATGCTGATTGTCTTGGCACCCGCGCCGCCGCCCGGCGGACTGGTCATGCCAGCATGGCTGGACTTCATGTCCTTGCAGGCCATCGCGCCTGGTCCCACGCCCGGTTCCGACGGGTGTGCGACCTCTTTGCCGTAGGCGCAGGGGCCATCGATGCTGCAGACTTGGCGCACGAGGCAGGTCTTGAGCCGGGCGGCGTTCGCCGCGGCGAAGAAGCCGTTGATGCGTGCATCCTTGACCACGCGACCGATGAAGTTGTCGATCGCAACGCCGATGCCAGGCTTGCGACCCAGCCGCTGATAGACAGTGCCCGTGTTGTTGGCATCCTCGACGATGTCTTTCGACATCGGGGCAACCGCGCCCACGATGATGTCGATGTCGGACTGCGGGACCTTGGCGGCGACGAGGGCCGCGACCAGATGGCCGGCCAGGTCGTTGAAGTCGTTCATCGAGATCTTGAGTCCCGCGTGCGACGACTTCATGTCGCGGCAGCCGTTCGAGGGATAGACCTGCGGGCCCCCCGTGAGCGAGCCGACCTGAAGGACCAGGCAGTCGATGAGCTTGGTACCGCTGACGCTCGCGTTGAGGAAGTACCCGTTGATCTTGGCGTCGTTGAGCACCCGGTTCACCACGAAGTCAGTGATCACCGTGCGGATCCCGGGCTCGCCGCCGAGTCGTTGATAGAGGTTGGGGGCCGCGACGTCGCCGGCTGCCATGTCGACCGGCGCTGACGCATCCGGAGTTGGACCCGGGACCTCGGGGGTGCTGACCGGAACGTCGGGGGAGCTGACGGGGACGTCCGAACGCCCTGCGTCTGCAGCCGCTGGCTTCCCCCCGTCGACGCCGCGCGGTGCGGGATCATCGTCATCACACGCCACCATCGTCATCGCGACCAACGTCGCCGCCACCGTTCGAGCCAATCGGTTCATCTCGACTCCTTGTCTGAAGCTGTTCGAAGAAAACGCCGGACTTGGATGCCACCCGGCCACGACATGCGTCTCGGAGACCACGTCGCTTGGATCTACGAGTGGGACCGGCAATCGGATCCCGCCACGTGATGGCGGGCTTGGCCGCCGAATCAGGTCTGCTGGCGACTTGCTTGCCGTGGATCGTTGCGGCTACCATCGATCCCGTCATGAACGGTCTGTACGTGATGTGGGTTTGCTCGAAGCGCGTCGATTATCTCGACGCCGCCGGCGGCCTTCGTCTCGTGTAAACGCATGACGAGGAGACCCCGGCCATCGGCCGCGGGTCCTCATCGAGAGCTCTCGGCCGTCGGCCTTCGCCAAGAAGAAGGACGCGATGAGCACGAACGAGAGTCCCGCTGCCACGGGAAGGGAGATCTCTGCGCCAACGGCCCGCCGGGGACTCGGCGACATCGACGGAGGATCTCCCGGCGGGCATTTCGCGCGGGTAGCCCAGGCTCCGCCCGAACTTGCTAGAACGGCTGCCTACCCGGCCGGCGCCATGGGGCTACCCCGTGCGTTCTGGTTCCTCTGGGTGGGCACCCTGGTCAATCGTTTGGGCGGCGGGGTCCTACCTTTCCTGGCGGTGTACCTCACGACCGCTCGTCACTTCTCCGTGACTGTGGCGGGTGGGGTGGTCGCGTCGCATGCGGCCGGTTGCACGCTGGCGGGACCCGTGGGGGGCGTCCTGGCGGATCGCTACGGCAGGCGCCTGACGCTTCTTGGCGGGACCTGCTTGGCGGGGGCCACCATGCTGGCGCTCGGTTTCGCGCGTTCGGCGGCGGCGGTGGCGACACTCGCCTTCCTGCTCGGCTTCTTCACCGATCTCTGTCGTCCCGCGATGAGCGCCGCGGTGGCGGACATCGTGCCGCCTGCGGATCGGCGGCGAGCCTACGGCCTGCTCTACTGGGCGATCAACCTCGGCTTCGCCGCCGCCGCCAGCTTTGCCGGCCTTCTTGCCGCGTGGAGCTTCACCTGGCTCTTCGTGGTGGATGCGCTGACGACTCTCGCATTCGGCGTCGTCATCTTCGCGGCGGTCCCCGAGACGATGCCCCCTCGGCCGTCGACGGAGTCGTTGTTCACGCCAACGAATCAAGATGCGAACGGATTGACGACGGGCAGACGACCGGCAGGGCGGGGCACGCTCGTGGCGCGTGACCTGCTCTTTCCGTTCACGGATCGCCGCTTCGTCACATTCGCAGCCTTGCAGCTCCTGGTGCTCCTGGTCTTTCACCAGCTGGGCGTCGCGCTGCCGCTCGACATGGTGGCCCATGGCCTCGATCCCATGGCGATCGGGCAGCTCATGGCCAGCAACGGGTTCGTGATCGTGCTGGTGCAGCCGCTTGCCTTGCGCCTGACCAACCGCTGGGCGCAGCACGGTCTGCTCGCGATCGGGGCTCTGCTCACCGGCGTCGGCTTCGGCATTGCGGCGCTGGCTGGAGGCCGAGAGGTCTTCCTCGCGGCCATCGTCGTGTTGACCCTCGGCGAGATCGGCTTCGCCATGGCCATCCCGGTGGTTCTGGCGCAGCTGGCACCGGAACACCGGCGGGCCAGCTACCAGGGCGCGTACATGCTGGTGGGGGGCCTTGCCGCGATGGTGGCGCCGCCGCTGGGAACTCTGGTTCTGGGTCGCGCCGGAGCGGTCGCGCTCTGGCTCGGCTGTCTGGTGACGGGACTGTTGGCGGCGGCCTTGCACCTGGCAGCCGGTCGACGAGTCCAGCAGCGTTGATGCGAGGGGCTCAGTTCACGATCAGGCCAGGACAACCAAAGATGATCTGGATGTCGAGGTTGTCGTCCTTGACCTGTTTGATCTTCTCGCAGGCTTCGCCGTTGAGCAGGATCTGCGACATGTTGGGGCCGAAGCTCCAGCCGTTGACGGCATCGCGCGTAACCTTCACACCGCCCACCTTGACGTGAACCTCGTCGGGGTTGGGCGGCGCCTTGTCGAGCGGGAAGACACAGCTCGAGATGCGCGTCGTGATGTCGTTGAGCGCGGTGACCAACTCGGCGCGGTTGCCGACCGAGAAGAACTTCGGGTCCATCATGCGCGCGGTGCCGCCGGCCTCGGCCATGGCGTTCAAGGCGGCCTGCGCCTGAGCGCCCTCGGCGTGGGTCGCGATGCCGACGATGAACGTCCGCACGCCGGCCATCTGCGCCTCCCGGATGGCCGCGGTGACGCCTTCGGTGTCGTCGACACCGCTGATGCCGTTGCGACAGTTGGGCAGCCCATCGGTGCCGATGACGAGGTACTTGGGGTTCATCGTCGTGCGCGCCTTGAGGTGGGCGAGCGACTTGCGATAGGCCAGCTGCATCGGCGTGCCGTTGGGTCCTGCGTTGGGCCTGGTGCCCTTCATCGCCATCGACATCATCGGGTGGTCGTCGAGCGCCACGGGCACTTCGGGCTCGTCGCTCATCTGGCAGCCCGATACGGTCGGGAACATCTTGAGGCCCCACAGCACGCTCGACTGCGTCTTGAGCACGACCTCGTCGATGGCTTGGCTCACTTCGACCCAGCGGGTGTTGACCGACCCCTCGACCGCGAAGGCCATGGTCGCCGATCGGTCGAGGACCAGCAGCAGCTCCGGTGGTAGGCGGGTGAGCTTGTAGTCCTGGCGGCCGCAGGTGGCAGCGTCGGGCATGTCGAGACTCTGGGGGGTCACAGGCGCCGCACCCATGTCGGGCGAGGCGTCGGGCAGGTTGATGCCTCCGCCCGGCGCCGGGGACGGCGGCTCGCTGCCAGTCGAGGGACCGCTGGTGCTGGGCGGCCGCCCTCCCGACGACCCGCCGGTGCTGCTCCCGGTTGGCTGCACCTTCGGGGTGGCCGTGCAGGCCAGCAGAGACGATCCGACCACGACGAGGGCCCAGGGACCACAACGCTTCATCGCCCTCTTTCGAACACAATTTGCGACGAAAGTACACAGGCCCCCAGGGGTGCACTGGAGGTGGCGCGTCGTTGCGGTGCCGGCTCAAGGCACGCGTTGCACGCGGCCGTCGATGCTGGCGTCGAACGGCTGCGGGCGGCCGGCCACGAAGTCGACCAGGGCGTCGAGATCGACCGGGCCCACGACCTTGTTGGTAGCAGCCTGGAAGACCGTGAAGCCATCGCCCCCCCCGGCCAGGAAGCTGTTGGCAGTGACGGAGTAGACCGCCGCTGGCTCGAGGGGCAGGCCGCCGGCGGTCGTGATCTCGACCAGGGTCCCGCCCGCCGCACCCCCGGTCACGCCAGCGCGCCACGAGAACCTGAGCCCCGAGACTTGAAGCATGCGGTTGGCAACGAACTGCTGGGTTAGAAGGTCGACCACCTGCTGTCCGGTCATGGTCATCGTGACTAGATCGTTGGCGAATGGCTGCACGGCGAATAGCTCGCCCCAGGTCACCTCGCCGGCGTCGATGTCGGCGCGGATGCCTCCCGGGTTCATGAAGGCGAAGGCGGTCCCGGTGCGGGCCCGCTGGGCGTCGGCGATGAGGTTGCCAAGTCGCGATTCCCCCGAGGCGATCTGTGTGCGCGTGATGGTCGAGCCCGCGGTGCCGACGACGCGGCTGACGATCGGGGCCACGCGCGCGTCGGCCGCAGCAACCAGCGCCGAGATGGCGGGGTCGGGCGCGACAAGAGGGGAGCCCGTGACATCCTTGTGGAAGGTAGTCACGATGCGAGCCTGCTTGGTCATCACCTGGCGCGTGCGCGGATCGATCTCGAGATCGATGTCGGCGTAGGCGGTTCCGTTGGCGAACGCCTGGGTGACGAGTACCTCTTTCCCGGCGGCGTTGGGCAGCAGGGTGTTGGTGAACGAATGAGCATGACCGGAGATGACGACGTCGATCTCGCCGTCGAGCCGGCTGACGATGCTCTTGATCTCGGCGCCGTCGAGGGCGCTGCCCGGGCCGGCTGCCCCGCCGGTGTTGTTGATCTGAAAGCCGCCCTGGTGGATGGTGACCACGATGGCGCGCACGCCGAGCGCCTTGATGTAGGGCACGTAGCTGTTGATCGCGGCGGCTTCGTCGAGGAAGGAAAGACCCGCCACGCCCGCCGGAGTCACGATGCTGGGCGTTCCTTTGAGAACCGCGCCGATGATGGCGATGTTGACGTTGGGGGCGACCTTCTTGAGCACGAATGGCAAAAGGATCGGCTGCCGGGTCTTGGCGTCGACCACGTTGGCGCTGACGTAAGGGAACGTCGTGCCTCGCCAGGGCGACTCCAGAAAGGGGCCGCTGCCGTGATTGCCGCCACTGATCAACCGGTCGAGCTCCGCGCGCCCCTCGTCGAATTCGTGATTGCCGGGCGTGCCCACCAGGTTGCAGCGGGTGTCGAGCTTGAAGCGATGCTGGCAGTGCGCATTGCCTAGGAGATTGAGCACCGAGATCGCCGGTTCATCCTGCAGCAGGGCCGAATTCGGGGGCGAGGCCCCGACGTGATCGCCGGCATGTACGATGAATGTGGGCCCCGCGTGTTCGGCAGCAGCCTTCTTGAGATGGGCGCCGAGGTACGCGGCCCCGGCGACGTCCGCGGTGCCGAGCTTGCGTGGTGAGAGCTGCCCATGAAAGTCGTTGAAGCCGAGCAGCTGCACCTTCAACCAGTGTTTGGGATCCGAGGCCGGCGGAACGTGACGCTCTCGCCAAACGACGATCCGTTCGGCCAGACGCCGGACGTCCAGGCCATCGGTCCCCTCGACCTGCCTGCAGCCATCCGCCTCGTGCGCCTGCGCTGGCTCGTGCGCCTGCGCTGGACCGAACGGAGTCGCCAGTGCCAGGACGAACGTGGCGAGCGGGACGAAGGGGACGACGAGGACCCGAGGTTGAGCCATGCGAGCAGGGTAGCGGGCAAGCCGGGCCACCCGACGCCACGACTTGGCGACGAGTCTGCCACCACCCGGCGGCGGAAGACGACCATCGCGCTCAGCGAGGCTCCACAATGACCAGCAGGTGCTGCTTGAAAGCGATTTTCAGGCGTCCGTTGGGTCCCTCGATGGGGCCGAGGTCTCGTCCCGTCACCGCATCCCGCGCCCGATGTGATCCTGCGGGCAGGCCGCGAAGGTCGAGGGTGCCTGCAAAGGTGGGCGCGAAGAACGCGTAGTGCATACGCCCGCCCTTTTCGATGGCATGTGCCTCGGGACGGTCGAAACCGAGATCGTAGAGATCACCCCGGTAGGTGCCTTCGGCCAAGCGCAGCCGGTCGTAGACTGCGAGCCAGCCACGGAAGAGCCGCTCCTTGTCCGGCGTCAGGCGATATCGACGAGGTGATCGTCCCAGCCCCGGTAGCGTGAACTGGCTGCCCGGAATTCCACCCACCCCGATGGTCGACGCGAAGTCGCGGCCACCTTGGCTAAGCTCGACGTGGTCGCCGAAATAGGCAGCGGAGGGCCCGAGCAGCGCCTTCATCGTCTTGCCCTTGTGGCGAATCTGCCAAGAGCTCTCGGGGTCCGAGGCTGCAGGCATGTGTGCGAAGGGCAAGCTGTGAAAGGAATAGGCGGTGCCACAGGGACACAGCTCGATCAACGCCTGCGGAGCCGAGCGGCGGGCGGTGTCGTGAATCAGTCGAAACAACTCCGGCATGGCAACGACCGAGGCGTTCGGGGTCGTATGCCGGTGGGCGGGGTTGTGGCAGGGGGGGGCGGCGTTGAGGTGTTGCCCGTCGAGCTTGAGCCCCTGCCAACCCCAATCCCGGACGAAGCGGTCGACCAGCTCGGCGGTGGCGGCTCGCACGGGTTCATGGGCAGGGCAGAGCAGGTACGCGTCCCACCAGCTGATGGTGACGGGCTTGCCGGCGGCGTCGAGCACAAGCCAATCGCGTTTGGATGCGAGTGACGTTCGTTTGGCAGCGGCCAGCGGCGCCCACCAGAGCATGGGACGGAGGTCTGCGTCTCGCATCGCCGCCGTGAGCGCTTTCATGTCGGCGGCGCCGCGCGGGAACTTCTTGGCATCGACCGACCAGTCGCCCACCGCCGTCTGCCAACCATCGTCGAGCACGGCCCAGCCGAAACCGAGTGCGGCCGCCTTGGCCAGCGTGCCGTGCATCTGGGCGAGCGTCACACCCCGCTCGTAGCCCCAGCCGCACCAGATCGGTCGGTAGGCATCGGCGGGCGGCTGCGAGAAGCGCACTCCACTTCGCTCCATGAGGCGTCGGTACTGAGTGAGGGCAGCGAAGTGATCTCCGGTGTGCACGACGGTGAAGGTACGAGGGGCAACGAAGCGATCCAGGGGGGCCAGCAGGCGATCGATCGTCTCTTCGATGCTCAATGTGGCCCTGGCGCCGCCCGGGCCGGCGGACCGATCCCGATCGACCGCCACGGGAAGCGCCACCAGACGAGGCGATCGATCCAGGTGGCCGATGGCAATGCCGAGGTCGGGGCGCCAGACGTCGAGCACGGGTGTGCCACCGCCATAATCGCTGGCATTCATGCCGAGGAAGTTCCTCTGGCGAAATGACGGCCGCAGGGGCCTCACCCAGTCGGGGCGGTTCTGGTAGGAGCCCGGTAAGTAGGCCCAAAAAGGCGGCTCCGCACGACCGGCGCGCGGCTTGCCAACCAGCAGACGTCGATTCACCCAGCGATCGATGGTGAGGTTGGCGCCGGTGAAGTTGGTGTAACTGACGTCCACGAACGCCACGCTGGGAACCGCGTCGGGAAGCGTGATCGCGACCTCCTTGCCAATGCCGGCGCTGAGCCCCCGCACCGTGAGGCGGCGCCCCGGGCCGAACTCACCATCGACCTTCTCCTCGTTGGCGGTCTCGAAGGCGAAGTCGACGACCTCACGACCGCGCACGACGATAAGCTCGGAAGGAGCGAAGTCGGCGGCCGTGGCGTCCCCGGCGAGCTTGGCTCGCAGGCGCGTCTGCAGTCGCTGATCGAACTCGATGGCGATGGCCGGTCCCGCGATGGCGGCAATCAGGCGGGTCCCGACGACGATGGCTGGCTCGGCGGCGGGCGCGAGCCCTGAGCCGGCGAGCGTGAAGATGAAGGTGCAGGTGAAGGAGAAGAGGCAGGCAACGAGGGCGGAGCGCGACGTTCGGCGTGGACGCATCAGAGAAACCGCGGCGCCAGAGTGACGTGAATGCCAAGG
>JANNNO010000548.1:0-7597 GCA_031398585.1 Myxococcales bacterium | reverse complement strand
CCATCCAATATCTGCCGTGCAAAAATGTATATCTCCTGCGAAAACGCCGGTGCCCTTTCGGGAACCGGCGTCTTCGCGTACCTCGAGGTGAAGGGGTCAGGCCGCCGCGCGGAGGACGTCGATGTCGCCGAGCTCGGCGGCCAGGAAGGCCTTCATCTTCTCTTTGAGATTGACCTCAATCTGGCGGGCGCCTTCGCGGCTGATGCCGAACTGGCTGCCAATCTCGCGCAGGGTGAGGGGCTCGTCGGCGAGAAGGCGACGTTCGACTATGTCGCGCTCGCGGCGCTTGAGGCCACCGATGAACTTGGCGAGGCTGCCTTTGAGGCGCTCGTGAAATTCGCCGTTTTCGACCTGGTTGTCGGGACGGCGGGCGCCGTCGTCAGCCAGGAAGCCGAGCTCGGACGCCCCGGAGCCCGCCTTCAGAGGGGCATCGAGCGACGTCTCGACAGCGCCGAGGCGCACCTCCATTTCGACCACCTGGGTCTCTTTGACCTGGAGTGTCTCGGCGATGTTCTTGGCATCCGCTGTGATGCCCGCGCTCTCGAGCCTCTGCTTCTCGCGCCGAAGCCGATAGAAAAGCCGGCGCTGCGCCAGAGTCGTTCCCATGCGCACGATGCGATGGTTGGAAAGAAGGTACTTGAGAATGAACGCTCGAATCCACCAGGCGGCGTAAGACGAAAGATGCACACCGCGCGTTGGATCAAACTTTTGAACCGCTCGTACGAGGCCAAGGTTGCCCTCCTGGATCAAGTCGAGCAGTGAATCGCCGGAGCGCGAGTACTCGTGAGCGATCTTAACGACCAAACGAAGGTTCGCTTCGACGAGCTTCGAGCCTGCGGCTTCGTCGCCATCGCGACGGTATTTGACGGCCAGCTCGCGCTCCTCGACGGGCGTCAGCAGCTTGGTCGCCTTGACCGAACGAAGGTACCAACGAACGCTGGTGCGACTGCCCCGCGCGTTTTCATTCTCACTTGCCTTTGGCTCAGCCGGCTCTGCCTTGCCGCTAGCGACATTGGCGGCCTTGCTCGCCTTGCGAGCGGCCTTGGTCCACTGCGCTTGCAGAGCCGCAGAACGAATCCGCATCGCCAAAACGGACGGCTTGGGTCCGCTCACCACCACTTGCTCACGCCCGGTTTCGGGTTCGATTCTCGTGTCTTTGCCCATGTCCCTACCCACCTTCACGATTCGGGCCAACCGGGACCCGAAAAACCGACACGAGATTCCGCCCATTTGGGCCGATTCGGCGGCGTGGAGGGAGGCCCTCGTAACTGGCCGCCGTAGCCTGGTTACGGCCCCGTGACCCCACGCCCTGCATTCAAAGTTGCAGCGCCGTCGCGGGACCTGTCTGAGCTCGGGCGGCCTCCTGACAAGCTGCCGTATTCACGAGATCTTCCAGGCGGCGTTTGGTCATGCCTGAGGCGGTCGGCGAGCCTCCCACATGCGCGATCGATGCTGGCCGTTCATACGGCAGGGAAACGTCGGCGAATGTGGCGTCGACGTCCGAGGCGCACGAACGGCTCTGGCTTCCGAGCGCCATATCGACCCGCCCATCATCGATAGCGGCCACTTCCACTTGGGCCGCGGGTGCCCCCGCCAGCCATCCTTGAATGCGACGAACCGCCGCCAGCGAATCACCCGCGCGGACGTGGAGGGTCGGTTGCACCAATCGCACACGTACGCGCGGCTTGGGCTTGTCCGAGCGAACGGCAGCGATGAGCTCGCGCCATGTGGTGTGCAATTCGAGCCGTTGCATCGAGAGCAGACTGCGACCGTCGATCCCTTCCAGACTCGCATCCTCGAGCACCACTGTCGGGGGAAAACTGAACAGAGAGAGGTCGGAGTAGGTGCCCTTGAGATCGGGCTGCTGCAAGAGCGCCTCACGCAGCTTTCCGTCCACCCAGGGAGTGAGCGCCACGCGCCCCACGCCGACGCCGATGAGAAGAACGACGAGAATCCAGAAGGGCCGTCGCCAGCCTGGAATGAGAAACGCCCGGACCATTTTTCGGTAAGAACGCCGATCTTTGCGTGTTTCGTACAAGTTAGCCTCCCGCTCGGTCTCCTTCGCCCTTCACCAACCGTGCCAGGGCTACTACCGCGGCGACGGGCCAAACTCGCCAAGCTAGAAACGACTGTCCGTTAGGTTCCCCGCCGGTGACGTCATGACGCCGCCTGCATAGATAGATCGTCGTGCGGGCCGCGCCTGATTCCGCTTTGCTTGGAGCCGCGATGCCCACATTGTTTGCAAATGGCGACTGGTGCGGAGCCTTCCTCTTCTTCATCGACCGGAACCGCCGGGCCCCCCACGCTCGAGCGCCAGCAGCGGTACGTCAGCACCAACACCGCGCTGGTGTTGTCTCTGCTGCTCCTGGCGGCGGTCTTTTCGCCAATCTGGAAGCCCCTGCTCTTGGGGCTGGTCGCCGCGGCCACCGTCTCTCGCATACATGACCGTTTCGCCAAACGACTTGGCGGGCGCCGCTACATCTCGGCGGCCATCTTTACCTTTGCCGTCACGACGTTGATTCTGGCGCCACTTGCGACCCTGGTTGCGGAGGCCATCTCGCAAGCTCTCGACGCGCTGGCGTGGGTTCGCGAATCGCTCCGACGCGGCGGCCTTGCGAACGTCCTCAAGGCCCTGCCGGACAACATCGAGAATGTTCTGAAGCCGCTAGTCCCCAGGGCCGTCGAGACGATCCCGCAGGGATCCGCTGCTGCGAGCAAGTGGGCCGCCTCCCAGATGCAGAGCGCCCTCATGGCCCTGTCCGAGTTCGCGTTCGACCTGGCGATGATGTTGATCGCCTTTTACTTCGTCCTGACCGACGGTCATCGCTTCGTCGGCTGGCTCGCCAACGTCTCGCCTCTTGGTCCCCCGCGCACCCGCGAGCTGCTCACCGAATGTCGTACGGTGGCTCGCTCGGTCATCGGCTCGAATTTCCTCACTGGGATCGCGCAGGCCACCGTCGCTACGGCTGGCTATCTGATCGTGCAGGCTCCCAAGCCGCTCTTTTTCGGCCTGGCTACGTTGCTGTCGTCCTTCATTCCCTCGGTCGGCACCGCGATCATTGCGCTGCCTCTGGCTGCCTTGCTGTACCTGGGTGGTCAACATTGGTCGGCGCTCTTCCTCGCCATCTGGGCCTTGGCAATCGTGTCGGTGGTCGACAATTTTCTGCGACCCTGGCTGATCAAAGGCGACGTAGAGATTCACGGCGCCCTGATCTTCTTCTCCCTTGTGGGCGGCATGATGCTTTTCGGTTTCGTGGGTCTGGTCGTCGGCCCTCTCGCGCTCAGCCTGGTGACAAGCCTCGTGCGCTTCCATACACGCGACCTACGGACTGGCACCACGTCGTCCTCAAGTCCGAGCGGCGCAAAGTAACGGGCCTCCAGCAAACCTTCCGCGAACGTAACGCGGAGCCGGGATCCGGGGCGGGATTGCGTCCCGACGCCAGGAATCCCGCGGGGCCGAGAGTTGGCACGCGACTTGGAGAGACCTCCTATCACCAGGAGACGGGTCGTGGAAGCAACGCAAGAGCACATCGGATTCGAGACGGGCACCCTGCTGCAAGGGACCTATCAGATCCTGCACTTGCTGGGGTCGGGGGGGATGGGACGGGTCTACGCCGCTTCGCATGCGCGCCTGCCCGGTCTCTTCGCGGTCAAGGCTCTCCATAAGGAGTATGCCAAGAACGAGAACGCCATCATTCGCTTCCGTGGAGAAGCCGAGATCATGGCGGGCCTGCGGCACCCCAACATCGTGCAGGTCTTCGACTACAACGTCGCGGAGGATGGGACGCCCTATTTGGTGATGGAGTTCATCGAGGGCACCAGCCTCGGTGACAAGCTTCGATCTGGAGAAAAGATGTCGCCCGAGCGCGTGGCGAGCATCGTTCCTCAAATCGCTGGCGCCCTCGAAGTCGCACACCGACGTGGGGTCGTCCATCGGGATCTCAAGCCCGATAACATCATGGTGACGTCGCCTGACGGACAGGAAGACTTCATCAAGGTCGTCGACTTCGGAATCTCGAAGGCCGTTGGGTCCAGCCGCATCACCGCGGAGACCACCATTTTGGGAACGCCCCAATACATGGCGCCCGAACAGGCGCAGGGCCGTCACGAGGACGTCGACCACCGCACGGATCAGTTCGCTCTCGCCGCCATGACTTACGCCCTGCTCGCCGGCGTGGAGCCGTTCCAGGGGCAGTCGCCGGTCACCGTTCTGTACCAGGTCGTGCACGAGGCGGCCAAACCGATCGCGCAGCGGATTGCGTGGCGCTGCAACCGCGTGGACGCGGTTCTGCAGAAGGCCATGTCGAAGGCGAACTGCGACCGCTACTCCACCATCCTCGAGTTCTCGAGCGCCCTCGTCGCCGCCATCGCCGCGGATCTCAGCGAGGATGCCCCGCCCGCCGGCGCGCAAAACGTAGAATCTTTCGTCCGCGCGCCCCAGACGGGGCTCGTCACCGTGGTAGCGCCTCGCTCGCGCGAGAGCCGACAAATTCGTCGCCCCACCGTCGATTCCACCATGGTGATCGACCGCCCGCGGCGCCGAGGCATGCGGCCGGCGACGGGGTTTGCCGCGGCCGGCCTGGCTGCCGCGGCCCTGCTCGCTGTCTTCGAGACCGGAGCGAACTGGCAACGGGTCTGGAGCCTGCTTTCGGGAAGCTTCCTGCCGGCAGCGTCGGCACCAGCAGCGGATAATGTCATCGAAGGAGAGTCGACGCCGCTCGGCCAGTAGGAGATCCGTCCCCTTATACGTTGCGGCCCGTGTGCCGTCGAGGTTTGCATGGACAATCAAAAACCGTTCTTGACCGACATCGCCACCTTGCGCGCTCGAGCGCGAGAGCACATCGAACGTGGAGCCGTGACCGCAGGTTATGGCGTCGATCGTGATACCGCCGTCCGCGTATTGAATGAAGCGCTCGCCACCGAGATCGTCTGCGTGCTGCGGTACAAACGACACCATTTCATGGCTACCGGCATTCACGCCAAGGCGGTCGCCGATGAATTTCTCGAGCATGCCGAGGAGGAACAAGGGCACGCCGATGAGATCGCGGCTCGCATCGTTCAGCTGGGAGGAGCGCCCAACTTCAGTCCCGAAGGACTTGCCATGCGAAGTCACGCCGAATACATCGAGGGCGATGGACTGCGAGACATGATCAAGGAAGATCTGGTCGCGGAGCGGATCGCCATCGACAGCTACCGCGAAATGATCAACTTCTTCGGCGATAAGGACTCAACCACGCGAACCATGCTGGAAGGGATCCTCGCGACCGAGGAGGAGCACGCCGACGACATGGCGAGCCTGCTCGAGGATCTGAGCGGGTGAATCTCCGCTCGCGACACCCTCTGGCACACGGCTTGTAATATCTAGGCTCGTTGCGGATGGCCGACGAGCCCAAAGCGTCAAGGTGACGACACAGAAGGAGCAATTCAATGAGTTCGAACAAAAATTCCCCTGTTCCAGAGAAGGGCGAAGGCAATCACCAGGCTGATCTTCGTTACCGCGAAGAAACCAAGCGTTTCATCGCCGACGGTAAGGTCGAAGGGGCAGCCGAGGAGGCCAAGGAGGCGCTGGAAGACGACGGCGAAGCGCTCGCCGCTGCCGAAGCGGAGGGTCGTTCTCGAATCGCCGAAGAGGATCCCGAAGTCCGACAACGTCGCTGATTCGAAGTCTGTTCACGTCACGCGAACCATTTAGAGGGAGACAAACATGGCACTCGAGACGTTCTTGTTGTGGATTGCGATTGGGTTGATTGCCGGTTGGCTGGCATCAGCGGTGGTCGGAGGCGGCTTCGGCCTGCTGGGCGACATCGTGGTTGGTATCGTCGGTGCTTTCGTCGGCGGGTTCATCTTCCGAGCGCTCGGCGTGGGCAGTCCGTTTGGCGGCCTTGCGGGGCAGATATTCGTGGCCTTCATCGGAGCCATCGTGCTGTTGCTCTGCCTGCGACTCATCCGAAGAGCGACCTACAATAATTAGCGTCCCGTTCGTCGAGTGCTTCGTATGAAGCACGGCAAGGCCCGGCAGCTACGAGCTGACCGGGCCTTTTCGTTTGCCGCTTGCCCCCGACGACGAGTTCCGTTCAGGGTGGATCACCCCGAGGAGGCATCCATATGTCTGCATCCCACCATGGCTCCGGTGATGAAGCCGCCACCCACCGTCTCGAGCACGATGCGCTTGGCGAGGTGAAAGTCCCGACGGCTGCCCTGTGGGGCGCCCAGACGCAACGGGCGATCGAGAATTTCCCGGTCAGCGGCCGCCGTCTACCCGTTCCGATCGTGCGCTCGCTGGCTCTCATCAAGCGGGCAGCGGCGCTAACCAACGAAAAGTCAGGCCGGCTGCCCTCGCCCCTCGCCCAGGCAATCGTGGCCGCTGCCGATGAGGTGGCCGGCGGCCGCCATGACGACGCCTTTCCCGTCGACGTCTTTCAGACCGGTTCGGGCACGTCGACGCACATGAACGTCAACGAAGTGGTGGCCAACCTCGCCAATATTCGCCTCGGGGGATCCGTCGGCAGCAAGGAGCCGGTGCACCCCAATGACCACGTCAATCTCGGGCAATCATCCAACGACGTGTTTCCCTCGGCCCTGCACATCGCCGCGGCCAAGTCGCTGACTGACGACCTGCTCCCTGCCCTCGGCCACCTCGGCGCGCGCCTCGACGAACGGGCGCGCGCGTTCGATGACATCGTGAAAATCGGTCGCACTCATCTGCAGGATGCTCTGCCGATCCGGCTCGGGCAGGAGATCGCCGGTTATGCATCGATGGTGAAGACCTCTGGGAAACGCCTGGCCGCCTGTCTGCCCGCCCTTTGTGAGCTGGCCCTCGGCGGCACCGCTGTGGGCACGGGCTTCGGCTCGTCACCTGGGTTCGCGCCGGCGGTCATCGCAGAGCTCGCACGGCAGACCGGCTTGCCCTTGCGCCAGGCCGCGGATCTGCGGCAGGCCCTCGCCGCTCGCGACGCGCTGGTTGCGCTGTCGGGCGATCTGCGCGGCACGGCCATCGCTCTTGGAAAGATCGCCAACGATCTGCGGTGGCTCGCATCGGGACCACGCAGCGGGCTTGGCGAGATCCGCCTGCCGGACCTGCAACCGGGCAGCTCGATGATGCCGGGCAAGGTGAATCCGGTCATGGCCGAGATGCTCTTGATGGTGACGGCGCAGGTCGTGGGCAACGATGCCGCCACGGCCTGGGCGGGCGCCGGGGGGGTACTCGAGCTCAACGCCATGATGCCGGTCATCGGCGCCAACGTCGTCGATTCGCTCGGGCTCCTCGCGCGTGGCACTCGCCTCTTTGCCGACCGCTGCGTGGCGGGCATCGAAGCCAACGTCGATCGCTGCCGCGAGCTGGCCGAGCGAAGTCTCTCGCTTGGTACGGCGCTGTTGCCGAGACTCGGCTACGACACCTCCGCCGCCGTGGTCCGCCAGGCCGTGACCACGGGACAGACGGTTAGAGAGGTCTGCCTGGAGCGCGGCCTGCTTTCAGCCGCCGAGCTCGACACGCTGCTCGACCCTCGCTCCATGACCTGAGCCCCGGAAAAATCCGGGGGGCGAGATCCCTCCAGCCAGCGTCACCCACCTGCCCACCGACGCCCGACCCATCCCC
>JANNNO010000501.1:0-14917 GCA_031398585.1 Myxococcales bacterium | reverse complement strand
GCTGACGCTCCCCCCCGACCCGTCACGGAGACAGCCGGTCCACGTTCGCCTCCCAGCCCGTCGTTCTGAACCAGGCATCCGGAAGAGATCAGAACCGCAAACAACGAGACAAAGCGGGGCTGCTTCATTCGAACCACCATGGGGGATAGCGGCGGCGAGCATGGCGACCTGGCCCGGGCATCGCTTCTGCGAGGCGAAGACGCGGTCGCGGCGAGCTCGCAATCTAGGTTCGGTGCAAACCCTTCGCAAGCACCGCGAAGTATGAAAACCCGGAATTCGACGGGTTGGCGCGGTTACCGCGCGTCACCCCAGTTAGGGTTTTCCGTGATTGACGACGTCTTGATCGCGGTCAGCGTGCGGGCCCGGGCCGG
The DNA here is from genome assembly GCA_031398585.1 of Myxococcales bacterium. Lineage (GTDB taxonomy): Bacteria > Myxococcota_A > Polyangia > Fen-1088 > Fen-1088 > JANNNO01. The sequence goes on along the minus strand of JANNNO010000501.1, from coordinate 14,546 downwards.
ACGAGGTCGATCGTCTTCCAGCGATCGAGCGGGAGCGCAGCGAGCGCCGCCACGGCACGTTCCGCCGTGGCGATGGGACGGCCTTCGATCTTGACGATGACGTCGCCCACCAAGATCCGCGGGGCCGCGACCTGCGGAGGCAAGCTGCCCACGCTGGTGACGACGGCCCCCTGTGTGTCGGGATCGAGCCCAAAGGAGATCGCCAGAGTTGAGGTCAACGTCTGCAGCTCGAAGCCGCTTTTGCCATCGCGCACCTTGGCCGCGTCAGGCTCCCAGAGTTGCCCGGGGCGTTCGGTCAAAGTCGCACGCGTGTCGTGCAAGCTGACGCCGCGCATGTATGTGAGCGACAGCTCGCTTCCGGCCGAGCGCGATGCGAGGTACGCGGACAGCGTGGCATCGTCGACGATGGCCTGGTCGTCGATGCGGACGATGAGATCGCCGGTCCGCAAACCCGCGTGCGCAGCCGGGCTCTCCGGGAAGACGCGCGAGATGACGGGATGGGGAGCCGCGCCCACGCCTCGACCCGTGACGGTTTCGCTGCGCACGCGCACGCCGAGGAAGGGAAACCGCACCCGCCCATCGCGCAAATTGAGCTGTGAGAGCCGACCGACCTGGTCCGAGGAGCCCATCTCCTTCATCACGAGAGCCAGATACTCGGGAGGCGCCTCGGAACGTTCGAGGGCGCGCGTCAGCTCACGGCGCGCGGCGCGAAAGTCTCCCTGCCGCCAGGCACTGCGGCCAAGCACGAGAGCACTCACCTGCCCTCCCGCCGCCTCGGACCGACGCAGCAACCACGAGGCCCAGGTGGAGACGCCTCGAAAAGCGTAGTACTCGCCGAGCGTCGCCAGCGCGGTCGGGTCTTCGGGTCGTTGGAGCAAGACAGGACGCAGCTCGGCCAATCGCGCCTCGAAGACCTTGTGGGTTGCGACGAGAGAAAAGTCCCACAGCTTCATCGAGCCGTCTTCACCGCCAACGAGGGCCACCTGGCCGTCGCCGCGCATGGCGATGGTCCGGATGGCGTCGGACGCGCCGGCAAAGGCGTGAAGCTCGCGGCCGGTCTTCCGATCCCAGATGCGCAAGGTCTTGTCGCGCCCGGCGGTGAGAACAAGAGTCCCGTCGGGGGAGAAACGAACCGACCTGACATCGCCCAGATGGCCGGTGAGCAGACGCACCTGGGCCCCGGTCCGTGCGTTCCACAGCCTGACCAGCTTGTTGTCGTTGCCCGCCGCAACGAATGCGCCATCGCGCGTGATCGCCACTGCGCCGATGCGCTCGGGTTTCTCGGGAACAAAACTGCGCAGCACGCCACCCTTGATCGTGTCGAGCAGTCGAACCTGACCATCGAAGCTGGCGGCGACGGCCTGGGATCCATCCGCCGTGAACGCCACCGCGCGCACCTCGTCGCCGGTCTTCCAGCGATGAATCACGCGGCCCGTGCGGGAGGACCACAACACGATGTCGCCATGCTCTTCGCCGGTGAGCACACGAGACCCGTCGGGAGAAAAGGCGACAGACCGCACGGCGCCCTTGTGCCCCGAGAAGACCGGTAGCGCAGAGCCCGAGAAGAGATTCCACGCGCCGACCAAGGCGCTACTGCCAACGGCGACGACCTTGCCGCCGTCGGGCGAGATCGACACCGCATGCACCGTGGCGCCCAGCGAGAAGGATCGGATCTCGCGGCCAGCGGCGACGTCCCAGACGCGCACCTTGCGATCCGTCCCCCCGGAGATGGCGAGGCGACCATCGCGTGACAGATCGACGGCGTGCACGGAGCTCTCGTGCCCGGAGAAGGTCCTGGCCTCCTGCCCCACCGAGAGATCCCAAAGGCGAATGTGCGCGTCGCCGCCACCAGTCAAGATGAACTGCCCATCGGGCGAGACCGCGAGGGCCTCGACGGTGCCGCCGGTATCGAACGAACGGATGAGCTTGCCGTCGTCGGCGTCCCAGAGCTTGACGCTGTTGTCGCGGCCGGCGGAGACGATCACCCGATCCTTGGGTGAAAACGTCGCACCGGTGAGGCCATGGCGATGTCCGCGCAGCGCGAGCAGACGGCGGCCCGAGGCCACGTCCCAGACCGAGACCACGCGATCGTAGCCCGCGGTCAGCGTGCGACGGCCGTCGGGTGAAAAGGCAATGCTCTCTATCTCGGCGCCAAAGCCGCTGAAAGTTTGCACCTCGGCGCCACTGTCGACTTCCCAGAGGCTAGCGCGGGCGTTGATGACACCGCCTTGCGCTTCCCGGTTGCGCCCGGTGAGCGCGTGGCGGCCATCGGGCGAGAAGGCCACCGCCACCAACCGGCGCGCAGAGACCTCGATCTGCCGTTGCTGCACGCGTGCCACGAGATCCCAGAGCTGGACGACACCGGTTTGGGTGCGGGACAGAGCGTGCTGCCCGTCGGGGGAGAGCGCGACTTTGAGCACGCCACCGCCGCGCGCGTCGTAGCGCGCGATCTCCTGCCCCGAATCGATGCGCCAGGTGCGCACGGTGCCATCGGCGCCGCCGGAGACGGCGCTGTTGCCGTCGGGAGAGATGGCGACGCTGGCGACCGCACCCCGGTGCCCCCGGAAAGTCTGGATCTCACGCCCGAGCGGCACGTCCCACAGCCGCAAGGTTCCGTCGCTGCCGGCCGAAAGGGCGTGTTTTCCATCGGGCAAGAAGGCCAGCCCGCGAACCTCGCCGGTGTGCCCCTGCAGCACCAGCAGCGGCGGCGGGGCGTTGTGGTAAGCATCGAGCAGACCGAGGTCGGGCGCGACGCTCGAGACCCGCAGCCGCGCAAAGGCCCGCGCCGCCTCGAAGTAGCGAGCCCGAGCCGCCTCCCATTGACCGGCGGCGCCGAGGGCATTGCCTTCGGCTACGGTGGTCTCGGCGAGCTGCCGCTCGAGGCTGTACAAGTGAAGGCCCGTGCCGAGCCCAGCGGCCAGGAGGAAGAGCACCAGCAACGTGACCACCGGCCGGCGACGGATCCACTTGGCGCTCTGGCGAAGCAGTCCCGGCGGACGCGCGAGGATCGGATCGTTGTCGAGATAGCGGCGTAGGTCGTCGGCCAGCTCCGCCGCGCTCTGATAACGTCGTCGCGGGTCCTTGGCCATCGCCTTGCCGACGATGGTCTCGACGTCTAGGTCGACCTTCGGGTTGAGCTTCCGCGGAGCGATGGCCTCGCCGGACAGCACGCGCGACATGACGACCAGCAGATCACCGCCGGAAAAAGGTGGTCGCCCGGTCAGCAGCTCATAAAGGGTGGCGCCCAGCGAATAGACGTCGCTTCGTTCGTCGCAACGCTCACCGCGCGCCTGCTCGGGAGGCATGTAGGCCGGCGTCCCCATCACGCTGCCCGTGGCGGTGAGGGTCGACCCGCCTTTCATCGAACGTGCGATGCCGAAGTCGGTGACCCAAAGGTGTTCGTCGCGTTCGAGGATCAGATTGTGCGGCTTGAGATCGCGGTGAACGACGCCGTTGCGATGAGCGTAGGCAATCGCGCCGGCCGCTTGCCAGATCAGCTCCACCGCGCGGCGCGGTTGAATCACCACGTGGTTGAGCGCCTGGCCCTCGACCAGCTTCATCGCCAGGTAGCGGCGCCCTTCGTGCTCGCCGACCTCGTAAATCGGGACGATGTGCGGATGGCTCAGGCGCGCAGCGGTGCGGCTCTCGCGGGCGAAGCGATCTTCGTCCCTGTCGTCGGTCTGCCCATCGAGCAGCTTGAGGGCGACCAGCCGCTGCAACGAGAGCTGCCAGGCCCGGTAGACGACGCCCGAGCCACCCGTCCCGAGCCGATCGAGCAGCACGTAATCCCCGAAACGGAGCTGTCCGCCTGCATCGCCCATCCCCGGCGGCTGCTGCAAGACCGGCGGTAGCGCCCCCACGCATGAATCGTAGCATATGACAGGTAATCTACTTAACGTACCTTTCTGACAGTGAGCGACACTGGGGGGCGGCGTCGAGGTGGCGCCGCCGTGACTCGGAGCCCCGCCGCCCCCACGCCGAAGAGTTCGCCTGCCTGTCTTGTGTCAAAGCGGCGTCTTATACTCGTGCTGATGAGCCGTCGGTGGATCGCACGCGGCGGATGGTTGCTCACCGCCATCGTGATCGATGCCGCCCTCTGGGTGGGGCTGGCGTCGGTGCTGCTCGTGCCAAGCTCGCCGTCGGACGACATCGATCTCACCGATCTGCCGCTGGTCGATCTCGCTCCCGATCCTCTGTTGCCCATCGTCGACGCGCCCGACTCGCGCACCGACCAGGCCCCGGCGGTTGCGCGCGCGATCGGCCAGCACGACTTCGCCCCGGAGAGCCCGGGTCAAGCGCGGGGCGCACAAGGCACGATCCTCCGGCGACCGCCCCCGCCGGAGAAGGTCGAGTCCAAGCCGGCCGCGGCCCCCACGACCCTCTCCGCGGATACCGTCAAGCAGCCGGAGGGACCGACGGCGGCCGGCGAGCCGAGCCAACCCGAGCCGTTGCCTCTCATCGAGGGGACCGAAGAAGTTCCCGACGTTCCCGAGGGTGTCGAGACCGCCATCCCCACGGTCGGCGATCCCTATGCCGCGTACATGAACGAGGTGCGACGCGCGATCCGTTCCAACTGGCGAGGCTCCGAGGTCTATCGCCGCTATCCCGAGCTGCTCTCCAACGAGGACGCTCTGGTGCGGCGGTCGGAGCTGGTGGTGCGCATCGAGCCCGACGGAACTCTGGCCGAAGCGACAGTCACCGAGCGCAGCGGTGTGCCCGCACTGGACGATGAAGCGGTCAGCGCGTTCGCGCGATCGGAGCCGTTTCCCGCCGTACCGCCCTCTCTGCGCGGCAAAGGTGGTCAGCTCGCCTTTCGTTTTGGCCTCACGCTCGACCTAGCGACCGCCAACTACCTGAAAAACGCGCGTGGCCTCATCCGGAACGCCTGGCGCCCCCATCGACTCGTGCGCGCCATCCGCGGCTCCGATCGCGTGAGCGCCGTGCGGATCAGCGTGCGCGGTGACGGCTCCATTGCCGAAGCGGCGATCGAGGTGAGCTCGACCTTCTCGTTCATGGACGATAGCCTTCTCGACACGATCGTCCGCGTGGCCAAATTCCCCAGCCCCCCGCCGACCTCGCTGCAAGGCGGCCTGTTGAAGTTCCGTGTCGCCTACTATCGGCGGCCCGAAGGCGACGATCAGCTGCGCGTCTATCGCCAGCCGCGCGACCACGACTTCTTGATCGGCCTGCTCAAACCGCTCATCACCGTCAATTGATCGCCGAAGTCGCCGCTCCCGACCAACGGGGAAAGCGCAGGCCGCGTCTCACCGCCATCGGGAAAGGTGATAAGCAGGGCCAGTGACGCAAGCCCAGCTGGTCGGCCGCGCGCCAGAGCTGGCGGAGCTGCTCGGGGCGCTGGAAAGCCTCCGCACGACGGGGCGCGGAAGCCTCGTGCTCGTCTCCGGTGAGCCCGGGATCGGCAAGACCCGCCTGGTCGACGAGCTGGTGAGTCGCGCCCTCGGCGGCGGTACGAAGGTGGCGTGGGGGGCCGCGTGGGATGGAGGCGGGGCGCCGGCGTTCTGGCCCTGGATCGAGATCGTGCGCAGCCTGCGCCCGCATCTGCCCGCGCCCGACGAGGAGCTCCGCCGCGATCTCGGACCGCTCTGGGACGATCGAGCCGAGGATCCCCGCAGTCATGATCCCGACTTGCTGCGATTTCGTCGTTTCGATGCCCTGCGCGCGGTGCTCGCCGCTGCCGCGGCACCGACGCCGCTCCTGGTGGTGCTCGACGATCTTCACGCCGCCGATCGCGATTCGCTCCTGGCGTTGCACTTCGTGGCGCGCGCCCTGCGCACGCTTCCCGTGCTGCTGATCGGAACTCACCGCGAGGCGGAGGCGCGACTCGATCCAGCGCTGGGCGAGCTGCTCGCTCGCATAGGTCGTGAGGGACGCTCGCTCGTGCTCGCTCGCTTGGATCGCGTCGGGGTGGGCGCCATGACCGCCGACCTCGATTCCGTCTCGCCTCTTCTGATCGACGAGATCTTCCAGGCCAGCGGCGGCAACCCTCTCTTCGTGAACGAGACTCTGCGCCGGGTCCGTACCGGCGCGCGGCCGACCGATGTGCGCGACGGCGCCGCTGCCTTGCTGCGCGAGCGACTCGCTCGTTTCGATCCGGCGACCCGCGACGCGCTCGACCTCGCCGCACTCCTCGGCCGGGAAGTGAATTGGGAACTCTTTGCCGATGCGCTCGGCGTGACCAGGGCGCAAGCGCTGCAACGGCTGCGCGGCCCTCGTCTGGCAGGCATCATCGAGGATCGCGACTTGGTCGAACGCGACGACTCCTCACAGCCGCGCCTGCAGCCGTCGCGCGGTGATCGCTTCTGCTTCGCACACGGGCTTTACCGCGAACGCCTGGTCGACGACCTCACCGGCGACCGACGTTGCGAGCTGCACCTGCTCGCAGGTCGCGCCCACGCACGTCGTCTCGCCGCGGGTCACCCCGACGCGGAAGAGCCCATGGCCCGTCACCTGTTAGCGGCCCTTCCTGCTGGGGACGCAGCGGCGGCGGTAACCGCGGCGAGCAGTGCGGCCACCGCCGCCCTACGCGCGCTCGCCTTCGATCGAGGCATCGCGCTTTACGAAGGAGCGCTCGCGGCGCTGGCCCATCTGCCGCCCGATCCCGCTCGGCTCATCGACATCAGGCTTCCGCTGGCCGAAGCGCTGGCACGCACGGGCGCCGGCGAGCGCGGCCGTGCGTTGTGCCTGCTGGCCGCAGACGAGGCGCGCGCCATCGGGGACGGCGTTCGGCTGGCGCGGGCGGCGCTCGGCTACGGCGCCGAGATCCGAGTGGCGCACGTGGATCCTGTCTTGATCTCCCTGCTGCGTGAAGCGCTGCAGGCGCTGGGCGAGCAACGAGCCGATCTCAGGGCCGAGGTGATGGGGCGCCTGGCCGCGGCGATGCAGCCGGATCCTCAACCGGACATCCCGATCGCGATCGCACGCGAGGCGGTGGCACTCGCGCGTTCCACCGGGAATGCCGCCACGCTGCTCTTTACCTTGCACACCGCTGGCTCTGCCCTGGTCGACTACGCGCCGCCGGAAGAACGACTGGCCCTGTCACGCGAGCTCTGCGCGCTGGCCTTGCCCCAAGGTGAGCTCACGCTGGCCTTGCGGGGTTATGGCCGCATGACGATGGACTGCCTCGAGCTCGGCGATCGGGCCGGCGCAGAGGATGCTCTGGCCGCCTACGAGCGCATGGGTCAGGCGCTGGGACACGCGCGCTGGCAATGGCGCGCGCCGCTCATGCGATCGATGCTCGCGCTCATCGACGGGCGATGGGACGACGCCGCGGGAGCGATGGCCCAAGCACGGGACGTGGCGGCGCGGTCCGATGATCAGACGGCGCAGATCGCGCTGCTCGTGCACGAGCTGGGGGCCCTTCGCGCGCGCGAGGCCGAGCTTCCCTCGGCAATGATGCCGGCGCATCCGGCCTTCGAGTCGGTGACCTACGTGGCCGCTGTGGTCCCCATCGTACGGGCTTCGCTGGCTGCAAAGGGCGGTGATCGAGACGGCGCTCGCCGCCACCTGGCGACCGTGCCGCAGGACCTCACCTATTTTCAGGCGGATCCGGTGCCGCTCAGCCTGCTCGCTGAAGCCACGGCGGTCGCCGAAGATGGGCAAAGGGCCTCGTGGCTCCTGGATCGGCTGGCGCCATTTGCCGGGCGCAATCTCACCTGGGGTCTCTTCGGCCACATCTGGGAAGGTCCCGTGGTTCAATGGATAGCGCTGCTTTTGGGGTCACTCGACCGGTGGGACGAGGCCATCGTCGCCTACGAAAAGGCTCTTGCCGGAGCCGAGGCGATGCCCTCGCCGCCCCTGGTGGCGCGCTTGAAGGAGATCTTGGCGCGTGCGCTGCTCGCGCGCGGACGCTCTGCCGATGTCGAGCGGGCACGCCACCTGATCGAGACCGCGGGACAGATCGCAGGGCGCCTCGACATGCCGATGCTGGTGTCGCGGTTGGCGGGTTTGGCGGCGTCGTTCGTAACGGGTGCGGCAGCCGCCCACGCCGCTGGCACCCCCAAGGCACACGGCGCGGAGCCGATGACGGAGCAGCCGCCCGAGATCGCGCTCACGCGTGAAGGTGAGATCTGGACGATCAGCGGCTGCGGAGCCACCGTGCGGCTCAGACACTCACGCGCCCTCGAGATCCTGGCCGAGCTGGTCCGGCATCCCGGGCGTGATTTTCATGTGCTCGACTTCGGCGCCGGCGACGGCGACGTGATCGATGCCGGCGACGCCGGCGTTGTCCTCGATGCCGCCGCACGCGCCGCCTACCGGCAACGCATCGGGGAGCTGCGCCGCGATCTCGGCGAGGCCGAGGCGTGGGCCGACCCCGGCCGCAGCGATCGACTGCGGGCGGAGCTCGAGCTGCTCGAGGAGCAACTCGCCGGCGGGGTCGGCCTCGGCGGCCGCGAGCGGCGCGCCGGTGCGAATGTCGAGCGCGCGCGGGTCAACGTGCAAAAGCGCCTGCGTGGCCTGACCCGGAAGATCGCCGAGTCCGCCCCGGCGCTCGCCCGACATCTCGAAAGCCAAGTCAGAACCGGTACCTGGGTCTGCTACCGCCGCGCTACATAGAGCCGCGTCACGGCCCCGAGTCACGATGTGACCTGCCCAGTCACGCCTCCTTTCACGGAGGTGATTCATGGACTTCGAAACTCTTCTCACGCTCGCCATCCCCGCCAGCTTCGTCGGCCTCATCGTGCTCGAGCGGCTGCGCCCTGCCCGGCCGCTGCCCAAGGTTCGCTTTTGGAAGGCCAAGGGACTGCTCTTCTTCGTATTGACCGCGATCGTATCGACGGTCGCCCCGACGCTCTGGCTCCCCCTGGTCGCCGAGCACGAGCTGATGAACCTGGAATGGCCAGGCCTGGGGATCGGCGATGCGCTGGTGGCTGGCGTCGTCGCTTTTGTCGGCACGCAGCTCTTCGCGTACGGCTGGCACCGTCTCATGCACAGAGTGGGACCTATCTGGCGTTGGTTCCATCAGATGCACCACAGCGCCGAACGGCTCGACATCTACGGCGCCAGCTACTTTCATCCCCTCGACATGCTCGGCTTCACGTTCGTCGCGTCCATCGTCCCCGGACTGGTCTTCGGCGTGAGCGCAAAAGCCGCGCTCGTGGCGGGTTTCCTGGGGGCGTTCTACGCCTTTTTCCAGCACACCAACGTCCGCACGCCAAGGTGGCTCGGCTATCTCATCCAGCGCCCCGAATCGCACAGCCTGCACCACGCCCGCGGCGTGCACGGCTACAACTACGCCGATCTGCCGCTCTGGGATCTCGTGTTCGGCACCTTCCGCAACCCCGCCTCCTTCGAGGCCGAGACCGGCTTCTGGGACGGCGCTTCTCGTCGCATCGGCCCGATGTTGATCGGTCGTGACGTCAGCCGACCGCCCGCCGCGCCCATCCGGGCATCCGTCGAGCGCGCCGCCGCGGCCTAGACCTCGCCTCGTTTTTCTTCCACGATCTCCACAGGAGCCCGCCATGACCCGCAAGGACCACGAAGGCAATCCAATCTCCCACGGCGAGCCCGACGCCATCGCCGGCTATCAGCGCGCCGCCACGCTCTTTCATCGTTACGCGGCGGATCCCCTCGCCGCTATCGACGAGACGCTGGCAGCGCACCCCGACTTCGTGATGGGGCACTGCCTGCGCGCCGGCCTCATCTGCACCGCCACCGACAAGGCGTTCGATGTCGAGCTACGCCGAAGCGTCGAAGCCGCGGAGGCCTGCGGCAGCGATGCGAACGACCGCGAGCGAGGACACACCGCCGCTTGTCGCGCGTGGCTCGGCGGTGACTTCGAGCGAGCCACGGAGCTCTGGGGACGCGTCTCGATCGAACATCCCCGCGACCTCGTGGCGCTGCAGCTGGCGCACCTGGGGGACTTCTATCTCGGCCAGGCGTCCCTGCTGCGCGATCGTCCCGCCCGCCTGCTCTCGGCGCTCCCCGCGGGATCGGCTCTCCTGGGCTACGCGCTCGGCATGTACGCCTTCGGGCTCGAGGAATCAGGCGAGCTCGAGCGCGCGGATCGCGTGGGCCGCCAAGCGGTGGAGCTCGATGCCCAGGACGCCTGGGCGGTCCACGCCGTGGCGCACGTCTCCGAGATGCAAGGTCGCACCACTGCGGGCCGGCAGTGGTTGCAGGCGACCGCCCAGGGCTGGAGCGCCAGCACCATGGCGTTTCACAATCATTGGCACCTGGCACTGTTCGATCTCGAAGAGGGCGACGCCGCTGCGGCTCTCGCTCGCTACGACCGTGACATTCACGTTCCCGCCAACGACAACGTGCTCGAGCTGATCGACGCCAGTGCTCTGCTATGGCGCCTTCACAGCAGCGGCCACGACACCGGCGATCGAGCACACGCCCTTGCTACCCGCTGGCGCGCCCGCATCGACGACGGCCACACCGCCTTCAACGACGTGCACGCAATCATGTGCTTGTTGGTGGCGGGCGATGAGACCACCGTCGATCGCCAGCTCGCCACACTCGCCCGCGCGGCCAGCCAGACTGCCCAACCGACCAACGCCATGATGTCCCGCGAGGTCGGCCTTCCGCTGGCGCAAGGACTGCGCGAGTTTGCGCGCGGCCGATACGACAGCGCCATCGACCTGCTCTCGGGCGTGCGAGGGAGGGCCCATCGCTTCGGGGGGAGCCACGCTCAGCGCGACGTCGTGACCTGGACACTGCGCGAGGCTGCCTTCGCCAGCGGTCGTCGGCAGCTGGCGCAAGCGCTGGTGGCGGAACGCATGGCCGCACGCCCTGAGAGCCCCGCCAACACCGTCTGGACGCAACGGTTGGCGGCCCTCTGACCCGCCGTCAAAAGTAAAAGCGGATGCCGAGAAAGCCCTCGAAATCGAGATCCACCACCGGGACGAGGTAGAGCGACGGCACCGCTTCCACGTAGAGCTCGAGGAAGTTGGGTCGTGCGAAGGTCAGGTCGAGGCCGATCGGCATGCGCGCCGCGATCGCGGTCCGGCGGTCGCCGTCGTACCAGACGTAGTCGGCATCGAAGTGCCAGAGCCGGCCTCCCACGCCGATGTGCCAATCGAGCTTTGCCCGCTGGCGGACGAGATTGTCCTGCCAGAGGTAATCGCCGTGCACGCCGAAGCCGCCGCGACTGTAGTTGTCCCCCCAGTCGTCACAATACCGAACGCCCCTGCGCACGTAGCAGCCGCGCCGCCAGCGCCAGAACGACAGGCCGAAGTCGATCGCGCTGTCGGGGGTCAGATGATACTTGCCCACCAGGCTGGTTGCGGTGCCCACCGCGACACCAAGGCCGAAGGTGCGACGAGTTCCCACCTCCGTCGCCTCGGCGCTGGCCGCCACCAGAAGAAAACAGATCCCGACCAGAAGACCGATTGGCTTGCTCATCATCCTGCTCCCGGGCCACACGGGCCTCGAAAAGGCTGAAAGTGCTCTCGATTGGACCGATGCGCAAAAAATCCCGCGGAAGGCCGCTCGCCACCCATTCGACAACGCCTCGACGGCCGTCTCCGATACACCCGACCCCCCGACTGCGCTCCGGCGCCACCTTGACGCATGCGACCAGCGACGACCCGGGCGCGGTTGCTGGCGCAAACCCGCGGAACGTCTACGTGTGGGCTCTCAAGCCATGCCTTGCGTCTGACGATCTCGATCACAGATCGTGCAAGCGTCACCCCTCATCGCGGACCTTCTGCGCGCCGGCCGCCCGGTCCGCTTCCGCGTTCGCGGCAGCAGCATGGGCGAGACGATCCGCACTGGCGACGTCGTGGAAGTGGAACCGGTTTCGGCCCCCCAACTGTGGCGAGGCGACATCGTCCTGTTCGAACGGCACGGCCGCCTCGTCGCTCACCGGCTCATCGGCACGGTCAGCGATGCGGGGCTCACCTGTCTTCTCTTTCGCGGCGACAACCACAATGGCAGCGACGGCGTGGTACCGACGCAGGCGGTGCTCGGCCGCGTGAGCCACGTCGAGCGCCACATTCCCAATCTGGTGCGCGCGCTCGGTCGCCGCGTGTTCGGTCTCTTTTCCAACTGAAGGGCCAGATGGAACAGATCAGTTACAGCTCCTTTAGCAACGCTCTTCACCGGGATGCCCGGCGAGCGAAGGCTCCGACCAACGTGACCTTCGAGCTCACGCGCCGCTGCCCGCTCAGCTGCCAGCATTGCTACAACAACCTGCCGGTCGGAGATCGGACCGCGCGCGACGGTGAGCTCAGCACCGCCGAACACCTCGCCTTGCTCGATGGCCTGACCGAGCTTGGTCCGCTCTGGCTGCTCTACACCGGCGGCGAGATCTTCGCGCGTCCCGATTTCATGGACATCTACACCCACGCCAAGTCGCGCGGGTTCATCATCACTCTTTTCACCAACGCCACGCTGATCACGCCGGCCATCGCCGATCGCCTGGCCGAGCTGCCGCCTTTCGCGATCGAAGTCACGCTCTACGGCGCCACCCGCGAGACCTACGAGACGGTGACTGGCATCGCGGGCTCGTACGATCGCTGCCTGCGCGGCATCCGCCTTCTGCAAGAGCGCAAGCTTCCGCTCAAGCTCAAGACCGTCGCCCTCACCATCAACCGCCACGAGATCGAAGCGATGAAGCGCTTCGCCAGCGAGCTCGGCGTCGACTTCAAGTTCGACTCCATGATGAGCCCGCGGATCGACTGCTCGCTCTCGCCGCTCGACGTGCGCCTCGCCCCCGAAGAGTGCGTTGAGCTCGACCTGCGCGATCCCGCCCGCATGACCGAGTGGGGCCAGTTCGCCGAGAAGTTCATGGGCCCGGCGCGGCCCACGGTGGATCCCAACAGCGTCTATCACTGCGGTGGCGGCGTGAGCGCGTTCTCCATCGATCCCTACGGCCAGATGAGCATCTGCGTGCTCTCCGAACAGGACAAATACGATCTGCGCGCCGGCTCGCTGTCGGAAGGCTGGAATCACTTCCTCCGTGCCGTCAGGGCGCGAACCATCACCAAGCAGACCAAGTGCACGACCTGCGAGCTCAAACCCATGTGCGGGATGTGCCCGGCCAGCGGTGAGCTCGAGAACGGTGATCCCGAAGCCCCGGTCGACTTTCTCTGCCAGGTGGCCCACCTGCGCGCTCACGCGCTCGGCCTGCCGGTGCCTCCTCACGGAGACTGCGAATACTGCGCGGGCGGCAGCCAGGTGGATGCCCTGGCCGCGGCGTTCGAACGACTGAAAGCGGCGGCGACCTTGCCCGCAGCGCCCATCCGACGCAGCGGCAAACGCGCGGCCGGGCTGGTGGTGCTCGGCGAGGCTGCGGCGTCAGAGGGATGCGGCAGCGGCGCGTGCGGTTCGTGTGGCGATCACTGAAGGCAACCCGGGGGCACTGACTGTGGCGGAGCAAAACAAGAAACGACGGTTCGTGAAGCCGATCCTGCGCAAGGTCGATATGCGGCCCGAAGAGGCCGTGCTCGGCTCGTGCAAGAACGCCAACAACTCCGGACCGGGCAACAACCCGTGCTCCTCGCCGTCGGCCTGCTTCACGGAGGGCTCGTAGCGTGGCCGCCCCCGACTGGCGCTCTCCCGTGCTCCTGCGCGATCCCACCGCAGTCACGCGTCGCCTGGCCGAGGAGACCGTGATCCTGCCGATTCGCAACACCGTCGCCGACCTCACCGCGATCTACACGCTCAACGAGACCGGCAGCTTCGTCTGGGATCGGCTCGACGGCGCGCACAGCGTGGGCGACGTCGTCACCGACCTGATCGCCGCATTCGAGGTCGAAGTCGCCGAGGCCCAGCGCACTGTGCTCGACCTCATCGCCGATCTGCGCTCCGAAGGCCTGGTTCGCGAAAAGCAGAACTAAGTTCGATGTCCCTGTCGATGTCTGCGTCCCTGTCGATGTCTGCGCTCGCCCCCGCCACGTCTACCTCCTCGGTGCTGGTCGAGATCGCGGGCGCTCGCCTCGCCGCCCGATCCGACGATCCCAACATCCGCCTGGCGCTCTCGCCCGCCTCCGAGCTCTTCGCCTGTCACGACGCCGATCGCGAACCGGACATCGCCGTGACGATCCGATCCGGCGATCTCTCCGCCCCGCCTCGCGGCCTTCTGCGCTTCGATTCGGGCGCGCTCTGGCAGCTGTGGCACGACGACGAGGGTCCGCTGCTGCGGCTGTCGTCACCTTACTTCGGCGCCGCGCCCTACAAGACCGTGCGCCTCAGCCAGGACTGGCACCGCGCCGAGATCACCGTGCACGAGGGCTACCCGCATTACCGCACCCCCGAACGCGCGACCGATCCGTTCGAGTACCCGCTCGACGAGCTGATGGTGACCCACTGGCTCGGGCAAGGCCGCGGCATCGAGCTGCACGCCTCGGGCATCGTCGACGGCGCCGGCCGCGGCTTCATCTTCTGCGGCCACTCGGGCGCCGGCAAGAGCACCACCGCGCGCAACTGGCTCGCAGCCCGCGGCGGCACGGTCCTCAGCGACGATCGCATCGTCGTGCGCTGCCACGACGGCCAGTTCTGGATGTACGGCACCCCCTGGCACGGCGAGGCTCAGCTTGCCAAAGCCGCACGCGCCCCGCTGGCCGGCGTGCTGCTGATCA
>JANNNO010000500.1:0-7840 GCA_031398585.1 Myxococcales bacterium | reverse complement strand
CGGTTGTTCCATTCTGCGGAGCACAGGCATCGTGCCATGCGGGCAGGCTTGGCGGATACCGGCCCCTTCAGTTCAAGGAGGTGCGTGTGCCTTCACCAACCTGCGCAACATCGGCGGCTCGCCCAGCAACTTCAGCCAGGTCGACAACCTGTTGGTGGGCAACGGGCAGGGCGACGTGATCGTGGCCGAGGACGGCAACTCGATGCGCCTGGCCGTGATCATCAATGGGCAGCCGGCCAAGCTGCTCATGCAGATCACGCGCGGGGGCTCCGAGATCTGCGGTCCGGCGTTCACACCCGACGGCTCGCGCCTCTACTTCAGCAGCCAGCGGGGGCCGAGCGGCGTCACCGGCAGCGGAAGCTCGGGCGTGATCTACGAGATGACGATCCCGCCGCGCTTCCGTCGCATCCAGAAAGCCGACGCGTTCAGCTTCCGTGAGCGCCCGACAGCAGCGCCCGGGGTCGTCGTGACCTCGGAGCCGGTGGTCATCGCGGGATTTCTGGGGCCACTGACCGTGTCCATCAGCGCTGACAACGGCGCTGAGTTCCAGATCGATGGCGGCGCCTGGACGAACGTGCCGGCTACCATTCACGCAGGCCAGACGCTGCGCGTGCGGCACCTCAGCGGCGGGGCGATCGGAGACGTACGGATCTCGACAGTGACGGTGGGATTGTCGAACGGGGCCAGCCGCACGAGCGCGGCCTTCCGAACCGTGACCTCGGAGCCCGACACGATCCCTGACGACTTCGACTTCGGCAGCATCGAAGGTGTGCCGGGCAACACCTGGATCGAATCGCCCGTACTCACGCTGACCGGCTTCAACCTGCCGACCGACATCAAGGTCGGGCCACATGCCCAGATTCGCGTCGATGGCGGCGCCTGGACCGATCAGGACGGTCAGCTTCTGCCCGACCAGACCTTGCAGATGCGCCACGTCTCCAATCGCCCTGCCAACTCCGTGCACAATTCGCACGTGCTGGTAGGCGGCGTCATCGGGAAGTTCCAGACGCGAACGGCCAGCTAGTCCGGGTCGCGCCGCCTCGGGCTCAGTAGGCCCAGGCGCGGAACAGCGCCGAAAGGTCCTGGTCCGAGGCGGCGTCGAAGACGCGTTCGAAATCCGCTGTGGTGGGCGGTGCGGCCGGCGAAACGACGGGTGGAGGTCGCGAGCGCGAGGCAGCCGCTCACGAGGTCTTGCCGGCCTCTTGCAGCTCTTCGGGGATCGGCTGTTCGGACGTGATGCCGCGGCCGCCGCGTTTCGAAGCGTAGAGAGCGCCGTCGGCGCGGTGGAGGGTGTCGTGCGGGGCCTCGCCGGGCAGACGGACCGCGATGCCGGCGGAAAAGCCGACGGGGGAGCGCTGCGCGGCCCAGCGTTTGCGCAGGCGTTCGACGGCGATGTTGGCCGAGGAGCCGGCGCCGGCCAGCAGCAGGACGAACTCGTCACCGCCGAGGCGGGCGGCAAAGTCGCTGTCACGCAAGGTCGCCGTCAGGTCGGCGGCGAAGGCGCGCAAGGTGCGATCGCCAGCAGCGTGCCCCTGGGTGTCGTTGAGCTCCTTGAAGTTGTCGAGATCGATGACGACGAGCGCGTCGCCGGGGCGCAGATCGCCGAGCCGTCGGTCGACCGCACGGCGGTTGCCGATCCCGGTCAGCTGGTCGCGCAACGACTCGGAGCGAAGCGCGTTGACCGCCTCGACCCGATCGAGGAGCACGCCGGCCTGCTTGGCGAACGCCATGGCGATCTGTCGTTCGAACGAATCAGCGGCGATGCCACCGGATTGCCGAGCGAGAGCCAACACGCCGCGGGTGGGGCCCCGGCCTCGCAGCGCCACGATGGTCACGGCGGCAAAGGTGATGGCACGACCGAGCGCGGGCTCGATCGATGTCGGTGGCGAAAGCGTGATGATCGGATCCCGCTCGAGGGTCTCTCGCGGCAGTGGCCAGGTGAGCGCCGCTGCCTCACCCTCCGAGGCGCGCTCTCCTGGCCAGCCCTTGCTGCTGACCAGGTGCCAGAGGCCCGTCGAGTCGACGCTGAAGAGCGCCCTCGCTTCCGCGCGGCAGAGCTGGCCACCGAGCCTGGCAATGAGCGCGTAGGCCTCGTCGGGATCGGTCTGCCGAGCAAGCTGTTCGGCGACGTCGACCAGGGATCGCATCTCGGCGATGCGGCGGTCGTCGCGGGCCTCGGCGCTACGCAAGCGCGCGGACAGCCAGGCGAGGCATTCACCGACGATGATGCTGACCGGAACGATCTCGGCCGCCACCAGGGCCGAATCGAGTCCGTTGACCAGATACATCGGCACGACGTAGGCGAGGGCGGCCAGCGGCGTGAACCAGAGCGACGTGCGGCGCGGGTGCGCGACGCCGATCCAGACGAAGACCACCACGTAGTACATCGAGAAGGTCAGCGGGTTGTACCCGTGGACCAGCACGGCGGCCGCCAGGTCGGCGAACGCAATCGGCACCAACCAGAGAGTCGCTCGCGCTGACCAGCGCTGCCACGGCAACCACCAGACGATGGCGGCGGCTGCGACGTTGCCCGCGCAGAGTCCCACCTGCGCGGTGTAGCTCGTGAACGCCGGCCCCGGCACGAGCGTGCCCAGCGCAGCGGCGAGGAAGAACACGGCCGCTGCGCGCGCGATCAAGACCAGGGACAAGGTCTGCACGTCGAGCACGATTCATCGGCAGACCCGCCCCGCCAAAGGAGCCGCACCCCGTCGTGTCGCGAGGGCCCGGATCGCCGCCCCCGTTACGGCGAGAAGGAGAGGCCGGCGGCGACGATCCAGGAGCCCCATCCCCAGGGGGATTTGGGCCCGCGATCGGGACCGCCGACGACCACACCGTCGTACTGGTAAGGAATCGAGACGCCGACGTGCAGGGCGAGCCAGTCGGTCGACCATTCGAGGGAGGCGTTGCCCGCGACCACGAAGAGGCCGCTGTTCTCGTCCTCGGTCTGATCGCGATCGTGGGCGGCGAAGCCCGTTGCAGAGACGCCGATCACCGGCACGAACGGCCCCAGGTAGTAGCCGGTGTAGAGATACCCGCTTGCGCTCGGCGCCCGGTAGTTGTGGACCTGGTTCTCCCCGCCGCGCCAACCGGCAGTTCCCCCCAGCACCACGAGACCCCAGAGCTCGTCGAAGGTGTGATCGAGCGCGAGCGATCCGGTCAGCTTGCCGAAGCCGAGCTGCTGATGCTGCCGCAGGATCTTCATCCGATAGATGCCGTCGTGATCACCGGTCGGCAGCCCGAGCGTTCCGGTCAACATCGTGGCACCGATCGGGCCCAGCTTCATCGACAGCTGCAAGCTGATGTCCCCCAGACCGCCGTTCGACAGATCGATGTTGGTGCCGTGCGGATCCTCGAGGTACTTGTAGACGAAGGGAAGGTTGATACCCGCAACGAAATCGCCGATCTCTTTCGAGATCAACGTGTTGACCGCGTAGTGCCGTTCTGGCAGCTCGTGCGCGTGGACCTCGCTGTAGTTCGCCTGGCATTGAACGTTGAAGCTGCCGCCACGAACTCCCCGGCCGACCCACTTGACGCCGACGCCGCTGCCGGTTGCCGAGCTTGCCCCGCAGCCCCCGACGTTCTGCCAGGAGGTGAGCCGCGGATCTGCGATCGCTTGCGATGCGAGGGGAGCGGCGAGGTTCACGCCACCGGACGGCCGATGAGACGGTCGATGACTCGACGCCGCGTTACCCCCGAACGAGGCGGGCGACAGGCGGGACGCGATAGAAGGAGAGAGCGCCGCGGCGACGAGCAGCGCGGCGACCGCGGTGGCCGCGGCGTGTGAGAGGCGGTGAGAAGGCAAGGTCTCAGTAGGTGCCCCGCCCAGGAGGGTCTCGTTGAAAAAATCACGTCAAGGCTGCTCCAGCGGCACGATCTCGTCCCCCACCACCAGGGTAGGCGCCAGGCCAAGAAAGAGGCCGTGTTCGACCACCCCGACCATGGCGTCGAGCCGCGCAGCCAACGCCGCGGGGTCGGTTAGTCGCCCGAAATCGCAATCGAGGATGTGATTGCCTTCATCCGAGACAAAGGGCGTGCCGTCGGCGTTTGACCGCCAGACGACGCTGACCGCTCGCGCGCCGCTGCCGGGCTCGGGGCGGGCCAACGCCCGCATCAGCGCGGGTCGCGCCAGGGGGATCACCTCGATCGGGATGGGCGTCTGCATGCCCAGCACCGGGACACGCTTGCGAGAGTCGACCGCGATCACCAGCCGCCGCGAGTGGACCGCGAGGATCTTTTCATGCAGGAGCGCACCGCCACGCCCCTTGATCATGTTGCCCCGCGGATCGATCTCGTCGGCCCCGTCGATGGTGAGGTCGAGCGCCTCGATCGCCTGCAGATCGGTCAGCGGGATCCCTTCGGCTTCGGCGAGCCGCCGCGTGGGCGTCGAACTCGGCACGCCCCTTATCGCGAGGCCGGAGCGGACCTGCGCCCCCAGCTGTCGCACGAACTCGGCCGCGGTCGACCCGGAGCCGAGTCCGACAACCATGCCCGGGGCAACGAACTGCAAGCTGCGGCGAGCGGCAGCGATCTTTTCAGCGGCGGGGTCGACGGCCATGCGCGAGGTCTACACCCGGCGCTCGGCCCCGCCAAGCCTCCGCCGGCCCCGGCCCCGAGATCAGGCGCGCAGGGCTGGGATGTCGCCCGGTTTGCCGAGCTCGCCCACGACGTTGATGCTGTTGACGCCCATCACGTGCGCCGCGGTGACCAACAGCTGGGTGAAGTCGTAGCTGGAAGCGTCCACGAGACGCCCGCTCTTCAACTTGCCGCCACCCTTGCCGGCGATCTGGCAGATCGGTGGCGAGACCGAATGAGCCGAGCCTTCGGTCAGATCGTTACAGTAGATCAGCATCATGTTGTCGAGCAGCGTCCCGTTGCCCTCCGGGATGCTGTCCATCTGGCGGTAGAGCTCGGCCATACGCTGCGCGTACCAGCGCTCGATGTTGAACTTGTGCATCTGATCGGTCGCCGACGTCTTGTGCGAAAGCGTGTGGTGCTCGCTGTTGACGCCAACCCACGTGTGACGAACCTGACTGAACGACCGTGACCACTGCATCGACAGGACGCGGGTGCGGTCCGACGCCAGCGCCGCCACTGCCAGCGAATTCTGGATGCCGAGCAGCTCCGGGAAGCTCTCGTTGGCCTTGAGATCGATCCCGGGGCGGATCGCCCCCACCTTGACGCCGTTGCCGCCGCCGGTGGGATTCATCGGGTTGTTGAGCCGCTTTTCGATCGACGAGATACCGTCGGTGTGTTGCTGCAGCTTCACGCGATCGCTGCGGTCGATCCGCTTTTCCAGCGTGGTCAGCTCGGCCCGCACCAGGTCGAGCACGCTCTTGCGCCGCACACGCGTCTTTTCCAGCTGCTCTTTCGTGAGCCCGGTGGGGGCGTCCCCGCTACCGAGCATGAGCCGCTGAAACATCGTGTAGGGATTCGACTCGGGCGCCAGTGGCTGCCCCGGGGCGGAATAGGTCATGACGGTGAGCACGGTCGGGTTGGCGCCGGGGCCGTCGTGCTGCACGCCGAACTGCAGGCTGGGAAACGTCGTCTGCCCCATCGGCAGCTGCTTGGCGATCAGCTGATCGATCGAGGCACCTTTGGCGTAGCCGCCGAAGCCGCCGCCGGACCCGGTCTGTCCCGCGCCAGTCCACATCGTGCGAAAGGCCGACTCGTGCCCGCCGCCGCCGCCGCGCGGCCGCTTCATGCCGCGCGGGAAGATCAGCTTGCTCTTGTAGGGCGTCAGCGGGTCCGTGATCGAGTTGGGCTTGAAGGTGTAGTCGGCGTCGTTGCCCATCGGCCAGTACTCGTTCGGCACCGAGCCGTTCGAGGTCATGAGCAACATGAGGCGAGTGGGGCCTGTGCCCTGCGGCTGCGCGGCCGCCCGGCTCGAGAGGTAAGGAACGAAAGGCGTCAAGGCAGCGGTGACGCTGGCCTGGAAGCCGAGTCCGAGGAAATCGCGACGGGTATTCTTCATCGTGCTCTCCTCGACAATCAGCGCGCGTCCACGGGAACGCGGGTACGGAAACCGGGCGTCGTCGCAATCGCGACCATCAAATCGGGAATTCGACCTGTCTTGTTGAAGGCGCCCAGCGCGGCGTCGACGATCTGCATGTCGACGCTGCCGGCCTTGTCGCTCTCGTTGCGGCCAAAGGCGTACCGGAACATCTGCTTGGTGAAGCAGGCCCGCGTCTCTTCGGCGACCGACAGCTTCTTCATCAGATCCATCGCGTTTTTGACCGGGCCGTTGCTCGCCTTGGTCCCCGTCAATTCCGACGTCGAGTCGACAGGCTTGCCGCCGTCCATCGCGCGGTAGCGTCCGACGCCGTCGTAGATCTCGAAGGTCACGCCGAGCGGATCCATCAAGGCGTGGCAGGCGGCGCACTCGGGCTTTTGCCGGTGCATCTCGAAACGGACCCGCGTGGGCACGTTCGGGTCGGCCTGTGGGATGACGTCGTCAGCCCCGGGCGGCGGCGGCGCCGGCACGACACAGAGCAGGCGCGTGGTGATGAGATAGCCGCGTCCCACCGGCGAGCTCTGATCCGCGTGGCCGTGTTTGGCCATGACGCCCGCTAGGGTGAAGATGCCCGCGCGCTCGGTGGCGGGGTGATTCATCTGCTTCAAGATCGAGCCACCAGCGTTGCCCGGCATCGGCAGCCCGTAGACCGGGTAAAGGGGGCCGCGCAGCCAGCTCGAGGTGCTGGTCAGCAGCGTCTCGAGTTTGCCGTCGCCGACGCGGGTCACCTGGTCGACGAATTCCAGGACCTCGTCCCGCATCGCCGTGCGCACCTCGTCCGAATAGACCGGGTACGCCTTCATGTCCTTTTCCACCGACAGCAGATCCTCGACCTGCAACCACTGCTCGTAGAACGAGTTCATGGTCTGGCGGGCTTTGGGGCTGGCCAGCAGGCGCTGCGCTTCGGCTGCGATGCCCTCGGGTGTCTTCAGCTTGCCGGCCTCGGCGGCGGCCAGCAGGGGCTCGTCGGGTGTGCTGTTGATGAGAAAGTAAGAGAGCCGCGTTCCGACCTCCCAGGGGGTGAGCGCCAAGGTGCCGCCCGTCGCGGCGGCGTCGCCAAGCTCGACGCGATAGAGGAAGTTCGGCGACTGCAACATCGCCGCGAGCACCAGCGAGACACCCGCTGCGTGATCGGTCCCGCCACGGCCGGTCTCGTAAAGGGCGTTGTAGCGAGCGATCTCTTCGTCGGTCAGCGGTCGGCGATAGGCGCGTTTGCCGAAGTCGCGAATGAAGTCCTTGGTGCAAGCGGCGTCGTTGGCGCCGGCAGGGCAGCGCAAGAGCGTGCCGAGGTTGGCAACCGCCTTGTCCGCGAGGTCTTCGGCCGCCTGGCCGTACTTCTCGATCTGAAGCTCTTTGAGCGGCGCCTGGTTGTTGGCGGCAAAGCCACCTTCTTCCTCGTCGACGCCGAACAGCCCCGCGGGATCGCCGGCGATGCCGAGCAGATCGTGAATCGTGTTGTTGTACTGGGTGCGGGTCAACCGCCGCATGGGGATGTGGCCCGCCTGCGCGGGGATCACCTCGCCGCCGCCCGGAGCGACTCCGCCGGGCGTGGTTCCTCCCTGTGTGGTGCCGCCCGGGGTGGTCCCTCCGGGGGTCGTGCCTCCCGGCGCGGTTCCGCCCGGCGTGGTTCCTCCCGGTGTGGTGCCACCGGGTGTGGTGCCTCCGGGGGTCGAGGGGCCAGGGCCCATGCCCGAAGGGCCTCCGGGCTGGTCACCGATATTGCCCGTGCAGCCCGCTGCGCCGAGCGCGAGAGCGAGTGATGTCGTGAGAAACAAGTTCGGCCGGGTCATCGGTCCTCCCAAAATGCGCGTCAGGACAGGAGAAGAAGTG
>JANNNO010000495.1:0-3889 GCA_031398585.1 Myxococcales bacterium | reverse complement strand
CCTTATGCCACTAACGAAGAAGACTATCGCGGGCTGGTAGTGCACGGGCCGCTGACCGCGACCCTTCTCGGAGGTGAAGACTTCGACGCCATCGTCATCGGCTACCTCACCGAGAGCTTCAAACACGCCACCGGCATCGATCTGCGATCCGATCGCATGGCGATGCAGCGGCTCCGCGAGGCAGCCGAGCGGGCCAAACACGAGCTGTCGACAGCGATCGAGACCGAGGTCAATCTGCCCTTCATCGCGGCGGGGGCCGATGGGCCCAAGCACCTCGTTGCGGGCCTCACCCGGGGCAAGTTCGAGACGCTGACCGAGGAGCTCGTCGATCGGACCTTCGGTCCTTGCCAGCGAGCGTTGACCGACGCGGGCTGGACCAAGGAAGAGATCGACGACGTCATCCTGGTGGGCGGGCAGACGCGCATGCCGCTCGTGCAAGAGAAGGTCGAAGGCTTCTTCGGCAAGAAGCCCTCGCGCGAGGTCAACCCGGACGAGGTCGTGGCCATGGGAGCGGCTCTGCAGGGCGCCGTGCTCTCGGGCATGAAAGACGACGTGCTCTTGCTGGACGTGACCCCGCTGTCGCTGGGGGTCGAGACGGCCGGCGGTGTCTTTACCAAGCTCTTGCCGCGCAACACGACGTTGCCCGTGCGTCGCGCCCAGATCTTCAGCACGGCGGTCGATAACCAGCCCTACGTGAACATTCACGTTCTGCAGGGCGAGCGCGACATGGCCGCCGACAACAAGAGCCTCGCGCACTTTCAGCTGACCGGCATTCCGCCGGCGCCGCGCGGAGCGCCCCAGATCGAAGTCGCGTTCGACATCGACGCGGACGGCATCGTCAGCGTGTCGGCCAAAGACCTCGGGACCGGCAACGAGCAGAAGGTCGAGGTGCGTCCGACCTCGGGTCTGTCGCAGACCGAGATCGACCGCTTCATCGCCCAGGCCGAGGCCAATCGCACGGCGGACGGGAAGAAGCGCGAGTGGGCGGACCTGGTCAATCGGACCGAAACCCTCATATATGCCACCCAGGCCGCGTTGAAGGAGTTCGGGGACAAGGTGCCGGCCGAGGCGCGGACCCAGGTCGAGGATAAGCTGATCGCTTGCCGCGCGGCGCTCGACGCGCAGATCGATCAAGCATTGGCGGAGCAGGCGTTTGCGCAGCTGGAAAAGGCCGCGCAGGATCTGTTTGCCGGTGCGACCGGGAGCTGAGGGGTCGGCCAACCGGGCAGCCCCATGCCGACACGGCGCAATCACTACGTGGTCCTGGAGATCGATCGCACCGCCACCGCGGGTGAGATCAAGGCGGCCTATCGCCGACTGGCGATGGTCTTTCATCCCGATCGCAATCCCGGAAACCCAGCGGCGGAGGAGCGCTTCAAAGAGCTGGCGCTCGCTTACGCCGTGCTGGGTGACGAGGACAAGCGTGCGCAGTACGACCGCTTTGGCGATCGCAGCGGCCCCGGCGCCGACGACAACTTCGGCATCGGCGAGGATCTGCAACTCGCCACCGACTTCTTCAACGCCATCTTCGGAGATCTGTTCGGCCTTGGACGCAAGAAGGCAGCAGGACAGGATCTTCGCTACACCCTCGAGCTCGACTTCGAGGAGGCCGCGCTCGGCGTGGAAAAGACCATCAGCTTCCCACGCCAAGAGGACTGCGGCGGCTGCAGTGGCACCGGCGCCGAGGGCGGCGCAGCGGGGCTCGTCCGTTGCGACAAATGCCAGGGACAGGGCACCATCCGGCAGCGGACGGGTTTCTTCGCCGCCCGAAAGGACTGCCTGGCCTGTGGCGGGGCGGGGGAGATCCCACGTGTGCGTTGCGCTGGCTGCCAGGGCGCAGGCCTCGTCGAGCGGACCCGGTCATACACGGTCCGGGTGCCGGCGGGAGCGACGGCGGGCAGCACCCAGCGCGTGGCGGGCGAAGGCTCCCCGGGGCGGCGGGGCGGGCCGGCCGGTGATCTTTTCGTCATCGTGCGGGTGCGGCCACATCCCTTTTACCGCGAGGAGGGCGCGCTTCTCATCTGCGAGCTGCCCTTGTCTCCTTTCGAGGCGGCCCTCGGCGCCGAGATCGAGCTGCGCCTGCTCGACGAGAGTGTGCGTATGAAGGTGCCGCCCGGTACGCAGACCGGCGCGGTCTTTCGCCTGCGCGGCAAGGGCATTCCGCGGCCGGGCGCGCTCCGCGGCGACGCGCACGTGAAGGTCGTCGTCGAGACACCCGCGCCCCTGTCCGACGAGGCCCGCGCGCTCTGTGAGCGGACGGAACGATTGCTCGATGGCGACGCGCTCCCGCGCCGGGAGCTCTTCCGGCGGTTGCTCGGAGAGGCGCCGGGCCCCGCTGCTTCTCTCGACCGGGTGCGCCCGTGAGCGAGCCTACGCCCTCGCTGACGCCTCCGCCGTTGCCGTCTTCAGGGCGATGGCCCGTGCTCTGGCGGCCACTCTTGCTGTTCGTGGCGACCGTTCTCACGACGAC
Organism: Myxococcales bacterium; assembly: GCA_031398585.1. Taxonomy (GTDB): domain Bacteria; phylum Myxococcota_A; class Polyangia; order Fen-1088; family Fen-1088; genus JANNNO01. The sequence continues at coordinate 1,419 of JANNNO010000495.1, read as the reverse complement.
CGCGACCGGGGCGCTGTTCATCCACCCCGATTCGTTTTTCCCTCTGACCGATGGCTTGGCCTATTCGGTGCCGCTGCTGGCGATCCTGCTGTTCCACGAATTCGGTCATTACTTCGCTGCGCGTGTGCACGGCGTACCCGCGTCGCTGCCGCACTTCATCCCTCTGCCCCCGGGGCTAGGCCTCTTCGGCACGATGGGCGCGGTGATCGGTCAGGAGGGCACCACCGATCGCCGCAAGCTCATCGACATTGGTGCCGCAGGTCCTCTGGCGGGCCTCGCCGTCGCCATCCCGGTGTTGATCTATGGGCTCTCGCTTTCCGACGTGAAGCCTCTCGTGGGCCTCGGACTTCAAGAGGGCAATTCGTTCCTCTATGCCGGGCTCAAGTACCTCGTGAAAGGGACGTTCCTTCCTAGCGAAGGGCGCGACGTGATCCTTCACCCCACCGCCTGGGCGGGGTGGGCCGGTCTTTTCGTCACGATGTTCAATCTGCTCCCCATCGGTCAGCTCGACGGCGGCCACGTCGCCACGGCGTTTTTCGGCAATCGCTACCGCCGGGCCGCGCGCGCCCTTCACCTCGGCTTGCCCTGGTTGTCGCTGGTCGCCTTTGGTTGGGTCTTCCGATCGGCGCAGATCGAAGCCGGTGGGGCTGCCTTGCCCGACGGACACACGCCGCTTTCGATCGCGATCAACGCCGCTCTTTGCTGGGCGGTCTGGTTCGTGGTGCTCTGGGGGTTGGGGCGCCTGGCGCGCGGTCTGGATCACCCGCCGGTCGACGATCAGCAGTCGTTACCGCCCAGCCGAAATGCGCTATTTTGGGTGGTGGCCGTGGTCTTCGCGCTCATCTTCATGCCGGTGCCCCTGCGAGTCAGCATCGGCCGCCTTGGCCCCGTTGACTCTCCGCCTGCCAACGCCACTCCGGGAGCGCCGCGGTGAGCGTGCTCGGCGACCGCTGTCCCAAATGCGGGCGCGGGCGGGCCGACAGTGGCGCGGCCTGTGCGCGCTGCGGCCTCATCTTCGCGCGGTGGTCGAAGACCGAGGCACCGAGGGACATGGGCCTCGGGCCCGAGGGTGAGGCGCTCTGGACCGACCTGCAACAGCGGTGGACCGAGCAGGAGCAGCACGACGCCTTCGTCAAGCACTGCGCCAAGCTGGGAAAGCTCTCGGCCGCCGGCCGCTGTTATCGAGAGAAAATCGATGCGGATCCCAAGGATGCCCTCGCGGTACGCATGCAGACGCGCATCGTCGGCATGGCCACGGCGGCGCTGATCCCCATGCGCGCGGCCAACGTGCCGCAGAGCCGCGGTCGCTGGGTTCTCTGGGTCGTGGCCAGCGGCGCCATCGGCGGAATCCGGGCCGGCCTCTTTTTCCAGGCCATCGCGGGGTGATCGCGGTTATAAACCGGGCAGGAAGGTGGCCGC
>JANNNO010000472.1:0-11452 GCA_031398585.1 Myxococcales bacterium | reverse complement strand
ATTGGGGATGACCGCGTCCTCGTCCTTTTCGAACAGCCGGTCAGCGATGAAACGCGTGAACATCAGCTGGAGAAAGCCCGTCAGCACCAGCGATCCCGCCATCAAGTAAGTGACGGTCACCAGGAACTGGCGGACGGCCAGCTGCTCGACGCGGTTGGCGCTGAAGATCCCGATCCCCATGACGCCGAGGATCGAGAGGACCCAGGGTCCCGAGCTGATGACGCCAGCGTAACCGTACGCGCGCAGCAGACCCCAGAAGGAGTCTCGCTGCATGAGCTTACGAAGCTCGAACCCGATGCCTGCCACCGGCAGCCTCCAATGCGGTTTTGTAGACGCTGCGGTATGAAGCGAACATGAGATCGCGCGTGTAGTAGGTGCGAACCCGAGCGAGGCCTGCCTCGCGGGCGCGCCACCAGACCGCTGGATCCTTGAGCATCTTGACCATCGCGGCGGACGCCTCGAGCGGTGCCGCGATTGGAACCACGGCGCCCGCCGCACCGAGCGCGCGATCCTCGGGCAGCCGGCCCTCGATGAGCTCGCGGCAGGATCCGACATCGGTCGACACGACCGGAACGCCGCTGGCAAAACTCTCGAGCAGGACGAGGGGCAGCGCTTCGCTGATCGACGTGAGCACCGTGAGCCCCATCTTGGGGAACATCTCGTCGGGCTTTTGAAAGCCGAGGAACTTCACCTTGCCCTCGAGCCCGAGACCACGCACGAGCTCGTGGCAGTCACGCGCGTAGGTGGGATCTTCGTCCTCCGGACCGATGATCCAGCCTTCGGCCTCCGGCATGTGAGCCACCACGCCGCGCATGGCGCGAATGAAGCCACGGATGTCCTTGATGGGAACCACGCGTCCGATGAGGCCGATGATCGGCGGCGGACGCTCCCCGGGCTTACGCGGCGCCGGTGTGAAGCGGCCGAGGTCGATGCCGTTCGGGATCACCTGGGTGCGTTGCGCAGGCGCACCGTCGGCGATCTGCCGCTGGCGGTTGCCTTCGTAGAGCGACACGATCGGATCGGCGGCCGCGTAGGCCAGGCGTCCGATGTCCTCGAAAAATCGGACCCAGAGACGTCGCACGTAGGTGCGATCTTCCTCGAGGCCGCTCGACAGAGCCTCGCGCGCGTCCTTGATCCAGTCGGCGTGCGCCAGATCGATCTTGCGCTCTTTGGTGTAGATGCCGTGCTCGGTGAGGATGTAAGGGCAGCCGCGGCGCTGTTCCAGCAACGATCCCAAAAAGCCCGCGTAGCCTGTCGAGATGGAATGCAGCACCTTGAACTGTGGGACCGCCGCTGCGATGGAGCCCATCTTGAATAGCGGCCCGTGCATCGTGCGCACGGTCCAGAAGTAATCGACGAACGATGGTGACGTGCAGAAGCGGTGATAAGACGCGCAGATCTGGTGCCAGGTCTCTTCGCTGTAGAGGAAGTCGCGCCAGTTGATACCGGACTCGGTCTCGATCTTGCCGACCGCCGCGCGCATAGCCTGTGAGATCTCGGCGCCGGGCTGCCGAAACTCGTCGTGCAGCTTGGCCAGCGCCTCGAACTCCTTCTCCTTGGCCTTGCTGTGGCCGACCTTGCGAGGCGAAGGCTTGTCGACCAGGTAGTGAGTCTCGACGTGCACCAGATTGGGCGGAAGCTTGTAGCGGATGGGCTTGTAGTCCTCCGGCGCCGAGCCGATGAAGACGATGCCGAACGAGAGCTCGGGCAGCCCGGTGATGATCTCGTGCACCCAGCTCGACACCCCGCCCGAGACGTAGGGATAGGTGCCTTCGAGCAATAGACCGATGTCGGCGCCCTGACCGGGGGCGAGGCGCGGCAGCTTGTCACTCATGTCGACCACCGCTCCACGATCATGGCCAGGCCGGGACGCAGCCGGGAAGAGGCGGCGATCTCGGCGATCTGCCGACGGACGTCGTCCGGGCGGCGCAATTCGAAGTCGACCTCGGCGAGATACGGGCCCACGACTTCGATCGAAAGACCGCGCGCCAGGGCGTCGTGCAGCAGGTTGCGCGCTTCGCCGAACTTGCGACGCAAGATGAGTGCACGACCAGCCAGCAGCGCCATGCGCGGGTGGCCACGGCTGGCCCCCAGCACCGCTTCGGCGTGGGTCATCACCTGATCGAGTGAGAAGGCCAACAGCTCGCCTTCCACGAGCCCCTGGTAGACCAGCTCCCAGTAGAGCTCGGCAACGCGCGCGCGGACCGCGGGCGGCGTGTTGGGCGCGTTTGCATCCTGGATGCCTGCCTGTTCGAGAACCTCTTTGACCTGGGTCTGGATCTGCCGTTCCCGGCCATCGAGCACGGCGTAGGCGAGCAGGCGGACGTCGTCGACGCGATCGCGCAGCGCCAGCCGCAAAAGCGGCACCGCGAGGCGCCCCGGGAGCTGGCGGCAGGCCAGCACGACGCGCAGGCGTAGATCGGGATTCGGGCTGTGGCGGATGATCCCTTCGAGGGAGCCGGGACCAAAGCGACCGGCGTGCTCGGTCGTGAGCGGGCTGCCGCCGAGACGCGGGGGTTCCGTCTCCTCGATGCCGGTCGCGCGGCGACGTGGTCCCCCGCGCTGCCGCACGAAGACGGCAAGACCAAGCCCGAATAGCCCGAAGACCGGCAGGAAAGCGCCGAACGCGATCACCACCGTCGCATCGACGAGGCGAAAGCCGAGCAGGCCTCCGCCGCCCACGACGAAGCGCAAGAGGGGAAAGCCGCCGACCACGATGCCTGCGGCCAGGAGCGCGAAGATCTGCGGCCACGACCGACCGGCCCAGGTGGCCATGTAGAGCGCGAAGGACTGCATCGCCACGCCGACGAGCAGCGCGACGGCGGCGACGATCTGATTCATACGATGGCCCTCGAAGCCTTCGGCTCCGCGAGCAACTTGAGCTGGGTGAGCGCGGCGTTGGACGCCGGGTCCGAGAGCTCGACGGCCTGAAGCAGCTTGATGCCGCGTTCGGTGAGCGAAACGCGCAGCTTGGCCTGCATCGCCTTGTCGAGCCGGCGCAGGTACGCCTCGGCGCCTTTGCCGTCAGTGAGCGGCAGGAGGATGAAGAGGCGAAGACCTCCGTCCGGGGTCAGCGCCAGACAGGCCTCGTCGATCCCGCGCCGCTCCTCGAGCACCCGAGGCAAGACCTCACTGGCGCGCGCGGCGTTCGACACGGAGAAGACCGCCAGCGAAGCCGGGACACCGTTGCGACGGGCATCGACGACGCAACGACGCACGCGTTGCTCGAAGCGCGCGGTGCTCTTGGCGTCGTAGCTCTTGACGTTGGCGCCGAACTCCAACGTGTCGGCGAGCGCGCCCGACATCAGCGCGTAAAGCGCGAGGTTCTCTTGCGTGAGCGCAAAGAACGGGAGCTCCTGCACCGCAATCACCGCCCAGACGCGCCCGTCGACGTCGACCAGCGGAATGGCGACCGCCAGATTGGTCATGAAGTCGGCGGCGCCTTCGCGTCCCAGATGCGAGATCGAGACGACACGGCGGTTCTTCACCGCCAGAGCCACCAACGGATCGAGAGCGACTCGATCATGCACCTTGCCGAGCGAGGCACACGGCGCTTCGATGTGATTGTTGGTCACCGGCAGCAGCGCCGCGGCCTGGACGTGCCCGAACGCCTGGAAGACCTCGAGCACGAGCGGAGCGCGCGCGACCAGCGCGGAATCAGCGCCGGGGGCGCGAAGAAGCTCGGCGCGCAAGGTGGCGAGCGCCGTGCGGAGGTTGCCGCGCGCGGCGGCCGAGCGTTCCTCGAGGCTGTCGTGCGAGACCTTGAGCAGCTGGTAACTGCGCGCAAACTCGTCGAAGCGCTGCTTCTGGAAGGCGTAAATGCCGCCGATGCGACGGGCTTGCGTGGCCCAGAGGTGGGCGAACTGCCCCGCCAGCATTCCGGTCAAGAGCAGCGCCACCACCAGCTGCAACGGCGATGCTGGCACCGGCAAGAACTGCTTGGTGTTCCAGCAGCCGATGATCGCGAACGAGAGCGCCGCCGCGGATCCGAAGCCCGCCATGAAGCCGTGTCGCAACCCCGCCAGCATCGGCGCCAGCAGCGCCCAGGAGACCGGCGCAGCGACGAAGAAGGGATCCGTGCGGTTGAGCCAGCGGCCAATCACAGGCACCGAGGCCGCGAGTACGAGCGCTTCGATCGCCACCACCCAGGCGCCCACGGGCTGGACGCGTTCGGCCAGCTGGTCTTCGTTGCGTTTCATCGGAACCACCTCACGGTGTAGTTCAAGGAGCCGCCCCAGAAGCTCTCGTCGGCGGCATTGAGAAAGTCGGAATAATAGAAACCGCGCAGCGAGACTTCGTGGTGTCGCGCAAAGACCAGTCCGATGGCGCCGTCGGCAGCGTAGATCGCCTGCTCGGTCGAAGCGTACCCAGCCCAACCGTCGAGCGCGTATCGCAAGGAGACGTGCGGTCCCAACGCCGCTCCCACCTCCCAATCGGATCCCGCGAACGTCATCCCGATCCCCATCGAGGAGTGCCCCAGGGCCAGGATGTCCTTGGTGTTCTCCTTGCCAGTCAAGCGCGGGTTGAGATGATCGGGGATGTCCTCGAGCGGCGGCGCCCAGGTCTTGAAAACGTCGAGACGCGGGCGAACGTAAGCTGACTTGAAGGGCAGGCGAAACGCGAGCTCGGCGCGACCGCTGGTCTCGTCGGTGAGCAACTCGTTGTACCGAGTCACGATCTGGCTGTAGGACACGGCGCCGCCGAGCTCGAAGGGTCCTGCCACCACGACCGTGGCGTCGGCCTCGCCGCCGTCGCGCAGGCCGACCACACGAAGCAGGGCCGACTGCCGGGGAATCTGGCCGTAGAAGCCGCGCACGCTGAGGTCGACCCGATTTGAAAAGAGCACCAGCCGCTGCGCCAGCTCGACGTGTGGCCTTTCGCCCTCGGGCAGAAATTCGAAGCCTGCCTTGAGCGTGGTGGAACCGAAGCTCTGATGCATGCGCGCGGTGACGAAACCTCTCCACTCGCGACCGTCGCCCTCGATGAGCTTGCTCCGGTCAGGAGCCGTCAGTTGGTCGTACCCGCCTTCCAGACCGAGGAAGAAGTACCCAAGGCGCAGCTCGAAGCGTGCGCCGGCATTGCGTTCCTCGAGCGCGCCCAGCGTCTGGATGCCACCTGTCACCCAGGCCCCGTCGAGGAACATCTCCTTGAGATCGCGAACGTCGGCGCCGAGCGCCAGGGCTTCTTCCGCGGGGATCTGGCGTTGGCCGCCGAGCAGACCGGCTGCGGTGATGAGATCCCAGGCTGGTTCATGTCGGCCCAAAGAGCGCAGGGCCGCGACCCGCATCGGCAACGAGAGCGTGCCACCGTAAAGGCGCAACCCGTTTTCGACCGCCACGCGATCCTTGCGCTCGATCGCCTCCTCGAGATGTTCTTCCGGCGTCATCGGACGACCGCTGGCGATCCGCTCGCGGATGCGCAGCTCGCGCGCCAGTCGGCGAAAATACCCGGCCCGGCCCTCGTCGTTGAGCAACGTGTAGGCGTCGGCGAGCAGGGACCAGGAGCCGGGATCCTCCTCCGCGGCGGGGCCCCAGTGGCGCAGAGCGCGCTCTGCCATGCGGCGATTTTGGACCTGCACGGCGAGGGTCAACCACTCGATGTGAGCCTCTTCGGACCCGGGATCGATCGCGAGCACGCGCTGCAGATCCGCCTCGGCCTCGGAGGCCCGCTCTTCCCCGATCGCGAGCTGAGCGCGCTGAAAGAAGAAGTGAGTCTCGAGCTCGAACTGCTTCTCTTTGCCCTTGGCCTGAGCAAAGAGGCTCTTGGCGCGCTCGAGCATGCCCGCCCGCACGGCGATGTCGACGGCGGTGACCAGGAAGTTGCTGTGGCCAACCGCCTTGTAGGCCTCTTCCGCGATCGTGATGGCTTCCTCGGAGCGGCCGATGGAATCGAGCGCCTTGACCAGATTCTCGCCGAGTTCGTAGCTCTTGCGGCGACGCCAGAGGACTCCATAGGCCTCGGCGGCGAGCAGATCGTTCTCGACCCGCCAGGCCAGATCCCCGACCAGCTGCCAGTACTCCATCTCGGTCTCACGCGCCTGCCCGCGCAGACCGACGAGACGAGTGAGTGCCGCTTCGGGCCGCATGAGGCGCCAGAGCAACTTGGCCTGGCGGATGCCGTCGTCGAGATTCATCGCCTTGAGGCGCGCGAGCTGCTCGAGACAAGCGAGAGCCTGCTCGAGCTCGCCGCTGTTCTCGTAGAGGCGCGCGATGCGAACCCAGTATTCGGGGCGATCCGCGAAGTTGAAGCGGAAGTCGTCCATCGCCTTGACCGCGCGATCGGGCAGCCCCTTGGCTTCGAGCGCATCGGCGAGCTGGACGAGGTCGGTCAGTTCGAAGTCCCCCGGTCGACGGGCCTTGGTCTTGTCGGGTGCCGCGGGCGCCGAGGTGGACGCCGCGGAACTCGACGTCGCTGTCGCCGACGGACCAGAGGGTGACGCCGTCGACGGCTTGGCGGAGGAGGGCGTGGCCGGTGCGGGTGCAACCGACGGCGATGCCGGGGACGTCGTCTTGCTGGCTGCCGTGGGCGAGGCCTGTGCCCAGAGTCGCCGGCGGCCGTCGATGCGTCGACGGCCCGCCGTCGTCGACCCAGTCGCCCTGGCTTCGGTGAGTCCTATCCTACGCAGGCGCAGCGAAGGCGCATCGGTCGGCCGGCGACGTCGCGTCCAATCGAACGGCGGCACCCGCGGCGCTCGCTGCGGACGTTGCCGGCGCAGCTGCTCCAGCTCGGGAACCTTGGGGGCCGCCGCGCGCCGGGCCTGTCGCATGCGCAGCTCGAGCATCTCGACTTCCATGTCGACGTCGGCCAGCGCCTGCGCGAGCTCGAGAGCTTTCTGGCGTGCGTCCTCGTTGCCTCTGCGGGCAAGCCACGCCCACTGCGTGAGCGCCTCCTCGGCCTGCCCCGACCAGCGCGCCAGCTGCGCCATCTGCCGGCGCAGAGCCGTATCGCCCGGGTTGCGCGCGAGCAGGGTCTTGGCCATGCGGTGAGCGCCCTCGGGATCGCCCGCCTTGGTCAGAATGTCGATCTGCTCACGCAGCGCCTTGTCGCTCGAGCCGGCCGCGATCACCCGTTGTTCGCCCCAGCGCCGCGCCGTCGAGAGATCCCCTGCGGCCACCGCCATGCGCACCGCTTGTTCGAGCAGCTCGAGATCTTTGGGATAACGCTCGACCAGCGGACGCGCGACCGCGAGCCCGGCACGGCCTTGGTTGGCGGCGAGCAAGGCCTGCAGGGTCAACCGCGCCAGCCGCGCGCCCTGCCGAGCGTCCTGGGTCCCCAAGGCGGCCTCGCTGTAGATCTTCGCTGCCCAGCCGGGATCGCCCGCTGCAAATCCCCAGCGACCGGCCTTCTCGAGCCAGCCCGCCGCGTTGGGCAGATCCAGGGTCGAGAGCCGGTGGTAAGCCCGTGCCGCTTCCGCCGGATCTCCCATCGAAAGAACGAAGTCGGCCAGCTCGGCGAGATCGTCGACACGCGTGGTCCGCGGAATGAGGCTGCGCGCGGCCGCATGCACGTCTTTCTGCATGGCCGCGCGATTGGGATCGTCGGGCGGGATCGCGTAGAGCCGCGTCCGGTTCAACTTCAACGCGACCACTTCGGCGCGCTGACCGATGGTGTCCTTGCGGGACAGCAGCGGCAGCAAGGTCTCGTGGGCGTCTTCGAGATAACCGAGCGTCATCTGCTGCTGCGCGAGCAGCAGCCGCGCGTCGGCGTCGTTGGGGTGGGCACGCAGGAGCATGCGCAGATACGCCATCGAGACGTCGTCGGGGCGCGACAGCAGCGTCTGGTTCTCGAAGTCGCGGCCCGGGAACAGCAAGAACAGCAGCGCCCCGACCATCGTCGCCAGCACCACGATTTCGATCGGCGCCAGGAACGGCCCGCGCCGACGCCGGGAAAAGTCGGTGCCCGCGATCATCTGCATGTCAGCGTGACCTCGCGGGTGTCGGTCGCCGGGAACGTGAGCCGTGCGGTCCGCTTGCCGTTGTCGACCCTGACACGAGCGCCTCCGACGCCGCCCGAAGGGGTACAGCCGGCCACCGTCATATCGACCGGGACATGTCCCTTGAGCTGGAATTTCACCACGTCACGGTCACGCGACCACGAGACGATGGCCGCGTTGGCTGAAGCCAGGTGCGGCACCGTCGGTCGATTCGCCTGCACCGCGAGGCTGGCAGCGCCTTCGCCGGTGAGGGCGACGTAGCGGCCTTGTACGAGGTCCTCCACGCCCGCCACACCCTTGGAATCGACGATGTTGGGCCAGCCGAGCCGCTTGTCGAGCCTGACCGTTCGCAGGGTGTTGAACCCACGCAGTTCCCAGCCACCATCGAGTCGCCGCGCCAGAGTGACACGGAAGAAGTCCTCCGCCCTCTGCACCATTTCGGACACGACGATCGGCATCGTGTCCTGTTCCATCGCGTAGTCGTAGATGGCGTGCAGAGCGGTCACGCCGGCCAGCTTGGTGCCCGAGTAGAAGTGATAGTAGATGTTGATTGGCTTTAGCCGGCGTGGCGTCTCGGTGTACTTGAACATGTCGATGACGCGCCGAAAGCCGTAGAACGGGCCCCGCCACTCGTTGGTGTAGACGTTTTCGTTCTGCGCTTGCGAATAGACTTGCAGTACGCCTTCGACGAACCGCCCGAGCGACGTCACCTGTGACAGCGAGGGCGAATCGAGCGGTGTCTCGGCGTTGCCGCCGTTCATGTTGTAAAGCTTGTTGACCGCAATCTCTTTGAGCGCGTCCCACTCTGGCAACGCCGATCCGCTCCAGAGGAAGACACGCGCGACCTTGCCGGGCGGGGCGAGCCTCTCGTTGATGTAACGGATCGAACCGCCGACTTCACGCGCCGCCGAGTACTTGTAGTTCGGCACCGGCGTCATCACCGGGTCGCCAGTCTCCTTCGAGATGCCGGTCTCGCCCCGTGCTGCGCGAGTCCAGTCGAAGGGATGGGCGAAGGAATGGCTCGCCAGCTCGACGTTGGGCAGCTTGAACATCTCACGCGCCAGCCCCTCGAGCTTTTCCGACAGCTGCGGGTAAAGACCGTGCGCCGCCGTATCGCCTTCGACGATCGACACCGTGGTCGGAAACGGATACCGCTCGAGGAAGTCCCTCTGGATGACCTGCCCGGAGTAGAGCCGCGGCGGCATCTCGGCGATGCTGGCGAAGCCGTCACCATCGATGTGAATGAAGAGCAGCCGGCGGGCGTTCTCGGTCGTCGTGTCGGGCACCGGCATCGGTTCGAAGTCGAGCGCGCGCGACAGGAACGCGAAGGGATCGATGATCCAGCGAACCCGACCGACCAGACCATGGTCGATGAGGTACGGCGCCAGCGCCATGCCCCCCCAGGCACCCGTCATCACCGGAGTGGCGCTTTGCCGCTGGGCATCCCGCAGCTCGAGATGAACGTCACCTTCGAGCGCACGCCAGTTGGGCAGCCCGCGCAGCAGCGGGACGGGGCGCGCCTCCCAGCCGATCATCTTGCCCGCGCTGGCGACCACGATCGGCCCTTCCAGTCGGCGACGCGTCTCTGCGATGCCCATGCGGTTGAGCAGCGCCGCGGTTGGCGCGAAACCCATGCGGCCGAGGACCGCGATGCGAAGGCCAGTCGTGATTTGAGTCTCGAACCAGGCCTCGTAAGTCCGCGGCTGCGGCATCTCGTCGTCGCCGAACCAGGTCACGACCCCGGCGTAGCGAGAGGCGAGATCACCGGCGGGCAGGCCCTTGCGAACGTCCACGTAATCGATGACGTAGCCGTGGTACTCGAGCGGAACCGAGAGGCCCCGGTGAACCGCGGTCGCCGGCAGGTAGGACTCTTCGTCGCCGTCGTAGAGCGCGAGAATGCGCCGCGGGATGTGCTCTTTGAGGCCGATGCCGAGCCCGCGACCACCGACCGTGATGTACGGCATGAAGCCGTTGTCGATCAGAGTGCGCGCGATGCCTCGCGCCTGCTCGCGATGCCCGACCGGAACGCGATCCGCGACGATGAAGGGGAAACGATATCGACGCCGAACTTCGTTGAGCCTCGCGAGGCGACGGACGCCCTCGAGGTCATCCAGCATGGCCGGTGCGCCGGCGGTGCCGTCGGAAGGGGACGCCTGCGTGAAGACGCCGTCAGTGACGTAACCCGAAAGCGCCTGCTGCAGCGACGGCAGCCGGCTCTCGAGCCCGCGCAGGTAGACCAGAGCGCTCGGGTAACGACGACGAGCTTCTCTCACCAGGCTTTCGACCGGACCGGCGGCCGTCGGCAGTCGACCATCGAACAGGTATCCAGCGAAGCCGCGGCCCGCCAATTTATCGAGCATCGGCAGCGGATTGGAAGCGGCCTTCGTCGCCTCGGCCCCCCCGACGATGGCGACGGGGAGCACCCCGCGCTGCTTGAGCTGCGCGAGCTCGGCGTCGCTCGCCTTGGCGGGGTCGACCGCTACGTGATCGAACCAGGCCAATCCTTCGACCGGGGGATTGGCGCCGGGATAGATCGCCAGCGAAGGCGCCTCGGCGGCGGTCGCCGGCGTCGCCGAAAGACTCAGCAGAGCCCAGGCAAGGACGAGCCGAAGCGGCCGACGACGGGGGGTGCCGTCCGCGCGCCGAGGGGGAGAGATCAGGTTTCCGAGAGGGCCGAGGATTGGCATGCGCGCGCGGAGAAAGTGGCCGGCATTTTGCCCCCCTTGCGCAGTTTTGCCTAGGCGTCACAGGTCCGAAATGCGCGCCGTCGACGTAAGCAAAGGTACGACCGGCAGTCGCCGCATCTCAACATTTTCGCCGCAGGGTTCCGTAAGAAGCAGTACTAAATATCTCAAGATAGTCCCAAAGCTCCCGAACCTCTTCTCACGCGAGCCAAGGAAGCACCGTCCCTTTGCACCCGTTTTTCCCCGTGTATACTCTCTGCGAACGCGTCGAGTCGAACTGACCAGACGCATCCCCAGCGGGCATACCGGATCTGAAGCGGGTTGGGCGACGAGGCGGTGGAAAAGGATTGATGATCCTGCCCTTGTCGAGCCCCTTCTTCCTGAGCCTAGATCCCAGCGCCCTTTAACCAGTCGTTTCGCGTATCGACGCGATGGGCGCGGGCGACGAATAGCTTGCCCAACCTTTGCCGGGAGATTCCGCTGTGCCGGCAGCACGCACATTCGCCGAGACCTTTCTCAAGGCTCCCCACCACTCAACTCCGCAGCGCTCACCGCTGCTCCCAAACTCGCCGCGTCCTGCGCGGCTAGGGATGGCTCTGCTCGTCGGCCTCACTGGCTGCATCGGCGAGATTTCGCCCAGCCCCCACTACATCGATGACCCGGGCTTCGGCCCCAGCTCGACGGAGATTCTGCCGGGCACGCCTGTCGATCCGGTGAATCCCGCACCGCCCATCATGGGGCCGTCAGTGACCGTCGACGAAAAGGCGATCGAGCCTGGCCGAGTGGTTGCCCATCGCCTCAACCGCGTCGAGTACAACAACACCGTCCGCGACCT
>JANNNO010000441.1:0-11765 GCA_031398585.1 Myxococcales bacterium | reverse complement strand
GAATGCGATCGCCATGTTCTGGCGTACCTCGTCACGGCTGTCACGGAGTGAGCCGGTCATGATCGCGGTTGCGTCCGCTGTGTAGTTGGCGACCATGGCGTCGGCGTCGCCGGCCTCCCACGCCTTGTACGACTCATCCAGTACGGACTGGATGGCGGCCTTGTCGTCTGCACGGCTGTCTGACATCTGACTCTCCCTCGTGATCGGTTCGCTCGACGTGTTCCAGCGAACGCGGGAGTACATACCGGCGACGGGATCGGAACTCATCGCGACGCAGCGAAGAAGATGCACGGCGTCGCAGGGTGCTGCTCAGCGCGTGTCGTGGTCGCCGCCGAGATCGCTGAGGGGCACCTGGTCGGCGTCGAGCGCGGTTACCAGGCCGAACGACGCGAAGACGTCGAAATCCCGGAACACCGAGTTCCGGCTGATGCCGTCGGCGGTGACCGTGAAGATCTGCAATGTGCGCAGCTCGTATCCGCCGTCGACGCGCCCGTAGGCGGCAAACCCGGGCTGACCGTTGGCTTCGACCGGCAGGAGACACCATTCCGTGCCACCCTTCGCGAAGACGTCCACGGGCAACCGCACAGGTGGCTCGTCGGGCAACTCGTCGGGCAACGTCGGCACCGGTGGACGCTCGGGTAGTGGAGGCACGGGTGGTCGCAACGGCACCGGCGGCACCGGCGGCTCGTCGGGCGGCTCGTCGGGCAAGCCAAGCTCCGGCAGCGCGGATGCCGGCAGCGGCAACGCCGACGCTGGCAGCAGCAACGGAAGCTCGGACGGCGGCCGTCGCTGCTCGGTGGTCGAGGGCCGAAGGATCTGCCGATGACGATCACCGGGCGCACGCTCCTGCTGACCGCAGGGCTGCTGCTCGGGCCAGGGTGTGCGGGCGAGCTCGAGCTCGCCGCCTCGGCCTATCAGCAGAAAAGTGGTGGTGAAGGCGGGGCCGGTGGTGGGGCTGGGGCGCCGATGGGAGCCATCACCCCCAGCAACAGCCCCTCGGTAAGCGGCGACCCAACGGATGCAGCGGCGGGGGGAAAGGCCGATGCGCCCTGGGGTCCCGATGCAGGGGCGATGGCAGCCCAGCCGGGCAACAAACCCGACGCCTGGGCAGCGCCTGCGGAGACGAGCACGCCGCCGCCGCAACCGCTCGATGCAGGCCCGCCGCCGACCGTGTCCGCATGCCCGCCCGGAGTGGATCCACTCGGCCTCCTGGCAACCAAGTGCGGGGCTTGCCACGGCGAGCGCAATCCCGCCAAGGCACTCGACCTCATCACGGCAGGCGCCGGTGCGCGCCTCGTCGGGGTGAAGTCGACCTGCCAGGGCCGGCCCCTGCTCGACCCCGCGCCGGGGGCGCCCAAGGGGCACTTCCTCGACAAGCTCGCCGGCCCGGTCGCGGGCTGCGGCGCTCAGATGCCCTACGGCACGCCCGCGCTCTCTGGACCAGAGCGGGACTGCCTCGTCGAATGGTCCGCCAAAGCCATCGCCCGCGCCCTTCCCCAGAGGTGATCTCATGTCCCCACATCTCCCCGTCGCCGTGTCGTTTGCCGTGTTGGTGTCCTTGATTCCGAACGCAGCGGTTGCCAACGCCGGCGCCGTGCCCCTGCCCGATCAGGAGCGCGTCGCCATCGAAAGCTTCCGCGGGCCCCAAGCCCAGCGTCTTCAAGGCGCTGTGGAGACTGGGCTCATGGGTCGCTTCTACTTGGTGCCCGACTTCAGCGTCGAGCAGATGGCGCGGCAACGGGGAGTGGCCTTGCGAGATCCGCAAGGCATGGCCGAGGTGGGGCGCGCGCTGCAAGTGCGCGCGTTCCTCTCGGCCGAGGTGACCAAGCGACGAGCTTGGCAGGTGCGTGTGCTGGTTCGCAGAGGCGACACCGGCGAGGCCATCGGGCGCTTCGTCGTGGCAGATCGGCGGCTCGACCAGCTGGAGAGCACTCTGGCCGCGCGCACCTCGCGCCGGGTGGGGGCGATGCTGGCGAAGGCCGATTCGGTCCCGGCGCTGGCGATGGCGGGCAATTCACTGGCGCCGCCCGCCGCGAGGGCCGACGCCGAGGCGTCAGTCGTGCAAGCGGCGACGGATCTCGAAGACGAGGGCGCGGGACGATCGCTACCCGGCGAGGTCGTGGAGGTGAAGTTGCAATCGCGCATTTTCAACCGCTCCTTCATTTACAACCAGAACCTGTCGGGTCTGTCGGACTACCAGCTCGAAGGCGCCGTCTCCCTCGCTCTCGGTGGCACCTTCCATCCACTGGCTCTGATCTCCGAGAAGCTGGCACCGATCGGCGTCTCAGCCGGCCTGGAATACGGCCTCGGCGTCGGCTCCCGCGTCGCCGGCAGTGAAAAGAGCCATTCAACCGACGTTCACGGCTACTCGGTCGGTCTGGCCTACCGGGTCCGCATCGGCGACAGCGAAGTGACGCCGGTGGCCGGGTACTCGCTGTCGACCTTCGATGCCGGGACGTCGACCTCGGCTCCCAACGTCGACTATCGCCTGCTGCGCGGCGGTCTCGATGGACGCTGGGCGATCAACGAACGCTTCAGTGCGCTCGGGCGGGCCGAGTACCTGCACGTGGTCGGCGCGGGCCCGCTGGCCACCGCTCCGCGCTTTCCTCGCATGACCGCGCGGGGCGTGGAAGCGTCGCTCGCCGTGGGCTTCTCGGTGATGGAGGAGTTCGAGATCGAAGCCGGCATCGGTCTGCGGCGGCTCGGGATCACGACCGGGGTGGTACCTGGCGATCGCTGGGTCGCAGGAGGGGCTGTCGACGAGAGCAAATGGATGGGTCTGGGGGTCAGCTACCGGCCGACCCTTGCACGCGCCGATTGAGGAGGTGAGGCCGACGGGGTGAAAAGCGCGATCGCAAGGAGAGTGGTCATGACGTCAACGGCGCGCTCGATCAGCAAACCCGCACCCCACGGCCGCGTGGTCGGTCGCTACCTCATGTACGGCCAGATCGGCTCGGGCGGAACCGCCACCGTGCACTTCGGTCGCCGGCGCAACGATGCGGGGCGGGCGCGCACGGTGGCCATCAAACGCCTGCATGCGCACCTCAGCCGGGATCCCTACTTCGTCGCTCAGTTCTCCTCGGAAGCCGATCTCACTGCGCGCCTGCAACATCCCAACATCGCCTCGTTGCTCGACGTGGTGAAGCTCGACGACGGCGAGTTGCTCCTCGTGATGGACTACATTCACGGCGAGACGCTGGGAGGTCTCCTCGGGATCTGTCGGCGCCGCGAGGAGGTCATTCCGCCCGCGGTTGCCTCCGCCATCATCACGGGTGTGCTCGAAGCGCTGCACGCCGCGCACGAGATGCGGGGGACGGATGGCGCCCCGCTCGAACTGGTACATGGCGATGTCTCCGCCCACAACGTCATCGTGGGGGCCGACGGAGGGACGCGTCTGCTCGACTTCGGGGTCGCACGCGCCGGCGTGGCCGCGGGGCGGGATCGCAGAGTCATCGGGACGCTTGCCTACATGGCACCTGAACGTCTGCGTGGCGGGATTTTCGATCGCCGATCGGATCTCTTCGGTGTCGGAGTCCTGCTCTGGGAGCTGCTCACGGTAAGGCGGCTTTTCTCGGGCTGTGACGGCCGTGGAAAGCGCTCGCTCGCTCAGGTTCCGCCGCCCAGTCACTTTGCACCGACCGTCCCCCCTATGCTGGACGATCTCGTGCTCAGCGCCTTGCGTGGCGAGGTGGACCGACGCCCTCAGGACGCACGCGTGTTCGCCGATGCCCTCGCCCAGGCCATGCCACCGGCCAGTCAGGCCGAAGTGGTTGCGTGGATCAACCTGGTCGCCGGAGCGCGGCTGCGCGACAGAGCCGAAGAGCTCTCGCGGATCGAACGCTCTTCGGTACCGCCGCTTCTCGACGAGCAGACCGATCTCACGGAGGCGCCCACGAGCAGCTACGCGGGACCACGCCTCGGCTTGTGTCCCATGCCGGCGCCACAGCGGCCCCTCGCCGCCCTGCCAGCGGTGAACGACGAGCCGGCGTCAGGCGACGAGGCACCTACGATCCTCGATGCCCATCCGCCGCTGCGAAATTCCGATCCCCGCCACTCCGATCCCCGCCACTCCGATCCCCGCCCCGCGGATCCTCGCCAGTCCGATCCCCGCCACGCGGATCCTCGTCACTCCGATCCCCGCCACCCCGACTCGCTGCCTCGTGCCGGTGTCCCCTTGCAGCCAGCGGCACGCCTTGCTCTCTGGGCCCCGACCATCCGTCAGGCGAACGTGACGCCAGCAACGCCCGCCCCCGCCCCGGTGATCGAGACCTTCGAAGATCTGCCCGCCGTCCCCCGCCACCGCGTGGGTGGCTTCGTCGTATCGACCGCCGCGGCCTGCGGCTTCGCCCTTCTCGTCGTCAGTCTCTGGCGCGGCTCGGGCCGCCTTCCCGCCGAGTCGACGGCGATGGTCGCCGCCGCCAGGTCGCAAGAGATCAGCACCAGTGCCGCTGTCCACACGAGCCGTCCGGTTATCACCAGCGTGGTGCCCGCGCCGGAAAGCGGTGAATCCGGTGCCGCCACCGCGACGGCCCTCCCCACCGCCGTAACGGGGGAAAGCTTCTCCGCCACCACGACGCCGCCCCCGCCCGCGGTCGCTTATCGCACACCGACGGATTCGCTAGAGACGGCGGCGCCCCTCGCCAGCACCGCCGCGCCAGCGCCGACGGCCGATGCGAATGTTCCTGCAAACGCGCCACGCCCACCTGCTTCCTCTGCCAGCGACGACCGGCGCCTGTCGGCGCGCGTACGGCGAGGCTCGACGGCAAAAGCAAATCGCATCACCGGTGGTGCGGGTCGCGCCCGGGTGATCGAGCTTCACAAGCGCGGGCTAGAGGCCTACGACCGGCTCGACCGCCGGGCTGCGCTCACTCAGCTGACCGCGGCTCTGAGGCTCAGCGAGACGCTGGGTGCGCGCGGAGCCGACCTGCGCGCCCGCACCCACATCAATCTGGGCGTCGTGTTGGCGGGCGGATTCAAGCAGCGGGGACTGGCCGCGCAACACTTCCGCCGGGCTCGCTCCATCGCGCCCGACCTGCTACCGACGCGCGCGCTGGTCACCCCCGAGATCGAGGCCGCGCTCCGCGAAGCCGGTATCGCTCTGGCGAGTCGGTCGTGAAGGGCTCACCCCTCACGGCGGCGGCCATGCTGGGGACTCGACCCACCGATCGAGCCATGCAGCCCGCCCCTGCCACCACCTCAGTCCAGGCAGACGTCGCATTTCCCGGGATTTTCCGCCGTTCGGCACTCCCGTTTCGAGACGCCTGCGCTGGCACCGAGGTTGCTGAAGAGGAAGGCATGTCAACCTCGACGCAAGCCGCAGCCGCTGCACTCCCGATCTCCTCCTCGAGCGATCTGGACACGGATCGTCTCTACCGCCGCTACCACAAGACCGTCACCCGCTGGGCCCAGCGCCTCACCCATTCTCTGAGCGACGCCGAAGACATCGCTCAAGAGGTCTTTTTGGTGGTGGAGCGGCGTCGGGGCGACTTCGCGGACATGGACCTTCACAGCCCCGCCTCTTGGCTCTATCGCATCACAACCAACATCGTTCGCCACCGCTGGCGCGATCAACAGCGACACGGGTCCGCCGGGGCCGAGCCCTTGACCGACCTGCAGGATCAGACGCCAAGCCCGCTCGACGATCTGGTAAGGCGACGCCGCCTCGAGCTGGTGACCCGGGCGTTCGCAAGCCTGACCGAGACACAGCAGCAACTGCTCTTGATGTGGGATGTACGACGATTGGCCACTTCGGACATTAGCGCCATCACCGGCGTGAAGGCCGAAACGCTGCGAGTCCGGCGGTTTCGGGCTCGCAATCAGATTGCGCAGCGGCTCCGCGAGCTCGAACGAACGGATGTGCCTCGAACCCCCACCTACAGTCATGACGATTTCCGACCGATCCCGCCCGCGAACGGCAACTACAATGAGTCGCCCTCCGGCGATTGAGTCGCCCTCCGGCGATTGAGTCGCCCGAGCTCGAATGTCGAACGCGGCGTCGACCGGCCCCTTTGCCGCGATCGACGTCGACATTTGTGCCGGGGATCGCCGCATGTCCGCGCACCCCCGCAGTCCACGAGCCTTGCCAGGCAAGGTCGAAAGCGAGGTCAGTCATGAACATCGAATGCGACAGCCCGACCCGGGCCTACCTCAACCGCCCTCGCCAGCGCAGCCCTCAGCAGGCGCATGGGATCACGGTGGTGGCTGGCCCCGGTGCGGGCCTGCGCCGTCTGATTGACGGCGAGGAGCTGCGCATCGGCAAGGCGCCGAGCAACGACCTCTGCCTGCCCGACCCAACGGTCTCCCGCTTTCACTGTGTGATCGAGCGAACGCCCCGCGGATTGCTATTGCGAGATCTCGGCAGCTTCAACGGCACCCAGGTTGCCGGCTGCTGGGTCGAGAGCGCCTATCTCACCCCCGACGTGCCGTTCCAGATCGGTCACAGCGTGATGCAGATCTTCGTGGCCGAGCGGGACGCGGACGCGCCGCCCGAGCCAGGACCACGCATCCTGGGCGCCAGCGCAGCGACCCAGAAACTGGTCAGCATTCTGCCGACCCTGGCCAAAGCCGGCGCGACCATCCTGCTCGAGGGGGAGACCGGCACAGGCAAGAGCATGGTGGCCGAGCTGATTCACCGGATGGGACCGCGCAGCGCCGGCCCCTTCATCGTGGTCGACGCCGGCGCACTGCCCGCATCGCTCATCGAGAGCGAGCTGTTCGGGCACGAACGAGGCTCGTTCACCGGCGCCACGGATCGGCGCACCGGCGCCTTCGAGTCGGCGCACGGCGGAACCGTCTTTCTCGACGAGATTGGCGAGTTGCCGCTGGAGCTACAACCGAAGCTGTTGCGCGCTCTGGAAGAACGGACGATTCGCCGCCTCGGTTCGTCCCACACCATGCGCCTCGACATTCAGATCATCGCGGCCACCAACCGCAATCTACGGCAGGCTGTCAGCGAAGGCCGTTTTCGCTCGGATCTCTATTACCGCCTCGAGTCCTTGCGTCTCACCATCCCGCCGTTGCGCGACCGGCGCGACGACATTCCGCCTCTCGTGGAACACTTTTGTCGGCGCACCCGAGCCGAGGTCGACGACAAGCAGGTCGATGAGCTGAAAGCCGCTTTCAAAGACGAGGCATGGCCTGGCAACGTTCGGGAGCTCCGCAACGCCGTCGAACGCGCCGTTCTCCTCAACGGTCTCGACGCCGATCTGTTCACCCCGACCACCGCCGATTCGCCGCCCCCCAGCGAACGGACCGTTGACGTCGAGATCCCCGCTGGCGCGCAGGATTCACGCGCGTTGCCCTTCCGCATGGCCAAGGAAGCCGCCGTCTCGCAGTGGGAGCGGGAGTACCTCACTCGGCTCATGCAAGAGGCCGAAGGCAATCTCTCTCGTGCCGCACGCCTTGCTCAAGTCGATCGCGGCCATCTTCGAGATCTGCTCCGCCACCATCACATCGGCGGCCGAGAGTAACGCCACCAGGGACGTTGGGCGGCAGCGGCGGAAGTCGAGCGCCGGCCCTCGCGGGAAGCTCCCTCGTCTACCGGCCGCCTTGGCGATCGCCCCGGCGTTCGCGCGTTGACGTCAGCGGATGAAGCTACGCGCCCGCGAGAGGAGCGAGTCCCAGCCACGGCGGAGCCAGGAACGGCGCGCGGCAAGAAGCCCGAGCCGCTGATAGGCACCTCGCGCCGAGGGATTCACGCCGAACCGGACGTAAAGTCCCATCAGATCGCGCACCATCGCCGAGATGCCCGTGGTCTGCAGGTCCCACGACATACAGTAGCTGTCGGGTTTGTTGCGAATCATCGCTCGCGCAATGATGTACATGACCTCCTTGTCGATGAGATCGCCGCCGCCATCGAGGTACTGCTTGTAGGAGAAGAAGCGATCCTCGGGCGCCACCTCGATCCTTTCCTCCTCATTCTTCGGCGCGCGCAGGTTCTGGATGATGCCGTACTCGTGCTCGACGTAGTCGCGCACGGTATTGCTCTTGTCCTTGCGCTCGAACTCGATGAACTTGCGGAATGAATCGTAGAGCGACTTCGGATTGCCGTAGGCGCCGCTGACGAGATAGTAGAACAGCGCGCCCAGCGAGTAGATGTCGGCGGGCCTTCCCACCGCCTTGGTCAGCTTGGCCCTCACGTTCTGCTCGGATGGCTCGGCAAAGGGCGCCGACAAAACCAACCGCTTGCGCGCCCTGTCCGCCGACGAGACGGTATAGACCTCGTTGCGGTTGTAAATCGAGAAGACATCGTTTTCACAGACGTCGATGTAGAAGTCTTCGAAGTACTCGACCTCGCTCGATCCGTTGGCAACGTTGACCAGGAGCTCGAACGAGTTGGTCTCTTGCTCGGGACTCTGGAAATAGATGGTGCCGGGCACGTTGCGAAACCGCGTCACCGACAGCTCCATGTCGGGCACCTTCGCCTTCCCCGTATTGAAATCCGCCAGCTTCACCTGCAGGGGCGATCCCTCGAGGCTTGCGTCGGGAAGCTTGACGAGGATGTTCGCCGGCTTGATGTCGCGATGACAGGTATCGCGAACGAGATGGCTATATTCCACGGCCGTTGCGACGGGAACGATGTAGTCCAGCACCCGCAGCAGCCGCTCGGGCGGAGCCAAGGACAAGAGGTCCTCGCGGTGGCGCCGGTTGCGAGTCCCCTTGAGTCGCTCCTCGAGTGACATGTCGAGCAGCTCGAGGATCATGAAGTCGTTCTCGACGCGGTCGCGCAGCGCCGGGGGAACGAAGTTGGGATTGTCCGCTTCGCCGGAAGCCAGAATCTCGACCACGTTGGGGTGACTCTGCACGTGTTCGAGAATCTGTTTCTCGAGCTGGAATCGAAGCTGATCCTCGACCGACACGCCCTTTTGCAGGATCTTGATTGCGATCTTGCGGCGAAACGTCGTCTTGGATTCCGCCCAGGCTTCCTCGCCAAGATAGGTTTTTGCGAAGCGCCCCGAGCCGAGCTCGATCGGATGTCCCGCCTCGTCCGTTACGAAGGAGTAGTTGCGGGACCGTGAGATGCAGATCGCGGGTGCCCGTCGGCTCATTGGCTCGATCGGGACGCTCCGAGATCGCTGGGCTTCATGCTCAGTGGTGATGAGCCGAGCCGACGGTGAGTTTGGTGCCGGCACGCGCTCATCATACCAGCGGGCGAATTTCACGAACGCAAATTGTTACGTGGTCTGTCGGAAAATATTTAGCAGATCCGATTCCGTGTGCGCAGTTGCTCAACAGATACGAACAAACAGGCCGCCAGCTGGTCGAAAATTGCGGAGTAAAAATCCTGAAAAAGACGAAGAGAAATCCCGAAATCCCCGCAACAACTAGAAAAAAAAGGCTCGCCTTCTGAAAGCGGGCGCTTTAGCAAGGGCAGGGTTATCGCATCATGGGCCATACAACAGCGTACATGTGGCCCCGACCCCGCAGTCGACAGCAACCAACTGCGGGCAGAGATCCGCAGGCGTAATCAGAGTCTGACGCGCAAAGGAGAGCACCGTGTGCTCCGGCCCGGCCACGCCGAAGACGATCTCGGCGCGACCCTGGACTTCGCCGCCCGCCGAGAGGAACTCGATGCTCGTGCTGCCGTCGACGGTGACCGCGCTGGTCGGACGACCGCCAACCGGACAGACGAAGCAATTGCGCCCTTTCACATGAAGGCCCGGCCGCCCGGCGTCACCCACGAGCGAAACCCGCAGACGGATACCGCCTGCGATGTCGAGGTCGACACCATTGCCAGCTGGACAGAAGGCGACCGTGCGGCCTGCCATCGCGGGACAGGGCGCGCGAGGATCCAGCGGCCAGAGGCTAGCCGCCGTGACCCTGTCAGCCAGGCTGCGCTCAGGCAAACCCGAGTCGGTGGGAGAGGGCCCGCTCTCTTCGTTGGTGGCCGGCGGCGCAATCGGCTGGTCGCCCGAAGGTCGCAACAGTCGCTCGATGGCAAACGCAAGATCGAGGACATCGTCGAAGCGCCGGCCGGGATCGAACCGCAACGCCCGATCGAAGAGCGCAAACAACGCTTCGGGCAGCGGCACGCCCTCGAGCGCTTCGGCCAGCGCGCGCGACGACGATCGCCGCAGGGAATAGGCACGGGCGGGATCCGGCTCGCAAAAGACCAGGCGCCCCGTGAGGGCATAAACCGCCACCAGGGCGAGCGCATACGTATCGGACGCGGGACCGATCGGATCGCCCACCATCTGCTCGGGTGCCGCCCAATTGACTGAATAGAGCAGCACCGATCGTCGTTCGGGTGATTTCCGCGCCATGGTTTCGGCGATTCCGAAGTCAGCCAACTTCGGTTCGCGCCCGGCCGCTGTGCGCGCGAGCAGCACGTTTTGCGGCTTGATATCGAGGTGGACCACGCCCGCGCCGTGAACCTCGGCCAATGCGCGCGCCAAGGGACTGATCAGCGCCGTCAGTTCTGGCGGGGTAATTCGCTCCCGCTTCTTGACCCAGCGGCTGAGCGGCCCGCCCCCGACGAGCTCAGTGACCTGGAACGGCACCTCGCGCTCGACACCATCGAGTTGCAAGCGCAGATAGCCGAAGTCGAAGATGCGCAACGTGGCCGGGTGACAGAGCCGCGCGAGGAGAAACGCCTCTTGCACGAATCGCTCTTCGATCGTCGAACGAAGCGATTCGTCCTGAGTCGCGAATCGGAGCACCTTCACACAGGCGGGCCGGCGTAGCCGTTCGTCCTCCGCGCGGTAGATGAGGCTGTGCCCACCCTCGGCCAGCAGCGACGTCACCCGGTATCGCCCGAGCAACACCTGGCCCACGGACACCGGAGCGGGCGCGGCGGCGTCACTGAGCATCGCCCCGATTGTACCAGCGCCGCGGAGAGCGCCGTCAGGCTGAACCGTCGAAAGGAGGAGTCAACCCGAGCGGGCGATGTCGCACACGCGCGCCCGCGCGGCGCGCAGATAATCCGACGGAGCCAACAGGATCTGCATGCCGCGAACGCCGGCAGAGACCGAGATCCGGTCATGTAGCTCGACGGTTTCGTCCACGAACACCGGGAAGGGTTTGCGTGCCCCAAAGACCGTCACACCGCCGCGGATGTAGCCCGTCAGAGGCTGGACCTCTTTGAGTGCGACGGTGTCGACCTTGCGATCTCCTGTCATCCGGGCCAGCGCCTTGAGGTCGAGCTCTGCGTCGCCGGGGAGCACCGCGAAGAGCTCGCCGTGGCGATCGCCGCGTGCCACGAGGGTTTTCCAGACCTGCTCGAGGGGTAGGCCGACCTTCGCTGCCACCGTTGCGGCAGACAGGTCGTCCGGGTCGACCTCGTAGGTGCGCAGCTCGTAGGCAATGCCAAGCCGATCCAGGATGCGAACCGCATTCGTCTTCACGCCGGCTGCGAAGATACCGATCGCCTCGGCCGTCCGGAAGCCCGCCCATTGACGGCAGAAAGCCCCGAAACGAAAGCCGAGGCCCCGGCCCCCCCGGTTGGTTTTTCGCTGTCTCACGCCGGTTCCCGGTGCGGTGCGAAAGTGGCTATAATGCGCGCCCATCATGAAGCCCAAGATCTTAGCCACCGCGCTTGCGGCCGCCCTGCTAGTCGGGCTGCCGGTCGCAGGCCCCCTCGGACCGACGCCCGCCCTGGCTCGTGACCTTGTGAAGGCCACGGCGGCTCTGGTCCTGGCCGAAGAGCCACCGCTGTCACGCACGCAGGTGATCGAGAAGCAGCGGCGCGAGGCCGCGGCGACGGCCTCACTTCCGCAAAAGAAGGAAGTCGATCAGACCCCCTACTACAAGAAGTGGTGGTTCTGGGC
>JANNNO010000398.1:0-8162 GCA_031398585.1 Myxococcales bacterium | reverse complement strand
ACGGAGGTCACAAGATCACGTCACCTGAAGGCAAAGACTTCATCTTCGGGCGGCACAACTGGTCGCTCGCCAACGTGAAACGGGTCGAGCTGATCTATGGACCGGCCTCCGCCCTCTACGGCGCCGACGCGGTCTCGGCGGTCATCAACATCGTGCCCAAGGACGAACGCTATCTTGGCGGGCACCGAATCGAGGCGAGCGTCGGCTATGGCGTCGGCAACACCATCGAAGCCGACGTCGCGACCGGCTTCGGCCTGGGCCCTCTCGCAGTCAGGGTCGACGCCTCTTTCCACAAGAGCGACGGCCCCGACCTCTTGCGCGCGTATCCCGACTACTACGCCGGCTTGCGCACCGATCTGTACAAGACCCAAGGCGGCCAGGTGACCGCCAGCGGGGATCCGGTCTGGGTCGCGCCTTCGCTGTCGTACCACCTCTCTGGACTGGCAAATCTCGGGGAGAACACGCGGCTTTCGTACCTGCGCATCTACAGCGAAGAGCAGTCGGCCATGGGCTTTCGCCCCCCGCTTTTCGAGTTTTCACCGGAAAATATCTGGGCCTGGTCGCAGGACAACCTGGGCCTCACGCACGAGCTGGCGCTCACCGATGAGATCACGTCCCGATCTCTTGTGACTTACAACCACCAGCAATGCGACCCCAAGACCCAGTTCATCAACAACTTCTTCAACGCCGGGGTCTCGTATACCCGCGGCGACTACAAGATGTTCCGTAGCATTCGCTTCGGCGCAACCCAGGAGGTCATCTTCCGCAGCCCCAGCCGTGACCTGCAGATCGTCGCCGGTCTCCGCTTCGAGGACATCTACAGCCTCAGCAAGATCTCGGTCGTGACCGGACGCCCCGCCACCAACCGCTATCCCACCAACTATCAGACCAACGCCGCCGTCCCCAACGGCGAGGTGAACTTTCAGGCCTACGGCGGCTACGCGCAGGTGCAGTACCAGCTGACGAGCTTCATCGACGCCGTTGCCGGCGTGAACGTCGACAAGGTCTGGCACTACAGCCCCGCCTTCAATCCGCGCGTCGGTATCACGGTGGCGGCGGCGCCGAACCTCACGCTGCGCGCGAGCGGGGCCAAGGCCTACCTGGTGCCGGCGCCCGCCTACCAGTTCGAGGGCTTCAACAACGAAGTCTTTCCCCGTGAAGGCAGCATCGGCGCGATCCCCAACGCCAACCTCGTCCCCGAGGACTACCGGACGTTCGAGGCCGGCGCGACGGCGGGCCTGCTCGGCGGTCAGGTGCTGCTGGATCTGTCGGCCTTTCACACTTCGAACGACAACTATCTATTGCGCCAGCGCCGCATCGAAGCGCCCGGCAACGTGACCTACGTGCCTCCCATCGGCGACAAGCCCGGGTTGAACGTGATGGGCGCCACGGCCATCCTCACCAGTGAAAACGGCGGCCACGTACGCGCCTACGGCGGCGAAGCGGCCCTCACCGCCAGCCTGATCGGCCGCTTGCGGGCGTGGGCCAGCTACTCTCTCGTGCAGGGCAGCCAGGAGGAGCACCAGACCCTCACTGGCAAGGGCATCGACACCAACTACCTCGCCAATCAGAGCAGCCACCAGGTCAAGGGCGGCGCCGAGCTTCGCCTGGGCAAGAGTCTGTTCATCACACCGAGCGTGGTCTGGTACGCCCGCACGCGCGTGCGCCCCGATGCCGGCGACTTCGCTGCGCATGCGGGTGGACTCGACCCGTTCGCACTGCTGAACCTCTCGCTGCTCTGGGAACTCGGCACCGTGCATCTTTGGGCCCGCGCTCACAACCTGCTCGACGCCCGCTACTACCGCCCAGGCGGGACGGTCAGTCAGCAGGCCGCGACGAGCGTGCCCCAAGCCGGAATCTCGGGGCAGCTCGGCGCGCGTATCTTCTACTGATCACGTTCCTCGAATCAGGCCTTGTCGATCACGACCTCGAGATAGTCGGCGGGCACCGCCAAGGTCGCAGCCCCTGCCTTGGAGCCGCTGCTGCCATTGAACCGGTTCGACAGCTCGATGATGTCGGCCTCCAGGCGCGCCTGCCCTGCCGGGTCGAGCGCGCCGAACGCTTTGTGCGTGGGACCGTAGTAGCGACGAAACATGTCGACGAAGTGGGCGGCGGAGCGATAGCGGAAGACGAACTGCTTGCGCACGGTGCGTACCTCCGCCGCGCCAGCGAACAGCTCGCGCAACCTGGTTTCGCTGCCCCAGAAGATCGGCGAAGCGACACCGGGCGGGGGCGGGACGTGTTTGCCGACGGTCTTGAGCAGCTGGCCGATGAAGCCCTCGGGCGTCCAGTTGGCGAGGCCAATCCGTCCACCCGGCTTCACCACGCGGAGGATCTCGCGTGCGGCCTTGTCCTGGTCGGGCGCAAACATGATCCCGAAGGTCGACAGTGCGTAGTCGAAGTGAGCGTCGGGAAACGGCAGGCGCTCGGCGTCGCCCTCGACGAGCTCGACCTCGAGCCGTTCAGCCTGGGCGCGCTCGCCGGCTTTGCGCAGCAGCTCGGGCACGTAGTCGAGCCCCGTCACCTGGGCGAAGCGGCGCGCAGCCGCCAGCGTCGCGTTGCCGTTGCCGCATGCGACGTCCAGCACCCGAGAGCCTGCCGCTAGATCGACGGCCTCGCAGAGTGATTCGCCGACAATCTGCAGCGTGGTGCCGATCACCGCGAAGTCACCCGAGGCCCACATGGCCTGCTGTCGGGTTTTGACGGCAGAGAGGTCGACGGTTGCGGGTGGCTTGCGTTCATCGGGGGGACAATCAATCATCTGGCTCATGTCGTTCTCCTGGTTGGCTTCCGCGAACTCCTCGTGGAAGGACGATCTGTTTGTAAACGACGCGTGTCGCGCGGTGAATGACCGCGCGTCCGGCGTTCATGACCGATCGTCGGGGACGTCGGCGGGGACCTCGGCGTGAGTAGCGACCCCCTGTCCGAGGTGCTGCGCGCGGTTCGCCTGACCGGCGCCGTATTCTTCGCAGTCGATGCCCAGGGCCCGTGGGTCGCGGAAGCCCCACCGGCAAAGGAGGTCGGTCCCTACATCATGCCGGGGGTCGAGCACGTCATCGAGTACCACGTGGTCACCTCGGGTTCCTGCTGGGGCGGGATCGTAGATGGACCGCCGGTCCGCCTCACGGCAGGCGACGTCATCGTCTTTCCCCAGGGCGATGCCCACGTCATGTCGAGCGCACCTGGCATGCGAGGAGAGCCCAACCATGAAATCAAGCGCCGGGCGACGACGAGTCAGTTGCCGCTGTCCATCACGATGGGTGAGCCGGGTGGCGAACGCGTCGAGGTGATCTGCGGCTTCCTCGGCTGTGACGCTCGCCCCTTCAATCCACTCATCACGCACCTACCGCGCGTGTTGCACGTATCGACCGCGCCCGGCGGTGACGGCGTCATCGAGCCCTTCATCAAACTGGCGCTGGCCGAATCGGTCTCCCGTCGTGCCGGCACCGACTGCGTGCTCGCGCGCCTCAGCGAGCTGCTCTTCGTCGAAGTGGTGCGCCGCTACCTCGCCACCATGCCCGCCGAACAAGGAGGCTGGCTGGCCGGCCTACGCGACGGGACCATCGGTCGCGTGCTCGGCAAGCTGCACGACCGCCCCGCGCACGACTGGAGCCTCGAGAACCTCGCTCACGAGGTGGGGCTTTCCCGATCGGTGCTGGCCGAACGTTTCACTCACTTCGTCGGGGTTCCGCCCATGCGCTACCTGGCGCAGTGGCGCATGCAGCTGGCCGCGACGCTGCTGTCGACCACCCAGCTGGGCCTGGCGGACATCGCCGAGAAGGTCGGCTACGGGTCCGAGACCGCGCTTAGCCGCGCTTACAAACGCGAGCTCAGCGTCTCGCCCGCCGACTGGCGTCGCGGCAAACGCGCGGCCTGAACGACGCTCTCGAGGAAGCCCGCGATGCCACGCGCGGTCTGCGCCCAGCTGCCGTGCGCGCCGTGGCGGGCGCGCGCCCGGCGAGCGACCACCGCGCGGTGATGCCGATCGCGCGCAAAGTTGGCGATGGCTCCTTCCCAAGCCCCAACGTCATCGGGATCGAGGCAGGCGCCCCCGTCCCCGACCAGCTCGGCGGCGCCGCCGGCCGCGGTGACGAGTGTCGGAAGCCCCGCGGCCAGGGCCTCCAGCGCGGCGAGGGGATACGCTTCTCTGTCGGAGGGCATGACGAAGACTTGGCTCTGCCGCAGCAGCTCCATCAGCGGCTCTCTGCCAAGCTCGCCGTGAAAGGTGAACGCGCGGTCGAGCCCACGGGCCGCGACCTCCCTGCGCAAACGCGTGACGTAGCCAGCGTCGCTGGCGAGCGATCCAGCAACGTCGAGGTGCAGATCGAACGTCGACCGCAAACGCCCGAGGATCGGCAAGAGGCGATGCAGTCCTTTGTGGGGAGCCACCGTCCCGGCGAAGACCAGCCGAAGCGGACCGGTTTCATTCGCACGTCGTTCCAGGCGATCGTCCTCGATCGGCGTCACGTGATCTCCGCCCGCGAGGGCGACGTGCGCGGGGAGGGATCCGCCGCCGCACGCCCGCACGTCGTCGAGCGTGGCGCGACAGACGGCGATGGCGGCGTCGACCCCGGCAAAGTGAAAGCGCTCACCTGCTCGCACGATGGCCCGGCCCCGGGTGCTCGGCTGCACGCTGCTGAGATTGTGCACCAGACTCACGACCGCGGTTCCTGACCTTCGCCAGCGGCGATTGGGCAGCCAGAGCGCCGGGTGGCAGAGCTCGTCTTCGATGATGACGTCCAGCTCAGGGGCCGGCAGGCGAACGAAATTGTCGAGCCAGGCGCGCGGGTAACGCTTTCGCCAGGGCAGCGCGATGACGCTCACTTCGTGGCCAGCTCTGCGCAAGCCAGCGACGATCTGACGATCGTAGAAGAACCCGCCCGAGACGAGCTCGAGATCGCCGCAGATCACGAACCCGATGCGCACTCGGATCTCAGCGCCGCCGCCCCATCAGCGGTAGCGCAGCTCGTAGGTCGCGTAAGCGACGTCGTTCTCCCAGAGCTTCGCCGTCAGCGACGTCAGCTGGGTCGGCTTGAGCGATCGCGACAGCCCCTCGGCCAGCACGCGCGCGAACAGCTCGAGGGAAGGATTGGTCGCCTCGAACTCGGGCAACTCGTTGAGCGTCTTTTCGCGATACCGCTCGATGAGCTTCTCCAGATGGTCGTTCACGACCGCGATGTCGAGCAGGTAGTTGTGTGCATCGAGCTCGTCACCCGCGAAGATGGCCTCGAGCTTGTAGTGATGGGAATGCAGGAAGTTCTCCCGCCCCCAATCCCCCCCGATCAGGAAGTGCTGCGTGATGAAGTCGCGAATGACGACGACGGTGTAGCGGCTCATGCTCGTCGTTCATCATGCCCCAAGCGCGGGCGCGGCGGGAGTGTCCGTCGAACGAGGGCCGCACCACCTGGTGAGTCGCTAGAGCCTCACTCGTAGCGGAAGACGACCTGCACG
The DNA here is from genome assembly GCA_031398585.1 of Myxococcales bacterium. Taxonomy (GTDB): domain Bacteria; phylum Myxococcota_A; class Polyangia; order Fen-1088; family Fen-1088; genus JANNNO01. The sequence continues at coordinate 2,711 of JANNNO010000398.1, read as the reverse complement.
ACCGACGGATCGCGCTGCGCCAGTCGCTGGTAGATCGTCGGCGCTTCGGCCAGCGGTACGCGGTCAGTGATGAACGACCCCGCGTCGGCCTGGGCCAGCACGCGCCACGCCGTGGCGGCCCGCCGCGCGCGATCCCAGCGGCCGGCCAGAGCGGGAGGCAGGTGACTCACCTGGCTGCTGATGAGGCGCAGCCGGCCGCGATGAAAATGCCCGCCGAGATCGACCGAAACGCGTTTGCTGCCATAGAACGACCCAACCACCACGCGGCCTTCCCGCGCGGTTATGGCAATGGCGTCGTCCAGCGCCGCCGGGTTCCCGGTCAGCTCGAAGGTGAGATCGGCACCGGGCGCGAGGGCTTGTCCTGCAGCGGCCGCGTCGGCAAAGACGCTGAGGCCCTGCCGGCGGGCGAGAGCCGCCCGCGTGGGGTTGGGCTCGATCACACACAGGCGCTCGAGCGGAAACCGCGCACAGACGGAGGAGACCAGCAGGCCGACCACGCCCTGCCCCACGATGCCGACCCGCTCGCCCAGCAGCGGCTGCGCGTCCAGCACCAGGTTGGTGGCGGTCTCGGCGTTGGCGAAAAGCGGCGCCACTTCGTCGGGGATCTCGTCGGGCACCGTGAAGATCTCCGACAGCGGCGCAACAAAGGCGCTGGCGTGAGGGGCGAAGCCGAATACCCTTCGACCGCGCCATCCGGCGTCGACCCCAGGACCGACGTCGATCACGACGCCCGCGGCGGCGTAGCCGAAACGAAGTGGATAGCGGTTCTCGCCGCTCGTCAGCGCACTCAGCGTCTCGTCCAGGCGCCCCAGCGGCAGCTGCCCGGAGTAGGCAAGCAGCTCAGTCCCGGCGCTCACGGCCGAGGCCGTTGTCTTGACAAGGATCTCGCCGGGCCCCGGTCGCGGCAGCTCGTCTTGCCAGACTTCGACCCGCCCCGGGCCCGCAAAGATCAGCGCGCTTGCCCTCACCGCATCCCCGGCGCAAAGGCCCCCGCCATCACCAGATCCTCCCCGAACGGCTCCCAGGAAGGCGAAACGATCCGCGGACGATCCTCGCCGAGCAAATTGCCGACTGCGCGTAGACCGGACAAGAACCGCGGCGCGATCGTGATCGCCGCGAAGTCGCCGAGCCCGGCCGCCAGGAAGCTCGTGAGTACGGTCGCCCCGCCCTCCACCATCAATCGTCGACAGCCGGCAGCAGTGAGGCTTTCCAGCAGAGCCGGCAGATCGACCCACCCGTTGTTACACGCGGGAAGCCGCAACACCCGCGCCCCACCAGCCTCGAGACGGGCCTGCTGGTCGGGGGAGCCCGACGGCGTACACGCAAAGGTCACCGGCCGCGCCGCCGCCATCGCCGCCAGCCGCGAGGATGGGGGGGTGCGCAAGCGGCTGTCGAGCACGATCGGCGCCGGACTCGCGCCCTGCCAAAAGCGAACCGTCAACGCGGGATCATCCGCGACCAGCGTCCCCACGCCGATGAGGATGGTGTCGTGGGCCGCGCGCAGCGCGTGCGTGAGGGCCAGCGATTCGGCGCCGCTCAGCGCGGTGGGCCTCCCACGCTCGAGCGCCAGGCAGCCGTCCAAACTTTGCGCCCAGCTCAAGGTGACGAAGGGTCGCTTGCGCACCCCTCGCCGGGACTCTTCCTGCGCGATCGCTGCCAGCACCCGACCGACCGCTGCCGTCGTGGTCCGAGGGTAAGGAAAAGCAGTCGGCTGCGCGACAGACACCCGTTTGACTCTAGCACCCGCTGAGGGCCGTCACGCGTACGTGGAATCACCATGAGGCACGGCGTCGCTAGTCCCCTGGACTAGGCCGCCGGCGTGCCCACTTCTTTCAACCGCGGCTTTCGCCCCGACGCGGGCGCGGGCTGCGCCTCGAAGAACTGTCGCAAGAACCGCCCGGTATGGGTTCGCGCCCGCGCCACTTCCGCCGGCGTCCCACGCGCCACGATCTGCCCCCCCGCATCGCCGCCTTCCGGACCGAGTTCGACCACGTAGTCGGCCGCGGCTATCAGATCCAGGTTGTGCTCGATCACCAGCACCGTGTCGCCGCGATCGACGAGACGATGCAACGCCGCCGACAGGCGCGCGACGTCGGCCATGTGCAAGCCGGTGGTCGGCTCGTCGAGAACGTAGAACGTATGGCCACTGCCCGGACGCGCGAGCTCGGCGCCAAGCTTGATCCGCTGCGCCTCGCCTCCTGACAATGTCGGGCTCGCCTGCCCGAGCGTCAGATAGCCAAGACCGATCTCGGCCAGGAAATCGAGCGGCACTCGCACCGCGGTCACGGGCGAAAAGAAGACTCGCGCTTCGTCGATGGTCATCGCCAGCACATCGGCGATCGACTTGCCCTTGTACAGCACCGAGAGCGTGTCGGGGTTGTAGCGGCGACCGCTGCAGCCGCCGCAGGGGATGTAGACGTCAGGCAGCAGGGACATCGACACCTTGATGCGACCGGCGCCCTCGCATTTGTCGCAACGGCCAGCCGACACGTTGAAGGAGAACCGCCCGGCCTTGTAGCCACGGGCCCGCGCGTCCGCGGTGTTGGCAAAGAGGTCACGCAGGTGCGCCATGATGTCGACGTAAGTCGCGGGCACGGATCGCGGCGTGCGCCCGATCGGGGCTTCGTCGACCTCGATCACGCGAGAGACGGCCTCCCAGCCGGAAAGGTCGTCCAGCGACACAAGCGCCGAGGCCCGAGTTCGTTTGCCCG
>JANNNO010000391.1:0-9346 GCA_031398585.1 Myxococcales bacterium | reverse complement strand
CCCGCGATCTCGTGACCTACGGGCGGACCTCGGAGGCCGCCCTGCAAAGGCTGCTGGGGCCGGAGCTCGTGCACAGCGGCGCGCCGCTGACGAGTCCCTCGCTGCACGCGACGGCGAGCGGTCCGCAGCCGAGTCACCTGTCGATCGAGCAGGAGCTGCCAGCTCACTAGGCTCGCAGGTGCAGATACGTGAAACAAGCCAACTGAAGGAGGCGCGATGGGTCGGGTGAAATTGAAGCTGGTGCAAGGATCCAAGGACGCCGCCCGCAAACTGGGCGGCCATGATCCGAGGCGACTGCTCGAAGCGACGGCCTTCGGCGCCGTTGCGGGTCTTCGCTCGATGACTGCCCCGGCGCAAGTCGCTCGGCGTCTCTCCGCCATCAATGGGAACAAGGACAGGGGCAATGTCGTGTCGCGCGCGCTGGCGAATCCAACCATCGCACGTGGGCTGGGCCTGGGAGCCCTGCTCGAGCTGGCCGCTGACAAGATGCCTTTCATGCCCGCCCGCGTGTCAGCGCTGCCGCTGGGAGGCCGCGCTCTGATGGGCGCCGTGGCGGCGGTCGCCTGGAGCCGCGCGCGCCGCCCCGCCGAGATCGCAACCGTCGCCATCCTGGGTGGAGCCGCAGCCGTCGGCGCCAGCTACCTCGCCTACCAGCTGCGCATGCGCAGCAGCGCCCAGCGTGGGCGGCTCGGCAAGACGCTCGTCGGTCTGGCCGAGGACGCGCTGACCCTGGGGCTGGCACAGCTCTGCGGCGGGGCACGGCGCCGCTGATCGACGGACTGGCCGAAGGCGCGCCGATCACGGCGTCGGGCAGTGAATCCGCAACGAAGGCGTGGCAGACGACGTGATCACGCGCCCGTCGGGCAGGAACCACGATCGTTCGACCGGTCCGCTCAGCATCCGTTCCGCAAGCGTCGGCACGTGATGCAGGCGCGGTCCCGCCACCACCCAGTCTCCGTCGGGCGAAAGGTCCGGCGCCGGGCCAAGATCATTGCCGAACGCGGCCATGACGGCGCCATCGTTGGCGGCGTGCAGCTGCGCGCGCATCCCACCGTGAACCACGAGCAGCCGGGTCCCGTCGCGCGAGAACACGACACGATCCCCGGCCCTCGGATCGCGTACGCCCTCGCTCATCGACCAGGCCCGAATCGCCGATGATCGCTCGACGAGGCGGAAGAGCTCAGGCCCGACGGTGCCGACGCGCTCACCGTCGGGTGAGATCGCGATCGCGTGGGCATGCGGGGAGGTCAAGGTGAAGAGACGAGCGCCACTTTGGTCCAAGCCTTCGATGCGGCCGCAGGTGCCGCTGGCCAACCAGCCGCCGCGAGGTGCCAGCAGAAGCGAGGGCCGACAGCTCAGCTCGGCCGCTGCCACCGGCAGCTCGAGCAGCGTCTCGCCGTCCGCAATCCGATGCACGAGGCGCCGCGCTCCGCCCATCGCGATGAGGCCGTCGTCCGAAAGATCCACCCGATCGACCCCGGCAGCATCGAACACTCGGAGTAGCGCCCCGTTACGCGGATCGACCACCCAGATGTACCGCTGACCCACTACCGCCATCAGACGCCCAGCGCGGCTGGAGACGACATCCCGTACGTCCCCAGTCAGACCGAAGGTCGCCACAGGTGCTTTGCGCGCGCTTCCGTCGGCCGTCGCCACCAGCAAGATGCGACCGGCGCCGTCGACAGCTGCGATGCTGGACCCGTCGGGCGCCGCGATCGCCATCGTCGCGCCGCCGAGCGCTGGAGCCGATAGCAGCACCTTGCCGTCGAGATGGTCGTGAATCTCCGCACCGAGCTCTGCCACGCGTACGATCCGGGAAGGGTTCTCGAGAAAGAGGATCTGACGAGTGCCGACTCCGGGCGCGCGCCAGATGACACGTCCTTCGCGAACCTGCACCAGCACCAGCTCCTCGCGGCCGGCGGCGCCGGCCATGCCAGCGAGGTAGGCGCCGTCGGCGGCGAAAGCAATGCGGGTCAACGGCTCCGGATAGCGCGTTCGCAGCAGCGGCTGTCCGTCGAGACCGATGACGGTGTGCCCCCCTCCGTCCTCGTCGACCAGCACCACGGCTGCGTCGGCGAATGTGAAGGTAGCGCGAGCGCCGCCTCTCAGCGATGCGATGGCCCCGGCATCCGCCCAGCGGATGAGCTCTGCATGCGCGCGCGGATCCGGGCTGCCAGGAAGCGGCGCGATCGTCACCAACACCGTCGGCGAGGGCTCGTCGGTAAGCTCGAGGGAGATCGGCTGCCCGGGCGGCAGGGGGACCTGCGCTCGCAGCTCGCCCGAGCCGACGGTATGGATCTTCAGCGCCCCCGGCACGGCGGTCACCAGGCTGCCGCCGTCTTCCGTGAGCTCCATCAACGGGGCTACCGCGCCGCCCTCCTGCCGTACCTGCACCCGACGCACCTGCGGCGAGCCTTCCAGCCTGACCACCGAGACCAGCCCATCGGCCTGCGCGACAGCGAGATACCGCCCATCGCTCGACGCGGACAGCCGCTCTATTGCCGCCCCGAGCACCTCGCAGGGCGCCCAGATCGTGCCCGCAGGCCGGGGCAAGGGGCCGGGCGGAACCTCGGCACCCGCGTCGAGGGCGGTCTCCGCAACCGACGCGTCGACTGCCTCGCTGTCGGGTCGGCCTGCGCCAACCGGAACCGCGTCACGGTCGCAGGCGGTGAGCAGCGCCAGCGACACGAGGAGGCTCAGGCACGGCCGGTTGGTCATCACCGGTGACGATACCCGCGGGAGGGTGGATGGCGCCCGGACTTCGCCGCCGCCGCTGCCGCGGGAACTACGGAATTGCGGCCAGCGCAGGGCGGTTGAGGCAAAATGCAGCGCATGGTCGCGCGAACCTCCGAGTCCCGCCCGCTCAGCAACACCAAGATCCTCGTCGCTTCGGCCATCGCCGCGGCGGGATTTCTCGTCGTGCCATTTCTCATCGCGAGCGCCCCCACCGAACAGACGATGGGACCCATCCAGAAGATCTTCTACTTCCACGTGCCGACCGCGTGGGTCTTGATGCTCTCGACCCTGGTCTGTGGCGGCGCCAGCCTCAAGTACCTCTTCAAGGGGACGCCGGGTTCTGACGCCACAGCGCTCGCCTCGGCCGAGCTCGGCGTGCTCTTCGGCATCTGCGCGCTGGTGTCGGGGCCGCTGTGGGGGCGCGTCGCGTGGGGCAAATACTGGACGTGGGACGCGCGGCAGACGACGACCCTGCTGCTCTGGCTCCTCCTGCTGGCCTATCTCCTGGCGCGCAAATACGGCGGACCCGTGGCCAAGAAGCTGGCTGCCGCGCTCGGCCTGTTCGCCGCCGCTGACGTGCCGCTGGTCTACGCCAGCGCGACCTGGTGGCGAACGTTGCATCCCAACACCAGCGTCGTTCCCACCCTGGCACCTGCCATGCGCCCCGCGCTCTACCTGTCGCTGCTCTTCTTACTCGTCACCTGGGGTGTCTTGCTTGCGGTCCGGCTGCGGCTCGAATCCATCCGCACCGGGCTGGTCGACCTCGAGATGGCGCTGGAAGACGCCGAGGAAGCCGCTTAGCCGCGCCCCCAGGCCCCTCAGGGAAGCCGGACCGAACGTGATCCTCTCCCGAAGCGGCGGGCGCATCGTGGCCTGCCTCGCCTTTTCGATCCTCCTGCAGACGTCACTGCTCCTCGTGACGTCGTCACGGGCGCGCGCGCAGGCCCGTCCCGACGCGGGCACCGTCTCCCGCGCCGCGGACCTCGCCTCCCCCGAAGTTCACGCCGACGGCCGCGTGACCTTCCGCCTGCGCGCTCCGCAGGCAACCGACGTGAAGGTCGCCGGCGAGTGGACCCGCGCGGGTGCGGCGGCCAACACGCCCCAGCCGATGCAGAAAGATGCCAACGGCGTCTGGTCGGTGACGCTGGGACCGATCGAGCCCAACATCTACATCTACGTCTTCCAGGTCGACGGCATGACCATCGTCGATCCCGTGAATCCGCTGGTGAAGCTGCGCGCACGCACCTCCGCCAGCATGGTCGAGATCCCGGGGCAGCGTCCCTGGGAGCCGCGCGAGGTTCCGCGCGGATCGCTCGAGATCCTGCGGCACACCGCTACCTCGCTCGGTGGCGCCTTGCGATCAGTCGTCGTCTACACCCCGCCCGGCTACGATGCCCGGCGCGCCACGCGGTATCCGGTGCTCTATCTGCTGCACGGGAACAACGATCTCGAGATCGGTTGGACCTTCGCAGGCCGCGCCCACGTCATCCTCGACAACCTCATTGCCGAAGGCAAAGCGACGCCGATGATCGTCGCCATGCCGTGGGGCCACGCCCTACCCTTCGGCACGCGCCCCCCCGCGGGCCAGCCGAGCAACAACGATCTGTTCGCTCGTTATCTCGAGACCGACGTCGTGCCCCTCGTCGATCGACGCTTCCGCACCGCCCCCGGCCCCACTCGTCGGGCGATCGCGGGACTCTCGATGGGCGGGGCCCAGGCGCTGCAGATCGCCATGCAGCGCCCCGAACGATTCGGCGCTCTCGGTGTCTTCGGCTCAGGCATGGAGACGGCGGACTTCACAGCTCGGTATGGCGCGGCCTTGCTGTCTTTCCGCCGGACGCGCTGGCAGCCCCTCTTCATCGGCACCGGCAAAGACGATGGCGTGCGCCCCCGGGCCCAAGCGCTCGCCGACGCCTTGACGACCGGCTCAGTGACGACGACCTATCTCGAAGTCGACGGCGGTCACACCTATCCAGTCTGGCGAAAGTTGCTGGTCGAGCTGGTACCACTCCTGTTTCGCAAGCCGCCACGCTGAACGAAGGATCCTCGCATGAGCGCCTTCGTTCCCCCCGACGAGCTCTATCGCGTTCCGCCCACCGAGTTCGTCGCCCATCGAGATCGGCTGGCGGCCGAGCTCAAGAAGGCGGGCAAGAAGGATGACGCGGCCGCAGTCAAGGGCATGACCAAGCCGCCGCTATCGGTCTGGGTGGTCAATCAGCTGGCTCGCCAGGCCCAAGAGGATCTCGAGGCCTACCTCGCCACGGGTGATCGCCTCGCCGCCGCGCAGGGCTCGGGCGCGTCCAGCGACGTCGCTCGCAAGGAGTTCCAGGCCGCCGCCGCGGCCCAGAAGGAAGCCCTCGAACGCCTGGTTCACCGGATGAACGCGATCCTCGACGGGGCCAAGCTGACCGCCAGCCGCGACGTCTCCGAACGCGCAACCAACAACCTGCGCTGGGGCGCCCTCGATCCAGAGGCGCGGAGCAGTCTGGCTGCGGGACGGCTTCATACCGACCTCGAGCCCCCGGATTTCTCGGCGCTGGTCGGGCTCATTCCGCTCAAGGACGTTCCCGCGAGCGGCAAAGCCGCACCTGCCAGCAAGCCAGCCCCCGGCAGCGCGGCTGTCCGCTCGCCGCCGGCCCACAACGCCACCGCCGCGATCGCGTCGGCCGGCGATCGCAAGGCGGCCGCCGCCGAACGACATGCGCGCGAAATCGCCGAGAAGTCGCGAGAGCTCTCCGATGAGCTCGCCGAGCTCAAAGCGCGCAACCGACAGCTCGACAGCGAAGCCGGCCGCATCGGGCGAGAAGCCGAGCGGGCCGAGACCAGCGTCAAGCGCCTGCGCGAAGAGCTCGCTGACGCCGAACGCGCGCTAACCGAGGCCCGCGCACGCTGGAAAAAACACGAGACCGAGCTGGCTCAGGTCACGTCACGTCGGGCCGTGCTCGACACGCAACTGGCGGCCCTAGAAAAAGACGAGTAGCCGCCTCGGCCAGCGAGACGCCGCCCTCACGGCCGACACGACTTGTACAGCGCCGCATCTCCCTCGCTCCCGAGAAGCTGGCAGCGCGGGCCGAGAAAGGCCGCATATCGATCGTCGAGCTTGGTGGCGAAAACGTATTCGTGGCTCGCGAAGACGGCAGCCCAGTCGACCGCCTCGGGAGCCCGATCGAGAGCGGGCTCGTCCTTGGGCTCGACATCCTCACGCACCCGCAACGGCTGTTGATTCAGGTTGGCGAACAGCCCGCTGACGAACGCCTTACGATCGAGCGCGGCGTATTGATGGGCGTAGACCAAGCCCATCTGGCGCGTCCAGGTTGCCTTGTTCTTCTTGTCGAGGATCGCGAACCCGTAGATGCGCGCACCCGGCGGAACCTGTTCCAGCAGACGCACGCGGCGGCCGATGTCGTCCGACAGCGCGACCCATTCGCTCGCCACGATTCCGCCGCGCAGAAGGACGAGGCCGATCGCCGAAAGAGCGGCCAGCTTGACCGCCATGGGCCGCATGTCGAACCGCAAACTGATGAGAGCCACGGCGGCCGCCGGGACCAGGAATCGCCGATCCGCCGCCCAGGTCCCGCCCACACCGGTGGGAAAGACGACGAACAGCACCGCAAGGACGCCGGCGATAACGAGGCCAGTGCGGTTGGCATCCAGACCGCGTCGCCGCCACGCAACCACGATCGCCGCCAGCAACAGCAGCGTCAGCGCCACGTCCAGCAGCGGCGAGTAAGTGGAGATCAACGAAGCGAGCCCTTTCACCTTTCCCAGAGGACTCTCCCACTCGGTGGCGATGGCGACCTTGGGCACCGGGCTCAACAGATCCAGAAGACCCGCCGGCACGAGTACCGCCAGCTGGACGAGGACCTGCCGCCATCCCAGGCGCCTCCCCTCGAGGGCCAGGGTCGTCACGACGGCGACGGCAAGGAACGCGAATGCTGTCTTGTGCGCCAGGTACGCCACCACCGCCACCAAGGCCGTCAGCACGAGGCGCAGCGTGGTCGGCCGCTGATGGGCATCGAGCCAGAAGCTCCAGGCCAGGAGAAAGAACCCGACGCCGAAAACGTAGTTCACGAAGCCGTAGAAGTAGAGCGTGTTGAAAAAGACGAAGCTCGCCAGCGGCACCCCCAGCGAAAGGCCGCCGTGCAGAGCGCGTCCGATCCGATGAGCGCCGAGCAGGTAGAGGGTCGGCAGCAGCACCAGGAAGAGACGACCGGCCAGCTCGGGCGGCAACGCGATTCCGAGAGGCGTCCCGAGCGCGTCGACCGCGAGATTCGGGTACGGCAGCCAAGCGCTGGTGAAATGCCGCGCGAAGCTGGGATCGTCGAGGTGGCCCAGAATGAAGGTGCGCGCCAGGTGGTTGGGATAGTCGTGCAGCGGCGGGAAGCGCGCGACCAGCACCGGCAGGACCAGGCTTAGCCAGGTCAGCCCCATGGCGAGGGCGTACAGCCACGGGGCAACCCCGGGGGGCACACCCGACTCGGAGCCGCCCTCCCGGAGCGAAGGCACGGGTGCAGGAGGCGAGGTCGCGGCCACGCCGCATTAGAAGCCAGGCGCCGTCAGGGGGCAACAAAGGAGAGCCCCCCTGGAATGGAGCGGCACGAGCGGCGAGTACCGGCCTGTTGACTCGGTCGGTGTCATGCTTGTCACGATGAGCAAGGCATTTACGCGCGAGGACGGGGCCGATCCGGCGACGCCAAATCTGCGCCCGCGCGCGCCGCTGCCGCCCGACGCCCCCAACTACGTCACCCCGCGGGGCCTTGCCCTGCTGGAACGCGAGCTGGTGGCCCTGGAAGGCGAGCGCGATCAGCTGGCCGAAGCCCCACCTTCCGAGACCCAGAAGGCCCATCTGGCGACCATCGCCGCGCGCATCATCGAGCTGGCCGGCCGCATCCACGGCATGGTCCTCGTGCCCAACGGAGCCGAGGGCGGGGACGAGGTCCGGTTCGGTGCGACGGTGACCGTACGCGACGGCTTCGATCGGCAGCGCCGCTATCAAATCGTGGGCGTGGACGAAGCCAATGCGGCGGAGGGCCTCGTGGCTTTCGTCTCGCCCATCGCCCGCGCGCTACTCGGCCGGCGCCCTGGTGAAATGGCGACCGTGCAGACTCCCCGCGGCGAGGACGAGCTGGAAATCGTTGCCGTCGCCTACGGTCATTCCGATCGCGCCCCGCGCGACTGAGTCCGCGGCCGCCGCCATTGACCGATCGCGGCCCCACCCGCCTCGGTGACCGATCCGCTGTGGGCGATCCGCTGTGGGCGATCCGCTGTGGGATCGAAGAGAACCGGATCGGCTTGACCGCGGCTCGTGGTATGGGTGGCGGGACGAAGGCGGGGGTCATGAGGCCCACGCCACCTGCGTCAGGTAGCGGCGCCCGAGTCGGGCGTTGCCACCCGGTGAACGAAATGAGGCGGGCCTAACGGCTTTCCTTGACCCCCGAGCCGGGCTGTTTCTATTATCCGACGCACTTTTTCCCACCCCCATCCGGAGGCTCTGCGGAATGCTTAAGCGCAGCCGACACGTTCAGCGTCTGATGTTCCTCTTCGCAATCGCGGGTCTCTTCGCGGTGACGGCGGACTTCGCCTGCCTCGAGGATGTCTGTGCCGACTCCCAAACGGGGGCGTACAAGACCAGGGCCGAGATCGACAAGGATCAGATCAAGACCCTCGAGCAAGGGCTCAAGGATCTCGGTCAAGCCCTCACCCCCGAACAGGAAAAGGCGCTGGCCCACGATGGCCACCTGCTCGGTCTGTTCGCATTCGAGGTTCCCGTCAAGCACCCCAACGGCGCCGTCGAGATGCCGAAGGGTTGGCTGAAGGAGATCCCGGAGAACCACCCCTGGGCGCGCCCGCTCACCCCGTCGGACGACGCTTACTACTCGTTCGTCGAAGAGCGCATCTTCCGCTCGAAGCTGTTCGACCCGAAGAACCCCGATCACGTGAAGGCCGCCGACGCCTACATCGCCAAGGTGAACTCCAACACGCCGACGTTCATTGGTTGGTCTGCCGAAGCTCGCACCGAGTGCGAGAAGATCAAGACCGACGCAGCCGGAACCGGCGTCAAGCCGGCCGAGTGAGCCGCTAGCGGCGCTCAGCCGCTGTTCATCATTGAAAGCTTCGAAGGCTTTCGCGGGCCTCGCCCTCGGGTTCCTCCCGGGAGCGGGGCCTTTCTCGTTTTAGGGCGATTGACCGCCGCCGAGGCGAGCGGCATGAGTGCGAGCCCGAGCGGCGGCCGCCCCGTCACCGGCGCGTTCCTCGACCATCGCCAGGAGCCGCCAGCCGTCGCTCGACTCGGGAACTCGCCCCAGCAGAGCCGTCAGCAGCTGGCGGGCTCGCGGTAGATCGCCCCGTTCCCAGGCGAGGAGTGCGCGTTGCACGGCCGGCCGATCCGACCGAGGCGCCAGCCGCTCGGCTCGTTCGAGGTGCCGCTCGGCCGCCGCGAGATCGCCCGCGCGCTTCTCGACGTGCCCGAGGTTGGTCAACACCTGCGCCTCGTGATCGGCGGTCGCGAGCGCGAGCGCGCGTTCGAGATCTCGACGTGCAGCTGGCAAATCGCCCTGAGCCAGGCGCACAAGCCCCCGCGCCTCACGGGCGCGGGCGGAATCACCGTGGG
>JANNNO010000381.1:0-3327 GCA_031398585.1 Myxococcales bacterium | reverse complement strand
CAGTTGCCCGCGCCGAGCGCCTCGACGCCGCAGCCGAGCAGGGCGCTGGCCTTCTTCACGGCCTCGGCCGCGATCTCTTCCGAGGCTCGGCTGTAGTACTCGAGCAGCGCGGGCGAGAGCCGCAGCCGTTCGGAGGCGTTGGCAAAGCCGTCGAGCCGCGACTCGCTCGGGAAGGTATCGATCGTCGGCACGGTGAAGCCGAACGTCTCGCTAACGGTGTTCTTGTACTGAGCGTGCGTCAGGCGCCAGAGCCGCGCTTGCGGGGGCGCCGCCATCTGGCCGCCACCGCAGGAGCTGGGGCTGCTGCCACCACCGCCGCTGCCGGGCTGGTTGCCTCCGCCGGTTGCGGGACTGCCGCCCGGGGTGCTGCCGCTGCTCGGAGCGCCGGGCGTCGCGGGCTCGCCGCTGGGGCCCCGAGCCGTCGGCGGGCCGCTGTTGCCATCGAGGACCGTGCCGCTGCAGGCGAGGCCGAAGCAAGCCACCGACGCGAAGACGCCGGCAAAGAGGGGGGCGGTCAGGAGGGGGGCGGCATTCAGACGACGAGGCGACTTCTCGGGGGCCGGTCCGTGCATGAGCTCCAATCCTCCAACTGCGAACACTGAGCTGTCCCCGAGACCCGACATCGATGGGCGGACTGGGACGCTCCCAGAAAGTGCCCTTTACGCAGCCCGGCCGGCCACATTTTCCGCATCCTTTTCACGGGATGGCAGCTCACACGCTCAAACGCACTCGATGCATGCCTTATTTCAACTGCTGGATATGTCCTAGACGCCTGCGCATCAGCGAGCGCCTACCCGAGTGAGCGTCAGGCGCGGCCAGCGCGCCCCCACACCGGGCATGCGCCCGTGTGGCCACTGACCGGGAAATACGTTAGATACAAAGACGTTGTGAGTGACATCAACGTCCGTGCGAAGCGCATCCTGCACGCGGTGGTGTCGGAGTACCTGGCCACCGGCGAACCCGTGGGGTCGGAGACGGTCACCAAGCGCTACTCGGTCGAGGTCTCCCCGGCCACGGTTCGCAATGTGATGAGCGATCTCGAGGAGCTTGGCCTCTTGCGCCACACTCACACTTCGGGCGGGCGCATCCCGACCGACCGAGGGCTTCGTTACTACGTGGACACCCTGCTGCGGGTGCGCAGCCTTTCGCAGACCGAAAAGGACGGCATCCGCGAGCAGGTGGCGGCCGCGGGCGACGTTCAGCAGGTCATGCAGCGGACGAGCAAGCTGCTGCGCGAGCTTTCCCATCTGGCGGTCGTCGTGCAGACCCCGCGCCCCGAAAGCGATGCCATCTCGCACATCGAGTTCGTCAGGTTGCGAGACAACAACTTGCTTGCCGTCATCGCGTCGGCCAGCGGCCAGATCCAGAACAAGCTGGTCACCAGTGAAACGCCTCTGTCCTCGGGGGAGCTCGAGCGGATTCACGAATACCTCAACGGGTTCATCGCCGGGCTGACTCTGGGCCAGGTGCGCGCCCGCATCGCCGAGGAGGTCGACAGCGAGCGCGTCGTGCGCGACGACTTGATGGCGAAAGCCCTGGCGCTCGCGTCGGCCGCTGTCCCCGCTCAGCCGGGCACGGCCACCCTCTTGGTGGACGGGCAATCCAACTTGCTCTCCGGGACCGAAGATCTCGACCGCGCCAAGCGGGTGCTGCGAACGCTCGAGGAAAAAGATCTCATCGTGCGCCTGCTCGATCGCACGCTCACCGCGCCCGGGATCTGTGTCTTCATCGGGGCCGAGGCCAATCTTCCCGATTTGACCGACATTTCGGTGGTGACGGCGACCTACGGGGGCGACGGGCGACCGCTCGGGAGCATCGGGGTCATCGGCCCGTCCCGGATGAACTACTCCAAGGTCATCCCCCTGGTTGACTTCACGGCCGAGGTGATTACAGAGGCCCTGCCGAAACTCTGAATCGCGGCCGGGACATGCCCCAGGCGGCGATGTAACAATTCCCCCATTCCCATGAACGAAGAGCAAGACTCAGCCCCCGACGCCAGCGACAGCGCCTCTCCCGACGACGCGCCCGAGGCGGTGTCGCCTGCCCCGGATCGCCTGACCGCCCTCGAGGCCGAACGCAACGAGCTTCGCGATCGCTTGCTGCGAACCGCCGCTGAATTCGAGAACTACAAGAAGCGCATTCGCCGCGAGCAGGCCGAGACCGAGACCAAGAGCAAAGAAGGCGTGCTCAAGGACGTGCTCGAGATCGCCGACAACCTCGAGCGAGCCGCTCAGGTCGACGAGAAGGCCGACTTCAAGTCCCTGCAGAAGGGCCTCGAGCTGGTCTTGCGTCTCTTCCAGGCCAAGCTGGAACGGCACGACGTGCGGCCCTTCGAATCGAAGGGGCAACCTTTCGATCCGCGGGTCCACGACGCGGTCTCGCAGGTGCCTAGCGCCGATGTGCCGCCGAACTCGGTCCTGGGCGAGATTCAGAAAGGCTATCGCATCGGCGAACGCCTGCTGCGACCGGCCCTGGTCGTGGTCGCGGTCGCCCCGCCGGCGTCTTCCGCCGCGGGTGGCACCGATCCGTGAACCGGGTCATCGGGATCGACCTCGGCACGACCAACTCGTGTGTTGCGGTGATGGACGGGGCCGAGGCCCTCGTCATTCCCAACACGGAGGGCGCCAGGACCACACCTTCGGTGGTCGGCTTTCCCGAGCTGGGCGAGCCGCTGGTCGGTCAGATCGGCAAGCGGCAAGCGGTGACGAACGCCGAGAACACGGTGTACGCGGTCAAACGCCTCATGGGCCGCAAGCTGGCCGATTCCGAGGTCGAGCGGCACAAGACCGCGAGCGCGTACGACCTGTGCGCGGCCGCCAACGGCGATGCCTGGGTGCGGGTTCGCGGCAAGGACTACGCGCCGGCGCAGATCTCGGCGATGATCCTCGAGAAGATGAAGCGCACGGCCGAGGAATACCTCGGCGAGAAGATCACCGAGGCCGTGATCACCGTGCCGGCCTACTTCGACGACTCGCAGAGGCAAGCGACGCGCGACGCGGGAAAAATCGCCGGGCTGGACGTTCTGCGCATCATCAACGAGCCGACGGCGGCCGCGCTCGCCTACGGCAGCCTCAGCATCTCGATGACCCGCAAGATCGCGGTCTACGACCTCGGCGGCGGCACGTTCGATATCTCGCTGTTGCAGCTCTCCGAAGGCGTCTACCAGGTCAAAGCCTCGAGCGGGGACGGCTTTCTCGGAGGTGAAGACTTCGACGCCATCGTCATCGGCTATCTCACCGAAAGCTTCAAACACGCTACCGGCGGGGTTAATATTTGGTTTAACGGACTTGGAATGTTGATGTTTACTGTCCACGTTTGCTTTGAATT
>JANNNO010000380.1:0-3844 GCA_031398585.1 Myxococcales bacterium | reverse complement strand
AGCGCGAGCACGATGCTCGAATGCTGGGCTTCCAGATCGACCGAGGTTGGAGGTTGAGGTTGCCTGTCGACCGCCGCCATGCGCGAGAAGGACGGAGGCCGGCGGTTTCGGCTCACTCCCACTCGATCGTCCCCGGCGGCTTCGACGTGATGTCGTAGACCACCCGGTTGATGCCTTGCACTTCGTTGACGATGCGCGAGCTGATCCGTCCCAGCAGCTCATAGGGCAGGTGCACCCAGTCGGCCGTCATGCCGTCGCGCGAATTGACCGCGCGCACGGCAAGCGTGTTCGCGTAGGTCCTTCCGTCGCCCATCACGCCGACGCTCCGGATCGGAAGCAGCACGCCGAACGACTGCCAGATCGCCTCGTAGAGGCCGGCGGCCCGGATCTCCTCGTCGATGATGGTATCGGCCGCGCGCAGGATGTCGCAACGCTCGAGTGTGACCTCACCAAGCACGCGGACCGCGAGGCCCGGGCCCGGGAAAGGCTGTCGCCAGAGCACGTGGCGCGGCAGTCCGCACTCCTCACCCAGCGCCCGCACTTCGTCTTTGAAGAGTTCCCGCAGCGGTTCGACCAAACGCAGGTTCATCTTCTCGGGCAGCCCTCCCACGTTGTGGTGAGACTTGATCGTCGCCGACGGGCCCTTGTGTGAGACCGACTCGATGACATCGGGGTAGAGCGTCCCCTGCACCAAGTAGTCCGCACCACCTGCTTTGCGCGCCTCTTCCTCGAAGACGGCGATGAACTCGTAGCCGATGATCTTGCGTTTGCGTTCGGGGTCGGTGACGCCCGCGAGTTTGTCGAGGAACCGCTGGGCGGCATCGACTACGCGCAAATCCATCTTGAAGGCGTCACGGAAGAGAGTCTCCACCTGGGCACGCTCGCCGGCACGCAGAAGGCCGTTGTCGACGAAGATGCAGGTCAGGCGATCTCCCAAAGCTCGATGCACGAGCGCCGCCGCGACCGAAGAGTCCACGCCGCCCGAAAGGCCGCAGATGGCGCGGCCGCTGCCGACCTGCCGCGAAATGGAGCTCACCGCCTCGTCGACGAAGTTCGCCATCGTCCAGGTCGGCTTGGCACCGCAGATGCGGAAGAGGAAGTTGCCGAGCACCTCGCCCCCGCGTGGCGTGTGAACGACCTCGGGATGAAACTGCACACCCCAGAACCGTCGCGCGGGCGCTTCCACCGCCGCCATGGGACAGCTCGGGCTGGTGCCGACCACGTGAAACCCGTCAGGCAGAGCCTCGACCCTGTCGCCGTGGCTCATCCAGACGGTCAGATCTTGCGCGGGATCGAATCCCGCGAAGAGTTCCGATTTCGCCGCGGCCGGCTCGAGCTTGACCGCCGCGCGACCGTATTCCCGATGGTTGCTCGGCACCACCTTGCCGCCGAGGAGCAACGAGGCCAGCTGCACCCCGTAGCAGATGCCGAGGATCGGCACCCCGAGCTCGAAGATCTCGGGCGAGATCCGAGGGGCATCGGCGTCATAGACCGACGAGGGGCCGCCCGAAAGAATGATCCCGGCGGGCTTCATCGAGCGGATGCGTTCGATGGCCAGGTTGAACGGATGGATCTCGGAATAGACGGCCTGCTCGCGCACCCGGCGAGCGATCAGCTGAGTGTACTGCGAGCCGAAATCGAGAATCAGGATCGACTGTTGGTTGCTCCACACGGTCTTGGGCGCCTTTGTCTAACGGACCTCACTCCCGAGGACCACGTTGCGAAAGAGAACAACGGATTTGGCGCCCAACCAGCCGCGAGGGAGTCCGCGGATGGCACGCCCCACCCTCTCCCACTTTGCGGCGTGAGAAGGAAGGGGGGAAACGGCGTCGGTGGTGGACGGAGCGACGAAAGCGGGGCGGTAGACGGCTTCGGACGTCGGGACTCCCGCTGGACCCCAGCGCCGGCCGGCACCAGGGCGACCGCACGGGCCTGGCGTGGAGGCGGCAGCCGTCATCGCGGGACTCTAGCTGACCGCCTCCCGCGAGTTCAAGCGCCGGGCCGCTGTCCCAGCGGGCGCGGTGCAACACCCACCTGGTCGCCACGCCGGATGAGTGCGGCTCGCTCGTGTAAAGTGGCGCGCGCGTGTCTCTTCCCGCGTCCCGCTCGCCCGTGCGTCTGTCGGTCTTTCTGGCGATCGGACTGCTCGGGTGGCTCCTCGTCTGGCCATCGTTGCGCGCTGGCTTCTTCACCGACGACTACCTGCAGTTGGCGGCGGTCGAGGGCTGGTCGCCGCACCAGGCTGGGCCGCTCGACCTCTACCGGTTCATCCCATCCAATCCCGACGAGACTCGCAGCCTCGTCGCCCTCGGCGTCTACCCTTGGTGGAGCGCGCCGGAGCTGAGCATGGGCTTCTGGCGCCCGTTGTCGTCGGCATTGCTCCTCGCCGATCACACCCTCTTCGGGCGCGTCCCCCTGCCCTATCACGTACACACCCTGCTCTGGACCGCGGGACTGCTCGCCGCCGTCGGCTGGCTCTTTGCGCGGCATCTACCCGGGAAGGTCGCACCCCTCGCGTTCGCCATCTTCGCAATCGACGATGCCCACGCCATGACGGCATCGTGGATCGCGGCTCGGCACGCGGCGGTCGCTGCCCTGCCCGTGGTGCTCGGGCTGCTGGCTCATCTACGCTTTCGTCAGAGGGGCTGGTCCTGGGGCGCGTGGCTGGGACCGCTTGGCTTCGCGGTCGGACTCACTGGCGGCGAGACAGCGGTGGCGACGGTGGTCTACCTCTTCGCGTGGGAGCTGGCGGAACGCCGGCGCGGCTGGCGGCAGGCCCTCGCCCCCTACCTCGCGCTCTTGCTGATCTACTTCGTGGTCCAACGCCTCGTGCACGCGGGCACATCGGGATCCGGCGGCTATCTCGACCCGCGCAGCAACCCGGGGGCCTTCCTCACCGCCTTGCCCTTGCGGCTCGGCGTGTTGCTAGGAAATCTCGGATGGGGTCTACCGGCCGATCTCTTGCTCTTCCGTCCCGGACTGCAACTGCCGCTCGCGGCCGCAGGCGTCGCGTTCGTCGCCATGATTCTGTTTCTCTGGCGTCGGGTAAACCCGGGCCTCGACGACGACGAACGGGCCGCGCTTCGTTTCCTCGCGCCAGCTGTCGTCATTAGCCTGGCGCTCTCGGCCGCGTCGCTACCTGGTGAGCGTGTGCTCCTGCCAGCGAGCATCGGCAGCGCCGCGATCTTCGCCATCCTGCTGCGCGCTGGGTGGCAGCGACTCCGCGATCTTCACGGCCAGAGCGGTCGCACCAAAGCCGGCACCGTGGCCGCTCTGGCTCTCCTTGCTTTGCCGAACCTTCTGCTAGCTCCCGTTGCGCGAGCGGCCAAGTCCGCCACGTTCGGCAAGATTGGCGCTCACATCGAGACCGTGGCGATGAACTCGGAGCTTGCCGGCGAGCGCCCGATCGACGTCGTGGTCCTACACTGCGAGGATCTCGGCGCCGGCTATCTCGCGCTCGTGCGCGTCTGGAAGGAGGGGGTTCCCGTCAGCGAGCTGCGGGCGGCCGCCAACGCGCTTCATGCGGGCAAGCCCCTCGTCCGACCGCCCGCCAATCTCAACTCGTATCGCGTCTTGTCGATGGCGGCGACGTCCCATCTCGTGCGCCGGACCGATGCCCACACCCTCGAGTTGCACACGCCCGACGGCACGCTTCTCGATGGCGGGTGGCCGCCTCTCTTCCGCGCGCCATGGATTCCGCTCGGCGCTCGCTCGGTGATCCAGTTGGGCGGGTTGCGGGTGACGATCATTGGCGATCGCAACGGCCTGCCGACGCGTGCGGCATTCCGTTTCGATCGCTCGCTGGATGATCCAGCGTTGCGCCTGCTGGTCTTCCGCGACGGCG
>JANNNO010000354.1:0-9139 GCA_031398585.1 Myxococcales bacterium | reverse complement strand
CTCGCGGCGACCCGGGCTGCGGGCCTCGACCTGTCGCCACGCGCGCTCTCTGCCTTGGCCCGCCGGGGCTCCGGCTCCGCCGCGCGCTCGATCTTCGGCGGTCTGGTCGAGATGGCGGCGGGAAGACGCGACGACGGCGCCGACGCCTGCGCCGAGCCGATCCTGGCGCCCGGAGGCTGGGATCTGCGCCTCGTGGTGGCGATCACGGCGGTCGGAGAAAAGGCGATCGGGTCGACATTGGCCATGGAGCAGACCCGCACCACGTCGCCGTTCCATGCCGCTTTCATCGACACCGTCGCGCCCGACATCGCCGCCGCCCGCGCCGCCATCGCGCGCCGCGATCTCGGTGCGCTCGGCGTGGTTGTGGAAAGGAGCGCGTTGCGCATGCACGCCGCCGCGCTCGCCGCCGATCCCGCGATTCTCTACTGGGCGCCCGCCACGGTCGCGGTCCTCCACACCATTCGACAGGCACGCCAACGATCGGGCCTCGTCGCCTTCGCGACCATCGACGCCGGTCCTCACGTCAAGGTGCTCTGCCGCGCGCCGGATGCCGACGCGGTGGCGGCTCTCCTGGCGCAGATTCCCGGCGTGCTCGACACGATCATCGCCAGTCCCGGCGAAGGCGCGACGGTGCTCGAGGTCGAGCCGTGACCGCAGCGCCGGTGGTGCAGGTCCCCGGCAAACTCTTTCTTTCGGGCGAATACGCCGTGCTCTCTGGCGCCCCCGCCATCGTCGCGGCAGCGGGACGGTTCGCGCACGGGCAGTTCGTACCAGGCGCCAAGCCGAGCTCTCCCGTGGTCGCCGCGGTCATGGAGGCCACCCGATCCTGGCTGGCGCTTCACGCACCCGATCGCGATCTGCCCCCGGGCGCGGTCGCCATCGACACGACGGCGTTCATGCACGCGGGCAGCAAGCTCGGCCTCGGCTCGAGCGCGGCGGCGGCGGTGGCGACGGTCGGCGCGGCCTTCGAATTCGTCGGCCTACCGATGACGGCGCACGTGGATGCCATCGCGGCCCTGGCCGACGCCGGGCATCGAGCCGCCCAGGGGGGCGCGGGATCCGGCGGCGATGTGGCGGCCTCGGCGCGCGGGGGCTTTCTCCGCTTCGTGCGTCGCGACCACGCAAGCCGAGACGGCCAAGGTCCCGGCGAGAGGGGCGCCGCACCCGCCACGACCGCTACCGCCGTCGCGCCCGTGCCGGGCCTCGTCTGGGTCACCTTCTTCACCCGCACCTCGTCACGGACCGTCGACTTCCTTGCCGGGGTCAACCGCTGGGCAAAAAGCGATCCCCACGGCCATGCCGCGATCTTTGCGCGTCTCAGCGTCGCCGCCCACGCCTTTGCGGACGCCTTTTCCAGCGACGTCGAGTCGACGCTGACGGCTGCGCGGGACTACGGCGCCGCGATGGAAGCGATGGGAGTGGCGGCCGGTCTGCCCATCGTCACGACGGCGCTAGGTGAAGCTATGCGACTTGCCGAGGCGCTGGGCGGTGCCGCAAAGCCTTCGGGCGCGGGCGGCGGCGACATGGGCATCGCTCTGTTCGCCGGCAAGGAGAGCGCCGCGGCCTTCGCGGCTCGGTGCTCGGACCAGGTTTTGGTGCTAGACATCCCTCTGGGCGTAGCAGCGGCTCGTCGAGTCGCGCCGGGCGACGTCAACGTTTTCAAAAAGGACTGAACAGAGCGATGCAGAGGGTCGACTCGCGGATTCCAGGCTTCTACCGGCTGCCGCTCGCCACCCGCCAGAACGAGCTGGTGCTGCGCGCCGGTCTCGACGCCAGCGAAGCCGCGGTGCTTGCTGGGGGTCTCGACCCGGCCGGTGCCGATCGCGTGGTCGAAAACGCCGTGGGCGTCTACGCCCTGCCCCTCGGCCTCGGTCTCAACTTTCGCGTCAACGGCCAGGACCACCTGGTCCCGATGGCGGTCGAGGAGCCCTCCGTGATCGCAGCGGCATCCAACGCCGCACGCATGGTGAGAGCGGGCGGAGGCTTTTTCGCCGAGGCCGACGCTCCGATCATGACCGCCCAGGTCGAGGTCGTCGGCGTGCCGGACCTGGAAGCCGCGCGTGTGCGACTGCAAGGCGCTAGAGAGGAGATCCTGGAGCTCGCGCGTGCGGCCGTGCCACGGCTGTGTGCGCGGGGCGGCGGCCCCAAGGATCTCGAGATCCGGGTTCCGCTGCCTCCGGGTGCGACGACGGTGCGTGACCAGCGCATCGTCCTGCACGTGCACATCGACTGTCGGGACGCGATGGGCGCCAATCTGGTGAACACCGTCGCCGAAGCGATCGCCCCACGAGTGGCCGAGCTGGGCGGCGGCCGCTACGGACTGCGCATTCTGACCAATCTCTGCGATCGCCGCCTCGTGCGCGCACGCGCCGAGGTTCCGTTCGAGCTCCTGGGACAGCCTGGCGTCGAGGGCGCCGCGGTCGCCGCCGACATCGAATCGGCTTCGCGCTTCGCCGAGCACGATCCCTATCGGGCCGCCACCCACAACAAAGGGATCATGAACGGCATCGACGCCGTGGTCATTGCCACCGGCAACGATTGGCGAGGCGTCGAGGCCGGCGCCCACGCCTACGCCGCGCGCCGGGGTCACTATGAGCCTCTCGCCACCTGGTCGGTCGTCGGCAATCGCCTGGTCGGTCTCGTCGAGCTGCCGATGGCGCTTGGGACCGTCGGCGGCACGCTTTCGGTTCACGCCGGTGCGCGCCTCGCGCTGCGCATCCTGGGCGTTGATTCCGCCAGCACCCTCGGCATGATCGCGGCCTGCGTGGGGCTGGCGTCCAACCTGGCCGCGTTGCGCGCGCTGGCGACCGAGGGCATCCAGCGCGGGCACATGGCGCTGCACAACCGGGCGGTCGGCAAGATCAGCCCCCCACCTGCATTGGTCGAGGCGCCCGACACAGACCTGTCGGTGCTGTCGGCGGCATCCAATGGCAAAGCTGTGGCTGCTGGCACGGTCGCGGCCCCAACGGGCACGGCCCAAGAGGAGGCGTTGTGATCCGAAAAGTGATCAAAGGCGGTCGGGCAGAGACTCCGCGCAGCGGTTCGGCGGCGCAAGAACCGTTGCGATGGCTGGACCCGCCCGAGGGGCCATTCTCGGTCAGCCGCGCTTACGAGTTCTGCGAGGAGTTCGCGCGCGCCCACCACGAGAGCTACCCGGTCGCCTCGCACTTCGTGCCGACGGAGGTGAGGCCGCACCTGATCGCGGTCTATGCTTTTGCACGCGCCGCCGACGACTTCGCCGACGAGCCCGAGTACGAGGGTCGTCGCAGTGAGGCTCTCGACGCCTGGGACGAGGAGCTGCACCGCTGCTTTCACGGCGAGGCCACGCACCCCGTCTTCGTCGCGCTCGCCGACACCATCGAGAAGCGCAATCTGCCCCACCCGCCCTTCCTGGATCTGCTCTCGGCTTTTCGCACCGACATGGAGGTGCGACGCTACGCCACCTTCTCGAGCTTGCGAGGCTACACCGCCCGATCGGCAGATCCGGTCGGACGCCTCTTGCTGCCGCTTTTCGGCTACCGCGATACCGAGCTCGTCAGATTCGCCGACGAGATCTCGACCGCGCTGCAGTTGACCAACTTCTGGCAGGACGTCGCTGCCGATGCCGCCCGCGACCACATCTACTTGCCGTCGGAGGATTTGCACTTTTTCGGCGTCACAGAAGCCGAGATCAAGGCGCTCAAGCCGACCAAGGCGATTCGCGATCTGATGCGCTACCAGGTCGCCCGTACCCGAGCGCTCTACGAACGGGGCCGGCCTCTGCTCGGGCGCCTCGGCAACGATCTCAAGCTCGAGCTCGCGCTCATCTGGCTGATCGGAACCACGCTGCTCGACAAGATCGAGGCCGCCGACTTCGACGTCTTCACCCGCCGCCCGGCCATCACCGCAAGAGACAAAGCCAAGGTGCTCGCCAAGGCCGCCAAGCACTGGGCCACCAACATCGACATGCCGGCGCTGCGCCGCCTCTGGCCCTGAGCCCCGCCGCCGCCGTGTCTTCCCCGTCCCCCAACACTTTGCGATGGACCGGTCTGGCCGCCGCATGGCTGGCCGCGGCCGGCTGCGATCCGAAGGTCAGCGTCTCGGGCGCATCCGCGGGCTACGGCTACAAGGATGCTGGCGCCGAGACCGCTTCGATCGATCCCGAACGCGTCGATGCACCACCGCCGATCGCGCCCGGCCCCACCCTGCCGACTGCCGACGCGGCCGAGACCGCCCCGCCGATGGCTGGGGCCTGCCCGCCCGGAGCCGCCCCGCCCCCGCGCAGCTGCGCCACCTTGGGGGTCATGATCGATCCGGCCTTCGCCGCGGATTACACCTGTTTCGATCTGGGCCCCGTACCCGGCGTGCCCAATGCAATGAAGTATGGCGGCCTCACCCTCGGCAACGAGAGCTGCAGCGACACTCTGATCATCGGCGGCGACGCCAACTTGCCCACGGGTAAGCTCTACGCGATCAAGGTGAAGCGCGACGCCACTGGCCACGTGGCAGGCTTCGAGGGCACGGGAGCCGTACACGCCGATGCCCCCTTCAACGACGGTGGCGTGGCCTGGGGTCCCGGGGGCGTCCTCTTCATCACGCGCTGGCCTTCGAACGAGCTGCAGCTGACCAAACCGGGAAGTCGCATCGCCGACAAGACCATCGCGCTCACGGGCCTCGGCGTGGTCCATGCGTCGGCCAGCCTCGGATTCGTTCCCGCCGGCCTACCGGGAGCCAGCGCCCTCAAGCTGGTGACCTGGTCGAGCGGTCGATGGTACACCCTCGCCTTCGCGCCCGACGGCATGGGCACCTTCAACGTGACGGCGGCCCGCCCCGGCGTCACCTTGCCCGGCGGCCCCGAAGGGTTCGTCTACGTCGCCGCCGGCAGCCCTCGCTTCGATCGCCACGCCTTGCTGGTCTCGGAATGGACCGCAAACAACATTTCGACCTACACGATCGACGACGGTGGCGATCCCGTCATCGCGTCCCGTCGTAGCTTCATGACGGGACTCTCCGGTGCCGAAGGCGCTTACCGCGAGCCAGCGACCGGCGACTTCTTCTTCTCGACCTGGGGACAGGACGAGGATCGTGTGATCGTCGTGCGCGGTTTCCGCCCGATCCAGATCGACTGAGCGCGCGGGCGGCTGCGTCCCCGTCAATCGCGAGGGCGATGCTCGCGGTACATGCGCAGGGCGAAGGCACCGCAGGGTCGCGCAGTGATCGCTTCGCGCAGACTCGCCAGGGCCGGCGGCACCCGGTTGGCCGGCAGCGGACGAGGGTGCTCGCTTGGGTGGACCAGCAGCGCGGCCAGAGCGGCGAAGGTCAGATCCGCGGCGCTGAAGGTGTCGCCCACCAGGAAGCGGCGGCCGTCGGCCAGGCGCGCATCGATGCGGTCGAGCACATGGTTGATCTTATCGAGCGATCGCGCAGCGCCGGCCGCATCGATCCGCAGCCCGCGCCGCAGGTAGGCCCGCGCCACGGGAAAGGCCGCCGCCAGCCCCAACCACTGCCAGCGAGGCACATTGGGGCGCGAAATCGCAAGGATGAGTTGCCGATCGGGCAGCGTGTGAAAGTAGACCAGACGTCGCGCGTGCGGACCCAAGGTCTCGTCAAGCTCGTCCTCGAGTGCGGCGATCTCGCTGGCGAAGGGCGCGGAATAGAGTTTGCGGTCGGGCGGCGCGCGCTCGTCGCAGAAGCGGAGAATCTCCGTGGAATCGGTGAGGATCCGACCGTCGATTTGCAGGACAGGCACAGTCCGACCGGCGCCGAGCCGACCCAGGACCCGCCAATGAAACACCGGCAGGTGCGCCTGCTCGCGATAAGCGATCTGTGCGTGCTCGAGGCCCCAGCGAGCCTTCTCGCAAAAATGACTGAACGGGATCGTGATGAGGCGCGCTTCGCTCACTTGCTGCCGTCCTCGCCCTCGGATCCTGTGTTGCGTGGCCCCGGACGCGTGGGCTCAGCTGCCTTGTTCTTGCCGTGAGGGGTGCCGGTGGCCCCCGGCTTCGGTGCCGAGGCGGTGGAGCGCAGATGCGAGAGGCGCTCTTTGATGGCCTTTTCTCGTCCCGACTCGGTCGGCTGGTAGTAGCGCTTGTCCGAGAGACGTTCGGGCAGATAGTTCTCGACCACGTAGTGCTTCGTGAAGTCGTGCGGGTACTGGTAGCCGGCGCCGTGCCCCAACACGCGTCCCATCTTACCGACCGGGTTGCGCAGATGATTGGGTACCGGAAGAGCGCCGTGCTGATCGACGTCGGCCTTGGCAGCGGCGTAGGCCGTCAGCGACGTGTTGCTCTTGGGCGCCGTCGCCAGATAGAGCACCGCCTGAGTCATGGCGAGAATCCCCTCGGGCAGGCCAACCAGACGGAAGGCGTCGAGCGCCGAGATCGCGACGGCGAGCGCCTGAGGATCGGCGTTGCCGACGTCCTCGGCCGCGAAGATCACCATGCGACGGAGTACGAAGACGGGATCCTCTCCGGCCTCGAGCATGCGCGCCATCCAGTAGACCGCGGCGTCGGGATCGGTGCCGCGCAGGCTCTTGATGAAAGCGGAGACGACGTTGTAGTGCTCATCGCCGCCCTTGTCGTAGAGCAGGGCGCCGCGGGCCAACGCTTCTTTGATCGCGTTGACGTCGAGATGCCGAACGCCATTCGCGTCGGGCTCGGGCACCGCGATGGCGGCTTCCAGCGTGGCCAGCGCCCGCCGCGCGTCGCCCCTCGCCTCGCGGGCGATGAGATCGCGCACCTCGGCCGGGCAGACGATGGCGTCCTTGCCGAGCTCCTTGGCCAGGCCGCGCTCTTCGTCGGCCAGCGCCTGATCGACGATGATGCGCAGATCTTCCTCGCCGAGCGGTTCGAGCACCAGCACGCGCGTGCGCGACAGCAGCGCGGCGTTGACCTCGAACGAGGGATTCTCGGTCGTGGCGCCCACCAGGATGACGGTGCCCGCTTCCACGTGCGGCAAGAGCGCGTCCTGTTGCGCTTTGTTGAAGCGATGGATCTCGTCGACGAAGAGAAGCGTCCGAACGTTCCGCTCGCGCAGGCGCGCCTCGGCCGCCGCGATCTCTTCGCGCAGCTCCTTGACGCCCGAGAGCACCGCCGAGACCGGAGCGAAGTGCGCGTCGATCTCGGCCGCGAAAACCCGCCCCAGCGTGGTCTTGCCCGTGCCCGGCGGTCCCCAGAGGATCAGCGACGACAAGCGCTTGCCCTCGACCGCGCGGCGCAGCCAGGTCCCCGGCCCGAGCAGCTTGCGTTGGCCGATCACCTCGGACAGGCGACGCGGTCGCATCCTTTCGGCCAGCGGTTGGCCTCGTCGATCCCGCACTGCCTGCCGCGCGAAGAGATCCACGTCAGCGTGCCTTGCTGCCTTCGTGGCCAACCTTTTGGCCGACCTTGTGGCTGCCCATGAGTCCTTCGAGCCGGCCGGTCTTCAAGGCCACCACGTCCTCGAGATTCTTCCCGTGCACCAGCACGTTGTCCTCGTGCCAGAGCGGCAGCATCGGCAGATCGCGTGCGATGCGCTCTTGCACCTTGGTGTAGATCGCTTTGCGCGCCGCCGGATCCGCCACCTGGGAGGCCTCGGTCAACCACCGATCGAGCTCGGCATCGGCGTGGCGAAATCGGTTGGTGCCGACCCAGCGATTCTCGGCGGTGGGAATGCGGCTGGAATGAAACAGGGCACGCAGCATGTCCGGTTCGATGAGGTCGGTCATCTGAAGGGTGAAGAGCTGGAAGTTGCCCTTCCTCACGTCGTCGAGAAACGTTCCGAAGTCGAAGGGGCGCACCTCGACCGCGATGCCGACTTCGCCCAGCTGGCGTGCCATCGCCTGCACCACGGCCACACGGTCGCGTTTGTTGCTGGTCTTCCATGACAGCTCGAAGCGCGGCGCTGGACCGTCCCCGTCGGGATCGCGATACCCCGCCTCGTCGAGCAGGCGGCGGGCGGCCGCCGGGTCGTACGCGATCGAAGCGGCGGGCACGAAGAACGGACTGCCTTGATCGAGGGGACTTTGGGCCAGCCGGGCGTGACCGCGAAACTTGGCGTTCACCAACCGCGAGCGGTCGATGGCGTGCGCGATCGCTCGCCGCACCTTTACCTGGCGAAGCACCGGATCGCCGGTGTGAAAGCCGATGTAGCTCAAGGTGGCGCTCGGCCCGGGGGTGATGGCGACCTTGGGATTGCTGGCCAAGGTCTCGAGCACGAGCGGGGTCACGCCGTTCAAGATCACGTCGGCCGAGCCGCCGACCAGTGCCAGCACCCGCGCATTGTCGTCGCGGATCGTCCGCACGATGAGCCGTTCCGTGCGCGGCGGCGTGAGTGTGTGAGGATTGCGCCCGAGCACGACCTCGTCGGCGCTCCGATCGACGATTCGATAGGGCCCTGCCCCCACCACCTCGTTGCGGCCATCGAGCGGCGGCGGTCTGCCACCAGCCCGGGCGGCGGCACGAGTCGCCTCGTCACCAGCGAGCGCGGCTGCCCGCGAGACGATGCCCGCTGTCTCGACGTCGGTCGGGAATGGCGATCGCGGCTTGTTGAGGTGGAACACGACAGTCCGGGCATCGCGCGCCACCACCTTGTCGAGGTACTCGTCCCAGACACGGCGAAACGGGCTGGCGAGCAGCGGGTCGCGCATCGTCTGGAACGTGTAGACGACATCGAGGCTGGTGACCGCGCTGCCATCCGAGAAGCGAGCGCCGTCGCGCAACGTCGCGATGTAGGTGAGATCGTCTTGCCGATCGAACGAAGCGGCGAGCCCTGGCGTCGGCCCGTGCCCCCGATCCGCCAGACCGGTCAGCCCAGGCGCGATGAGCTGCGACAGCTTCACCTCCCACGACGTCGTGGCGTAGCGCGGGTCCAGGCGGCCGACGGGCGCCTCGTTGACCAGAACGATTTCGTCGACAGCGGTGCCAGAGCCGCGGCAAGCGAGCGTCGCGACGAGGAGGGCCACCCAGCGGCTGCGGGCCATTCGGGTGCCGGTCGCGGGCCGCCGGCAGCCACCTGCTTTCATGCGAGGCCAAGCCTACCAGGTGCGCGCAGATCAGCCTACGTGAGCGTCGAGAAAAGGCACCCTCCGTCACGTGGCAGTGGACGGTGGCCCTGAGTTTCGGTAGAGACCGAAGGTCATGGCTCGTGTTTGGCTCCTCGGAGCGGCGGCCCTGCTGCTCGG
>JANNNO010000344.1:0-20339 GCA_031398585.1 Myxococcales bacterium | reverse complement strand
GAGGAACGCGGAAAGTACATGAAGGACGTGGTCACCCCCGCGATGAAGGTGGCCTTCCAGAAGTTCGACGGCGACGAGTTCGCGAAGTTTGGCTGTGACACTTGTCATGGCAAGAATCCCAAAACGCGCAAATTCAAGATGCCGAGCCCGGAGCTACCCGCGCTGCCGTCGACCCCGGCTGGCTTCGGTCCGCTGATGGAAAAGCAGCCGAAGATGATGAAGTTCATGGGCGAGGTCGTGAAACCTCAGATGGCGGCGCTGCTGGGCCTGCCCGAGTTCGACCCCAAGAAGCCCGAGGCCGGCGGCTTCGGCTGCATCGCCTGCCACACCCTACAGAAGGACTAACTCCGTCGTCCAGCCCCCCGCTCCCCCCGGCGGTCGCGATGCGCCCCTCTCTGCCCCTCTGCCTGAAGCCTCTCCAGGGGGAGAGGCCGCCGGGGCCCGAAGGGCACCGGCGGGTGAGGGGAAAACCGACGGCCGCAAGTGAAGCGACGAGCGCCAGCGGCAAGCTTCTGACAAATGGCCCCATGAAGCGAACGCCGTCCCACCTGTCAGTTCGAACTCTCTGAAGCTGGTTGTGCATGCCGCTCGGCTGGCGCGAGCAACCACCTGGTCAATGCCCATGATAGAGGGAGCCGACCGATGACCAGGCACTTCGATTCAGCACGATTCAAGTTGGGGGCGTCTTTGAGCTGCCTCGCCCGGGCCATGTGGGCCGCAGCCGCCGCGACGACCGCGCTGGTGATCTTCCATGCGAATGCAGCCGCCTGCAGTTATCCCCGTCCGGGCATCTTCGGACGGACCGTCTATCCTCCAAGCGGCACCAACACGTTGCCACGCAACACGCAATTCGTGGTCAGCTATGAGACCTACCATCACGTGATCCTAGGCGGCGAACTTACGCTTCGCGATGCCTCCGGTCAGCCGGTGAGGTCCCAGATAACGAAGACCGATACGCAGACGGCCGACACTCTCTTGATACGCCAACAGACCTTTGTTCTCAAACCCGAGACGGAGCTGCCGCCGGGCAGATACGATCTCGTCGACCAGAGCGTGGTCCCTTGTCAGGGCGCGGGAGCATCATGCCAGCTGGCACAAGCGGCGAGCTTCGCGAGCTTCGAGATTACGTCGGGAAGCGACGTTACGCCTCCCAGCTTCGCGGGGGCCGAAGCACTGCAAGCCGTTTACTTCGATACCTGCGACAACGAGGCATGCTGCACGCCAACCGTCGCTCGACTCTATTACCTCCGTCACCAGCCGGGGCTCGACCAGGTCACATCGCCCCTTCGCTCCCACCTCTACGGTCCAAACGGAAACCTTCTCGTCCCCTTCTTGGCTACGACCTTCAGCGACGGAACGGCCACCATCACACTGTCAGTTAGGTGCGCCGGTCGGCCGAGCCTCTTTGGAGTGTCCACCACCGCGGGCGCCCATTTTCTCCGCGCCGTCGACTGGGCGGGAAACGAAGATGACAACCAGGTCATCCGAGAGATCGTGGATCCCTGCGCGAACGCGCCCGGTTTCGACGGAAAGATCGATGCTGGCGCGAGCAGCGACGGACCGCAGGTCGACGCCGACGGACCGACCGCACAGGACGCGGCTTCATCCGCCATGGATGCAGCGCCGGTCCGCGACGCCGGCGTCGACGCTGATGCCCCAGCCGCGCATCGCTCTGCCTCTGGCGGTTGCGACTGCAACCTGGCCGGCCGATCCGCCACACCAGCGGGCGATGCGGCGCTCGTCATCGCGGCCATGATGGTGGCCATGACGGCAGGCTGGCTTCGTAGACGCCGGTGTCCCTAACGCGACTCAACCGCTGCACCTCGCGGCCGACTCCGCAGGGCTCCAGTTATTGGGAGCGAGCCCGAACGGCCTCACGGCCGGCGCCTAGCCCTCGTGCCAGCAGCCGAAAGAAGATCGCCGAGCCCAGGGCTGCCACCGCACCGAGGACTGCCCCCACGATGAGGGCGAGGGCAGGGGTCAAGGTGACGGCTCTTGCCATTCCCGATGTGATCCCGAGGGCCCCGACGACGAGACCCGTGAGCACGCCCCATCGGGTGAAGCGGGCCAAGGACAGCTCGCCCAACCGACGCCCCTCTGCGATCCGAAGCAGTGCCGAGAAGACGATGCCGCCGATGAAACCCGGGATGGCCATCGCGGTGAACCAGATGTCGACGATCTCGCCATCCGGATCCACGAGCAGCTCGATGAGGCCGCCGAAACCGAATCCCCAGCCGAGCGTCCACACGAGGACCATGACGCCCGCGCCGCCGATGCCGGTGAGCCACTTCCTCTGTCGCGCCTCAGTCATGGACCGAGCATGCTCCGCCCGATGGCGACAAGAGGGCGCTTCCCAATGAACGGACGTGCCGTGACGGCGAACGGTCGGGAACACTGACCGAACGGTTGGTGATTCGAGGCACTGCGTCCCTGGAGCCGGCCTGGCGCTCGTGCCAATCTTGCGGGCATGAGCGATGCCGAACGTCCCCGTGCCATTGTCGCCGCCCAAGCCCCTCCTCGGGCGAGGCAGTCGACCTACCCCGCGATCTTTGCAGCACGCGTGGCAGGACGGTTCAAACGCCCGCTGGGTGACCTCTTTGGCCTGACCAATTTCGGAGTGAACCTCACGCGTCTGGCGTCCGGCTCTGCGACGGCGCTCCGACACTGGCACACCCGGCAGGACGAATTCGTCTACGTGCTCGAAGGCACGCCGACTCTCGTCACAGATGGCGCCGAGACGCTCTTGGCACCAGGCATGTGCGCCGGCTTCAAAGCAGGTGCCCCCAACGGCCACCACATCATCAATCGCACGTCCGCCGACGTCGTCCTCCTGGAGGTCGGCGACCGCACGGCCGGCGACAGCGCCACCTATCCCGACGACGATCTCGAAGCCCACCTTGGCCCCGACGGAAAGTGGACCTACAGCCGCAAGGACGGAACGAGCTACTAGCGCGCGATTGAGGGACCGCGAAGGTCTCAAACGCCTTCTTCGACACAACAGGGCTCGGGCGACGCCGCCAGGACAGCCATGTCGCGATCGGCCTCGGGCTCGCCGAAGCCATGGCGTCGTCGCGAACTGGCCCCTCAACGATGGCCCCGGCACCCTCCATGCATCGCGAGGGGGCATGACACCGCGTCGTCGAGCGCCCGAGGCGTCTAGCCAGCCACTGCCCCGACCGCCCAAACACACGCACAGCGCCGACCGGTTGTTTCGTCGAAGTCTGGCCCTTTCACTCATCGCGCTCGCGATCCACGCGGCCTGTTCTCGCGACACCAAAGTCGCCCCCACTGAGTCACTGACCTCAGCTCGCGGCTCGTCCTGCCACAAGGACTGCTGGTACGGCCTCAGCTGCCGGGGCGGGGCCGTCTTCGAGAGACGGCTCACGGCGGTCCCATGTGACCAGCCGTGTCCCGAGGGGCGAAACATCGGAAACTGTCGCCTCGGATGTGGCCCGCCCGAGCAGATCAACAAGATCGACGTCGACCGCTGTCCACTCGCTCTGTGCCGAGACCAGCTGCCGAAGCGACCAGGCGACGCCTGCATCTCCGATGACGAATGCGGCCCGACGCGGGCCGAACCCGCCGGGCAGACCGAGACGCCCGACGGCGGCAGCGACGCACTCCCGGACGCCAACGGTCTACGGCAGATCTATCTGCGCTGCGATATCTACACTCGCGCGTGCGTCGAGAGACAGGCACCGATGCTCGCCGATTGGCTCGGCCCCTGCGACGCCGCTCTGCTAGCTGCACAAGCCTCCGACATCACCGGTCACATTCCCGATCCAAGCTGTAGCGGCGGAGTCTGTGTCGTCGCGGAAGCGCACCAGGGGCTCAGCGATTGGACTTGCCGTCCTCAAGGCTGCTCGCTCCGATGCAGCGGCGACGACGAATGCCCCCAAGGAGCCTTCTGCAAGAACCCAGGCGGCCGCCGCTGCCCGCGCGACCTCGACGGCGTCTGCATGCCGGGTCCTCGCCACGCCCCCGTCGCCAATCTGCCCTGTCGCTAAACAGCAGCCGCGCCGGTCGAGACCGCCACGGCCGCTTCCCCAGCGCCTCAATGATTCGGGCGGATGGTGGGCGTCGTGAGGCGGTCGATCCAGGCGAGCGCCACCGAGGATGCGACGAACGTCACGTGAATCACGACCTGCCAGAGGATCATGTCGTTGGGCAGCTTGCCGGCGTTGATGAACGTCTTGAGCAGATGGATCGACGAGATGCCAATGAGGGCGGTGGCGAGCTTGACCTTGAGAACACCCGCGTTCACATGCGAGAGCCACTCCGGTTGGTCGGGGTGGCCTTGCAAATTGAGGCGCGACACGAAGGTCTCGTAGCCGCCGACGATCACCATGATCAGCAGGTTCGCGATCATGACGACATCGATGAGACCAAGCACGCTGAGCATGACGACCGTCTCGGGATCAGCGACGTCCTTCGGGATCGAGGCTGGCGGCTGGTGCCCGAAGAGCGAAAAGCCGATCAGATGCGAAAGCTCGACGAAGAAGCGGTAGACGTAGACCGCCTGGGCGACGATGAGACCAACGTAAAGCGGCGCCTGCAGCCAGCGGCTGAGGAAGATGAAACTGGCGAGCGTGTTCTTCGACTGGATCGGGGGCTGCGCGGTATCCATGTGGGTCGAGAGTATGTTCATGATCCGGCCGGCAGCAAGAGGCCGATGGCGCACGACCGGTCCTTACCGCTCTGAGCGTGCTTTCGTGCCCAGGGGAAGCTCGACCGTGAAGGTAGCCCCTTCTCCCGGTCGGCTCGCGGCGGTGACGGTGCCCCCCAGGGCGTGCACGACCGCTTGCACGATGTACAGGCCTAAGCCAAGACCGCCGTAATGGCTCGAGGGGACCGCGCGTTCGAAGCGGCCGAAGATGTGCGGCAGGCGTGCCTGATCGATGCCCATGCCGCGGTCGGCGACCACCAGTTGCGCGCGGTCAGTGCCAGCTCGGGCGACTGTGATCTCGATCCGTTTGCCCGGAGCAAACTTGATCGCGTTCGATAGCAGATTCGCTACCACCTGCTGAAGGCGTACCCGATCCCAGTGACCGACCAGATCGACTTCGGTATTCAGGACGAGCTCGCAATTCGCTTTGTCGAGATCGTTGGTGAACAGTTCGGCAGTCTCACGCACCAGCATTCCCAGGTCCATTGACCCCGAGCGAAGCTGAAAGCTTCCTGCCGAAATCTGGGTCACGTCCAGAAGATCGCCCACCAGCGAGGACAGGCGGCTCGTCTGGCGTTTGATGATGTTCATGATCCGGGCGAACAAGACTGGTGGCGGCACGGTGTCGCTACCCTCGAACGACTGCGAGACCAGCTTGAGCGAGGCGATCGGCGTATTGAGCTCGTGCGACGCGATCGAGAGAAACTCGTCTCGAACGCGCACGGCCTCCTTCACCTCGCGGTATAGGCGCGCGTTGTCAATGGCCGTGGCAGCCCGGCGTGCCAGCTCCGCCGCTACCACCAGATCCGCAGCGCCGAAGCGTCGATCGGGGGCGTGCGATGCCAGGGTCAACGCGCCCAAGAACCTGCCATGCGCCCTCAGCGGAAGGATCATGGCGCTCTCGGCACCGATCGCCTGCACCACCTGCACGGCGTCGGGTTGGGTCAGGTATCGCTCCACGACGGCGCGATCGATCGTGGCGTGAAGCACCGGAGCGTTCGACCCCTGCACCTCGGCCACATGCCTGGGCAGAGTCCCCACATCGCCTTGCACTTGTCGCTCCAGGATCGCCTGTTTGGTCGCGTCGACGTGCGTGGCAGCCACCCACGCAACCTTATCGTCCTCGACCGCGTGCACGGCGCACCAGTCGGCCAGCACCGGGCCCGTCAGCTCGGTCAGCTTCTTGAGCATGGCGTGCGACTCGAGCGATTCGGCGAGCTCGGCCCCCGCATCGCCGAGAAACCGCACCGTCGCCTCGGCCCGCCGGCGTTCCTCGATCTCCTGCCGTAGCTGCTCGAACAGGAGACTGTTCTGGAGCGAGGTCGCGATCTGGGATGACAACGTCATCAACAGGCGCACCCGCTCGGGCGTGAACACGCGCGTCGCCAGGTTGTTTTCGAGGTAGAGCACCCCCATCAGACGCCCCTGCCGCAGGATCGGCAGCGCTAACAGCGAGCGGACAGAGTGCGCCACGACATAGGGGTCCGAGGAGAGCTGTTCGTGGGTTGCGGCGTCGCCGACCACCAGCGCCTCTCGCGTGCGGGCCACCTGGTGAACCGCCTGACGAGACAATGCCGCCGATTCATCGACCAGGGTTCTCTCCAGCACGGCGGCCTCGTCGATCTCTCCCACGGCGCGAACGAAGAGCCGGCCGTCTTCATCGAGCACGAAAGCCCCTCGCTGGGCGCCCCCAGCCGCGAGACAGACCTCCATCAGCTTCGCCAGAAGACGCGGCAGCATGACCTCACTCGACACCGCCTCCGCGCCTCGGAACAGAGCGAGCAGATCCAGGGCCGCGCCCCCCGTGTCGTCGTGAGCGACCTCACGTTCGACCGGCGCACGCACGGGATCTTCGGTCAGTTTCAAAGCGACCAGCTCGGCCTCGAGGGCGTCCACCTTTGCCTTGGCGCCCCAGTGCGCGTAGCCGCGCAGCGAAGCCGAAAGGTAGAGGCCAGCGATGCGTCTTCGATCCTGCGCCAGGTAGAATCGCCCACACAGCTCGTTGGCCAGGGCTTCGTCCTGAACGAATCCCTCACGACCAGCAGCGCTGATCGCCTGGTCGTAGAGGTCGGCGGCTCGGGTGTTGTCCCCTG
The DNA here is from genome assembly GCA_031398585.1 of Myxococcales bacterium. Classification (GTDB taxonomy): domain Bacteria; phylum Myxococcota_A; class Polyangia; order Fen-1088; family Fen-1088; genus JANNNO01. The sequence goes on along the minus strand of JANNNO010000344.1, from coordinate 13,580 downwards.
CCAGCCGTGCAAGCTCTGCCATCACGACCAGGTGCTTGTGCCCGTAGTTCTCGGACCCGTTCTTTGCCCACAGAGCCAGCTGCTGCTGATTGCGCGCAATCGACGCGACGAACGTGGCTCGCTCCTCGGGCGCTGCCCGACTTGCAAGTGCCGCCATGGCGATCGACGTATAGAAGTTGTGTTCCACGACCTGAACGAACCGAGGCACGTTCTGCAGCTGTGGCGCCGCCGCGGCGGAGAGCGCGAGCACGCGGGAGAAGTCGCGCAGGTGGCACGCCACCGCCAGATGGGCGATCTCGTACTCCGGGAGCTTCCCGCTCTGTTCGGTCAGGCCGCTAGGCAGGCCGCGGTCATCGAGCGTGATGCCCGCGAGCTTGCGATCCTCGTCACTCGCCGACGCTCCCTGCAGAGATCGGACGACCTGAAGGAATACCAGATGATCCTCGAGCCCCCGTCGGTACCGCGCGGTTCGCAGCAGGCCGATGCCCGCCTGGATCAGCCGCACCATGGATCCGAGATCCGCGCCCTGGTGCAATCGGAGGATGATCTCCGTCATGCTGAAAGCGGAGGCAAAGTACGTGTCGCCCAGGGTGAACGCACGCGCCTGGCCGGTCTGACAGAGCGGCAGCGTGGGCGCGATCGGCGCGGTCCAGTTGCTCAAGCATGTGGTGAATATGGCGAGCACGCGTAGCTCCGCCATGGGCTCGCCGAAGCGTGCTGCCAGATCCATGCTCAAGCGGCCGAATTCGTAGGCCGTCGCGTAGTCGCGGGTGACCATGCCGACCAGCACGGCGTACGACGCGTAAGCCTGCGCCGACGACACCGCGTGCCCGTGCTCCAACGACATGTTCACCGCGCGTGATGCGACGAACGGAAAGAGATCCGGCCGATGAAAGTACGTGGCATCGAGCAGCGTGCTGACGAGGCTCATGCATGCGAGTTGCTCGGGCTGAGTGACCAGGGGCGCGTCCAGCAGCTCGGACGGAGCTCGGCCCGCCAGGTTCTCCGTGACCGCGCGCATCTCGCGCCCGATCGCGGCCCCGACGTCGTCAGTCGGCAGCTCGATGCCGAACAGCCGGGCCCCCTCGCATCCCAACGCGAACGCGTCCTCACGCTCGGACTGACAGATAGCGGCGTACATGCGGACCTTGTACAGGTCCGCCTTCTCGACCAGGGTCCGGGCTCGCCCCAATGTCCGCTCGAAGAGCTGGGCTGCCAGCGTGGTCTCCCCCGCAAACCCAGCGAATTCGATCGCCGTGCGGTGAAGGGCCATCGTCTCGTCGTGGTGAGACTCCCAGGCATCCGGCGGCTGCGTCGCCATGGCGCACTCGATGTACGCCAGCGCCGGCGCGTAAGCCGATGAGCCACGTGCCTTTCGCGCCGCCCGCAAGTTCAACCGCGCAAGGTCGAGCCGTTCCTCGCGACGAGTGATGAGATCGATGCCACGGTTCAGCTGATCGACGATGGCATAGATCTGATCTTCCAGAGCCTGCTCGTCCTTGGCGTCGGCAAGGAGACGACGGCCGACGGCGATATGAATGGCCCTGCGCGCTTCCTCCCCGCTCAGCAGATAGGCCGCCTGTCGGATCCGATCGTGGCAGAAGCGAAACCAGCCGCCATCCACGAAGGCGCTGCCCTTTTCGGCGTTCGGCTCGGGCTCGACCGGGACCAGCAAGCCCGCCCGCACCGTGATCGCGAGCAAACCGGTCGCCTCTGCCCTGGGCAGGCCGGCGACAGCGGCGAGCAAGGGCAGGGGGACCCGGCTTCCGATACAAGCGGCCCTCTCGAGCAACGCCTGCACGGCAGCAGGCAGGCCGCGGAGGACGACGAGCAAGAGGTCGACGACGTTTTCGGCGACGTCGACCGTCCGGATGGCCGCGAGGTCCCAGGTCCAGATCTGCGCGACCGGGTCGAAGACCAGGAGGGCCGATTGATGCAGGAACCGCAGCATTCGACGAAGGAAAAACGGATTGCCGGCGGTCTTGTCGAAGAGCAGGGCGGCGAGAGGCAGGACGCGTTCGGCATCGGCACTGAGCGTGTCGCGACAGAGCTCGACCACGGCATCGAATGTGAGAGGCATGACATCGATGCGCCGAAAGGAACGCGTCGTCGAAAGGCTGGCCAAGGTCTTCGTGACCAGAGATCCTTCCTTCCGCTCCTCGGGTCGTAACGTCACCGCGATAAACAGACCGCGCAGCTCCGAAGTCGTTGCCAACCGTTCGAGCAGCGCGAGCGACGCAGAATCTGCCCACTGCAGGTCATCGACGAGGAGAAGGAGCGGGTGCTCCTCCGAGGCAAGCACACGCACGAAGGCTTCGAATGCGATGTGAAGACGACTTTGCGTCTCGGCCGGCCCCACGGATGGCATTGGCGGCGGAGCGCCCAGCAACCGTTCCAGCTCCGGCACGAGATCGACGACCGCGCGCGCCTTGTCGCCAAGCGCCCGCTCCATGCGCTGACGCCAAGCCGCGATCTCCGTGGACGGTCCACTCAGCATCGACGCGATGACACCGCGGAAGGCTTCGGCGAACGGTGCGTACGGCGCCTGGCCCCCTTCCGCATCGAACTTGGCGCTGACGAATCTCCCCTTGCGGGCAAGGGCCCGTTCCGCCAGCTCGGTGACCAGCGCGGTCTTCCCGCTGCCTGCCGCGCCGGCAACGACGGCGGCACCCACGCCGCTGCTGAGCGCCGCCTCCCACACCTCGACCAGAGCGGCACGTTGCGACTCGCGTTGGTAGAGCCGAGCGGGAAGGGGCAGCTCATTGGCGAGATCGACGAGGCCGAGATCGAACGGGGCGATACGACCGGCTCGCGCCAGCTGCTTCTTGGCTTCGCCGAGATCCTGTCGCAAGGATTCGGCGCTCTGGTAGCGAGCTTCTGGCATCTTCGCTAGCAGGCGCAGGACGATGTCCGAAAGTACGTCCGGTATCGCGGGGTTCACCTGGCACGGCGGCACTGGCGCCCGCGCCAGGTGCGCGTGAACGAGCTGAACCGGATCTGCACTGACGAAGGGTGGCAGCCCGGTGAGCATTTCGTAAAAGACGACGCCCAGCGAATAGAGATCCGCGCGCTGGTCGACCCGACGATTCATGCGACCTGTCTCTTCGGGTGCGACGTACGACAGATCGCCGTCGAGCCGCGGGGAGGCGCCCTCGGATGCCGACAGGTCGGTCGCCGCTTCGAAATCGATGAGGGTTGCACGCCCCTGCTGATCGACCACGACGTTCCGGGGATTGATGTCGCGGTGGATGATGTTCCGCCCGTGCAGCCAGACCAGCGCCTGAGACAGCTGCACGGCGATTTCGAGAAAGCTCCCTACCGACGGCTCTCGGCCGCGAAGCCACTGCTTCAGGTTCTGCGCCCCGGCGTCTTCGAGGATGAGGGCCAGCCGTCCGGCAACGGGTTCGAACCCGATCGGCCGAACCACGCCGGGCACGTCCAGACTCGCCAGCAGGTCGTATTCCCGCCGCAAACGAAGCGACAACGTCTCGTCGCTCGCTTCTCCCAGGACGGCCTTGACCACCACGGGAGGCCCAGCGTCGACGAGGCGAGCACGGCTAACGACGAACCGACGCCCCCTATGCAGCTCCCCGAGCTCCACGGGCCCGAGTATGGCGACGTGGAGATTTTTTTCGCAAGAGAGCACGCTTCGGCGGTAGCCCCGGGAGCGCCCCGGCGGGGGCGGATGGTCGTAAAAGCGGTGTCAGGGGAGCCGCCGTCACCAGCGCCTTGCGGGCCCGCTTAGCCCGTGAATCTGCGGAATCCGTTCAGGGTTACCTCCTCTGAGCTCGGGCCTTCGCTGTCGCGCCCTTTGCAGGAGCCCCGACGAAGTCCGCCAGGTGCTCGCCCGTCAACGTGGACCTCGCGGCCACCAGATCTGCGGGAGTGCCTTCGAACACGATCTTGCCGCCGTCATGCCCGGCGCCCGGCCCGAGATCGATGATCCAGTCGGCGTGCGCCATCACCGCCTGGTGGTGTTCGATCACGATGACCGATTTGCCCGAGTCGACCAGCCGATCGAGCATGCCAAGTAGCTGCCCCAGGTCCGCCAGATGCAGGCCCGTGGTCGGTTCGTCGAGCACGTAGACGCCCCCTTCGGCACCCATCTCTGTCGCGAGCTTGAGCCGCTGCCGCTCGCCACCTGACAGCGTGGTGAGTGGTTGCCCGAGCCGCAGATAGCCGAGTCCCACGTCGGCCATACGCTGCAAGATCGCTTGAGCAGCAGGCGTTTGTGCCTGGCCCGCGCCGAAAAAGCCGACGGCGTCCGCGACGGGAAGGTCGAGGACCTCGGCGATGTTGAGTTTGCCGAGCCGGTACTCGAGTACCGACGCCTGGAAACGCTTGCCCTCGCAGTCGACGCAGATCGTGCTCACGCCGGCCATCATGCCGAGATCGGTGTAGATCACGCCCGCGCCGTTGCAGGTCGGGCAGGCGCCCTCGGAGTTCGCGCTGAAGAGGGCGGGCTTGACGCCGTTGACCTTCGCGAAGGCCTTGCGGATCGGTTCCAGAAGACCGGTGTAAGTCGCCGGGTTGCTTCGGCGCGAGCCGTGGATGGGAGCCTGATCCACCGACACGACGCCGTCGCGGCCGCAGACCGAGCCGTGGATGAGCGAGCTCTTGCCCGACCCTGCGACTCCCGTCACCACGACGAGTACGCCGAGAGGGATGTCGACGTCGACGTTTCGCAGGTTGTGGGTGCGTGCGCCGCGGACCTTCATTACGCCCGACGACTTGCGCACGGAAGGCTTGAGGCCTGCCCGATCGCTGAGGTGGCGCCCGGTGAGGGTGTCGCTCGCGCGCAGCTTGTCCACCGTGCCCTCGAAGACGACTTTGCCCCCCGCCGTCCCGGCGCCCGGCCCCAGGTCAACGACGTGATCGGCGATCGCTATGACCTCGGGTTTGTGCTCGACCACCAGCACCGTGTTGCCCTTGTCGCGCAGCCGCAGCAGCAGATCGTTCATCCGCGCAATGTCGTGAGGGTGCAATCCGATGGTGGGCTCGTCGAAGACGTAGGTCACGTCGGTGAGTGACGATCCGAGGTGCCGGATCATCTTGGTCCGCTGCGCCTCACCGCCTGAAAGCGTGCCCGATGGCCGGTCCAGACTGAGGTAGCCAAGGCCAATCTCCACGAACGAGTCGAGCGTCTGTCGCAGGGTCGTCAGCAGCGGCGCGACCGACGGCTCCTCCAGTTTGCGCAGCCAATCGGCCAGATCGTTGATCTGCATGGAGCAGGCCTGGGCGATGTTGATCCCCTTGATCTTCGACGATCGCGCCGCCTCGCTGAGGCGGGTGCCGCCGCACTCGGGGCAGGCGGTAAACGTCACGGCGCGCTCGACGAAGGCGCGGATGTGCGGCTGCAGCGCCTCCTTGTCCTTGGTGAGGAAGGACTTCTGGATGCGCGGCACGAGGCCCTCATAGGTGAGGTTCATGCTCTCGAACTTCACCTTGACCGGCTCTTTGTAGAGAAAGTCGTGCCGCTCTTGTTTGGTGTACTTGCGGATCGGCTTGTCAGGGTCGATGAAGCCCGAGGCCGCGAAGATCCGCACCTGCCAGCCGTCGGCGGTATAGCCGGGGATGGTGAGCGCACCTTGGTTGAGCGACTTGCTGTCGTCGTAAAGTTGAGCGAGATCGATGTCGGTCACCGAACCCATGCCCTCGCAGCGAGGACACATACCGCCGGTGACCTGAAAGACGCGCTTCTCGGTCTTGCGGGGGCCCTTTTCGACCGTGATCTCGCCTACCGCACGCACCGATGGCACGTTGAAGGAGAACGCGTTGGAAGATCCGATGTGCGGCTTGCCGAGCCGGCTGAAAAGCACGCGCAGCATGGCATTGGCGTCCGTGGCCGTGCCGACCGTCGAGCGCGAGCTGGCGCCCATGCGCTCCTGGTCGACGATGATCGCGGTGGTCAGCCCTTCGAGCACGTCGACCTCGGGACGCGACAAGGTCGGCATGAAGCCCTGGAGAAAGGCGCTGTAGGTCTCGTTGATCATGCGCTGTGATTCGGCCGCGATGGTGCCGAAGACCAGCGATGACTTGCCGGATCCCGAGACGCCGGTGAACACCGTCAGCCGCCGCTTCGGAATCTCGACGCTGACGTCCTTGAGGTTGTTCTCCCGCGCCCCCTGCACGCGGATGAAATCGTGGCTGTCCGCGGTGTGCTCGCCGCGGCTTGTCTTGTCGAGGGTAGTCACTTGTCCAGCTTCTTCGACGCGGGCTTCTTGGCCGCCGCAGCCTTCGTCGCATTGGCCTTCGTCGCATTGGCCTTCGTCGCAACTCGCTTCTGCAAAGGAATTTTCGACTCTTTCGCCTTCGTCTTGCCAGCGCTGTTGAGTGCGACGGCGGCGCGGACGAGGGCCTTGAAGGCCGACTCCTTCACTTCTTGGCCTTCGAGGATGTCGATCGCGCGGCGAACGTTACCCTCGAGGCTCGAGTTGAAGAGTTGGGTGGGGTCGGGGAGCGACGCGCCCTTGGCGAAGGTGAGCTTCACCGCTTTCTTGTACGACTCGCCCGTGCAGATGATGCCGTCGTGGGACCAGACCGGCGTGCCCATCCACTTCCATTCCTCGACGACCTCCGGGTCAGCTTCCTGGATGAGCCTGCGCATCCTGCCGAGCGCCTCTCCGCGCCAGTCGCCGAGATCAGCGATCCGTTGCGAGATCAGCTCCGATGCCGACGTCTTCTGGCCAGTGCCCGACTTCCTCATGGACCCCATCCTAGACCGTGCCCGCCGCCCGTCCTACGGACCTCAGAGTCCAGATGTGAAGCCCGCCGCTGACTCGTGGAGGACATAACGGCCGGACGAGAGGTTCTCGAATCGGAATGTGCCATCGGAGCCGGTCTTCTGCGCGCGGGCCCGTTCGTCGCGAATGGCGGGATGTCGCGAGATGACGACCATCGCCGCGGCGATCGGTCGCTCATTCGGTTCGTCCTCATCAGATACGTTTACGACAGGAACTTCCTCACCAGCGCCAGCAGATCCTCGCAGTCGCAAGGCTTTCGCAGGTACGCCGCGATCGCGCCGTGTTGCACGGGATCGAGGCGCGGCTCCTCGGCCGAGATGAGGATGACCGGGATCGAATGCAGGCGAAGGTAGCTCTTCATGATGGCGAGCAACTGCCAGCCGTCCATCAACGGCATAGACAGATCCAGGAGCAGCAGACACGGCTGCGCCTCGTTCCCATCAACCAGCCGAGCGAGAGCTTTTCGGCCGTCTCCCGCTTCCTGCACGGCGTAACCGTGTGTCTCGAGAAATTCGCGGCATGCAATGCGATGGTCGATGTCGTCGTCGACAATCAAGATGGGTGCCGAACCGGGTTGGCGCGTCACTATCTGTACAACATGGGTCGAGGCCTGAACGCCGGCAACTTCGATCTTCAGTAAGCGCCCCCGCAGAGTATGACTTCCAAGAAAGCCACACGACACCTGACCTCAGCGGGTCGACGCGTGATGGAGATCTCGTCAATCAGGAGAGAACGAGAAACCTCCCCCAAGCTCCGTTCGGCCACCATGCTCTATGCTTCGTCAATGCCCCTGCGATTGGTACTCGTTGATGATCAGCCGAGTTTTCGCAGCGCCCTAAGCGCATACATCGCGACGGTCCCAGAGCTAGTCTTGGTTGGCGAGGCCGGGGACGGCGAGTCTGCCTTCGAGGTGATCGATCAGCTCGAGCCCGATGTCGTGTTGATGGATTGGCAGCTACCCGACATCGACGGCATCGAAGCGACTCGTCAGGTGCGGCAGGCGCATCCCGATATGCCGGTGGTGATGCTCTCCGGTTCCTCCGACCGGCAGATGCGCCGAGAGGCCAAAGCCGCAGGCATCGCGGCCGTCATTCACAAGAACGACGTAGCGAAGGCACTGCTGCCCGAGATCAAGGCAGCCGTCGCTCGGCGGGCGCGATCCTTCGCTTCGAACTCGTCGCCGGCAACGTGAAGTAAAAAGTGCTGCCTCGTCCCGGCACGCTCTCCGCCCATACCTTGCCCCGGTGAGCCTCGACGATGGAGCGGACGATGAAGAGGCCCAGGCCCAACCCGCCGCGGCTCGCTGCCTTGACCTGAGTGAACCTGTCGAAGATTCCTCCCAGGTTCGCTTCGGGAATCCCAATGCCCGTATCGGCAACCGAGACCTCGCATTGTCCTCGGCTGCCTTTGAGACGGATCGCGATCGTCCCTCCCTTGGGTGTGAATTTGATCGCGTTGCCGACGAGGTTCGCCAGCACCTGCAATATCCGCGCGTGGTCGAAACGGACGGGGGGCCATTCGGTTGTGGCAACCGTGAGCGTGATCCCCTTTGCCGCCGCCGCTTCGCGAAAGACGTCGGCGCTCATGAGCACCATCCCGTCGAGCCCGGTGCCGTTCTTCGTGATTCGGAATGTGCCGGATTCCATGCTGGCTGCGTCGAGAAGATCTCCGAGCAGGCGGGTCATCGTCACGGTCGTCTCTTGGATCGCGCGAACGGGTGCCGCGAGCGGAGACTCTCCGTTACTGGGAAGGGAGCCGTGTAGGAACTCAGTGCGCAGGGCGATCGTCCCGAGAAAGCCGCGCAGGTCGTGACTCACTTGCGCCAACAGCTCGTCGCGGGCCGACAGAAGGTGGTCGCTTCGCTCCCTCTCGATGTTCAGCCGCTCGTCCGTCACTTGTCGCTCGGCGAGAAACAATTTGGTTAGCGCACGCACATGGGTCGCGCGGTCCTGCGAGATCCGCGTGTCGGCCGCGGCGTACTCGCGTCGCAGACCTTCATCGGCCTTCGCTCGATCACGACCGACCCGGGCCCCCGCGCGATCACCGGGGCCAGCCGACCTCTTATCGGCCTTGCGCCGCTCGCCCGTAAGGACAGAAGCTGCCCGCATTCTCGCAGTCCGCACGACCTTGTCAGCGTCTTGCCCCGTGCGTGCCGCACGCTTCTCAACCTCTTTGTCGGCCTTTTGCCGCTCCAGTCGCAAACTCTGATTCGTCTTGGCTCGCTCGCGAAGCTCTCTCGGTCGCCGAACCTTGGTGGCCATGCCACCGCCAATGTAACGCTGGCCAAACCGAGAGACCACCTTGAGCGATCCCGCGACGACCTACTACCGCCGCTTGAACGCCGCTTTTACATTCCTGGTGAAGGCGCTGTCATCGTCAGGCTGGTTGATGCCCACTCTCGTAGATCCGATCACGGTCGGTGCATTGCCTTCCATCGCGGCTGCTCTTCCTGTAGCCACCTCGGATACTCATTCGGATCGATCTCCCGCCCCGAGAAGATCAGCAGCATCGACCAGACACGCCGGCCCTCGGTTTGGACGCGCCGTTCGCCTCCCTCGATGACCGCCACGGTTGCGGCAAGCGGCCCGGTCTCGGCCATCAAGCGATTGAGCGCGCCGCGGTCCTCGCCGCCGAAGGCCGGATCGAGTGCCGTAGGATGGCTGATCTCCACCCTGCACGTGCTCAGGCGACACTCGACGGCACTGAGTTCCACGCCTCCAAGATCGCCCAGCCGATCGCGGGAGAAGCGACGGGTGAGGGTTCCTTCCATCGCCGGCGCCCATTCGGGATGCCGTGCCTCGCTTTCGTAAATCTCTTCGATGGGAGGGTCTCGAAAGCCAGCCAGTGAACGGACGCTCGAGAGGATTCGACCGACGAAACTGCGTTGCCGGTCTCGTTGCTCGCCCGCCAGCGGCAGAGGCACCTCACCCGCGTATCTCACTGCGGCGCCGTCGTCCGGGCGCGCAAGATCGGGCGCTGCCGTTTGCTTCTCCTGGTCGGCGATTTCCGAGGGGACCGCAACTGACGGGAATGGGGCTGCATAGCCGGCCGTTCGTCGCGACGGCGGCAGTGCCGTCCACGTCAGGGCACCAGCCAGCGCTGAAAAGAGTGTCAACGCCACCAAAACCACCCGCCTCCGCATCGAACGTGATTCTCAACCGCGAAAGGCGGCTTTGTCATGTAAAGCATGGCGAAGACTTGGCCGAACCTGTGTAGGCCGCTCGACGCCAGGACGGGAACCGATGGCGTACTCGGTGTGTATCCTCCCACCGCCTCCCGTCGTTGATGTGGCATGAGCCAAATCCGCACTGCTCTGGTCCTTTCCCACAGGCCGACGTTGAGACAGATTGGATGCGGCGCTCTGCTGTTCGGAGCGCTGGCGTGTGGCAACGACCCCAGCGATGCCGGAGGTGCTTTCCAGCCTTCCAACGAGGGATCTGTTCGTGAGGCGACGCCGCGAGACGGCGATGGTTACGGCAAGGGCAATGGCAACGACAACAGCGCTCCGCGTGAGGGGACGCCCGTCCGTTCGACCAACTGCACGTTTACCCAGGGCTACTGGAAGAATCATCCGCATGCATGGCCGGTGTCGGAGATGAAGCTGGGACAGACCGGGTACACCAAGCCGCAGCTCCTGGCGATCTTTCACAGGGCCGTCAAGGGCAACGGCCTTGTCTCTTTGTCTCATCAGCTGATCGCGGCCCGTCTCAACATCGGCCTCGGCGCATCGCCAGCGGGCCTCGAAGGCACTTTCGCCGAGGCCGACGCGCTCATCGGAGCCCTCGTGGTACCGCCGATAGGTACCGACTCGCTTCCCACCTCGGCGACAAGCGCACTCAACGATGCGCTCACCGCTTTCAACGAAGGCAAAGTCGGGCCGGGGCATTGCGAGCATGGTGGCGGTCCCAAGCCCATGCCGACGACGCCCACGCCGACGCCCCCCGTACCGGCGCCGCCCACCCAGACCGTGGATTGAGGGCGTGTGACGGGGGTGGCCGCTACGCGCGATTCCTCACCCATCCGGTCGGCGGCCCTCAATTCTCATGTTGTACAACACACGCCGCGCGGCGAGCGCTCCGTGTTGTACAACATGGACATATGTTGACTACCTGGCCGCGGTTGGCTCGTTGTATGTTGAGCGCATGCCATCCATTGAGACGGCCGCCGCTCGGCGCCAGCTCGCCCAGGTCGTGAACCGCGTTCGGTTTGCCAAGGTGCGGTTCACTCTGACTCGATACGGAAAGGCATGCGCCGCGATCGTGCCGATCGAAGATCTCGAGAGGCTTCGAAAGCCGAGCACCAGGCGCAAAACTCAGAAAGAATCTTCGAGAACCTAGTGCAACACCGGCGACGTCGTGCATACAGCTGGCGCCGCGGATCCTGCGTGCCGGCGAGGCGCGAGGAGCGCGCACGGTGCGTGTCTAGGAGAGCTTAGTGACCGAAGAAATCCTCGTCGTCGACGACAGCCGAGCCAACCTTCTTGCTATCGAGGCCGCGCTCGGCGGACACGCCGGGAGCCTGACCTTCGCGCAATCGGGGGAAGAGGCGCTGCGTTTCCTGCTGGAGCGAGATTTCGCCGTCATCCTCCTCGATGTGCGGATGCCCGGCATGGGTGGCATCGAGACCGCCCGGCTGATTCGTGAGCGAGGACGATCGCGGCATACGCCGATCATCTTCGTCACGTCGTATGGGCAGAACGACGTTGAGGTGCGAGACGCCTATGCTCTCGGCGCGGTCGACTTTCTCGGCAAGCCCCTCGTCCCCGAAGTCCTTCGCGCCAAGGTGGGCGTCTTCGTCGAGCTTCACCGTCGCACGAGGGAGGTGCAGGAACACAAACTGCGCTTAATCGAGATGGAGCACGCCCAGCACGTCGCGGCCGCTTTGAAAGAGGCCGACCAGCGCAAGGACGAGTTCCTCGCGTTGCTGGGCCATGAGCTTCGCAATCCCTTGGTGCCGATTCGCATGGGCCTCGAGCTCCTCGCACGGAAGCAGGCGCTCGTCGGTACCGACGAGACCGTCGTGCGAACCCGGCACGCGATGGAGCGGCAGGTGAAGCACCTCGGGCGATTGGTCGACGATCTGCTCGACGTCTCGCGGATCAGTGCGGGGAAGATGGAGCTGCGCAAGGCGCCCATCGATCTGAGAGATGTCCTGGAGCAGGCCATCGCCACCTGCCGACCAATCATCGCCGAGCGTGGCCAAAGGCTGCAGGTCTCGCTTCCCCCCCAGCGAGTCCCCATCGCCGGGGATGCCGACCGGTTGATACAGGTGTTCGCCAATCTCGTGCGGAATGCGACCCAATACAGCGATGGCGGAACCGAGATCCGCGTGACGGTTCGTCACGTCGGAGATCGCGCCGAGGTCAGCGTGGCGGACGATGGACGCGGCATCAAACCCGAGCTACTGGCGCATGTGTTCGAGAAGTTCGTTCAGGAACGGTCCGGGGGGGGCGGACTCGGACTCGGACTCATGCTGGTCAAGCGCCTGACCGAAATTCATGGAGGCGAAGTCTTCGCACGCAGCGAAGGCGTAGGAAGGGGCAGCGAGTTCCTCGTGCAACTACCCGCACTCAGTGCCAACGATCCATCTTCAGACGAGCTGCTGCCCGTCGTAGCTCCAGGGACCAATCCCCTTGACCCCAAGCGGGCTCCCCGGCTGCGCCTCGCGATCGTCGAGGACAACGCAGACATTCGCGAGACCATGGGCGAGTTGCTCGAGATCTGCGGTCATGAGGTGGAGTTTGCCGCGGATGGCGCCGCGGGCATTGAGCTCATCCGCAGGATGCGTCCGGACGCCGCGCTCATAGACATCGGCCTGCCGAAGCTGGATGGCTACCAAGTCGCCGAGAGCATCCGGTCCGCGGCTGATCTACCGAAACTCCGTCTCATCGCCATGACCGGCTTTGGACAGGCGGACGACAAGCGGCGGGCGTTGGAGGCCGGATTCGACGGCTACATCGTCAAACCGCCGGACCTGGACGTGCTCATGGACGCTCTCTTGCCGTCGTCCGAAGAGTAGCGGCGGCTCACCAGATTGAACCCTCGACGGCTCTGTCAGACAAGCTGTGCTTTTGCCGAGACGCTCTGACATGTGGCCGGGCATGACAGCGTCGCTTGTCGCCGACGTCCACCACTTGGGCCGAGCGTTTCAGATAAACTGAGACTGGAGCAGAGGTCCGGACGGCCCACGAATCGGATCCGCTCGGCAGCAGCGGCGATCATGAATACATCCTCGTTTGCGCCTGACTTCCGCGCCCTCTTCGAGGCGGTGCCGGGACTCTATCTTGTCCTGGCGCCCGACCTGACGATTGTCGCCGCGAGCGAGGCTTACCTGCGCGCCACAATGACCACCCGACAGCAAATCGTGGGGCGCGGATTGTTCGACGTATTTCCCGACAATCCTGACGATCCGAACGCATCTGGCGTCCGAAATCTCCGCGCATCCTTGGACCGGGTAAAGAAAGAGCGCGTCGCCGACGCCATGCCTGTCCAGAAATACGATATCCGGAGGCCAGAAGGTGAGGGGGGAGGGTTCGAGGAGCGCTTCTGGAGCCCGATGAATAGTCCCGTGTTCGACGGTGCAGGGAACCTTTCCTACATCTTCCACCGGGCCGAAGACATCACCGAGTTCATCCGACTCAAACAGATCGACGTCGAACAAAGGGAGCTCACCAAGGAACTGCAGGGGCGCGCCACCGCTATGGAGGGGGAGATCTTTCTTCGGACCCAACAGGCCGCCGAAGCCAGCCGTAAACTGAAGGAAGCAAATGCCGAGCTGGGGCGGCTCTACGACAAGACCAAGGAACTGGAGAAGCTCAAGAGCGAGTTCTTCTCGAGC
>JANNNO010000304.1:0-19237 GCA_031398585.1 Myxococcales bacterium | reverse complement strand
GGACATCGAGGATCGCTCCCCTACCTTCGCTCGATGCTGTTTCCTGGAAACAACAACACTGTCCTTCCTTTCCTCACCGCCGCGTCGATTGCGCTGATCGGACTCGCCTGCGAAGCGATGCCTCCAGCCGAGCTGAACGCGCCACCGACCGAGCAGGCCTCTGCACTGGAACAAGGGGGCACGGCCTTCGCAGCGGGCACCCCCGCCGTTGCGGGCTGCCGCATGTTCCCGGTGGACAACGAATGGAACCGCCGGATCGCGAACGATCCGGTGGACCCGCGATCCGACGCTTACATGGCCGGCATGAATGCTGTCAGTCGCAACATCAAGGGCGACTTCGGCGGCAACGGTCAGTACGGCATCCCGTGGACCACGGTCTCGGGAGCTCAGCCGCGCGTCCCCGTCTCGTTCGACTACGAAAGTGACAGCGATCCGGGGCCCTATCCCATCCCACCCGACGCGCCGATCGAGGGCGGTCGCGACGGCGATGGCGATCGTCACATCCTGATCGTTGATAAAGACAACTGTCACCTCTACGAGACGTTCGACACGTGGCCCGAGGGCGGCGCCTGGCGTGCCGGCTCGGGCGCGGTTTTCAACCTGCAGAGCAACGATCTGCGGCCGAGAGGCCTTACCAGCGCCGACGCCGCGGGCCTGCCGATCCTGCCCGGCCTCATCCGTCACGACGAGGTCAAATCAGGCCGCATCAACCACGCTCTGCGGTTCACGGTGAAGCGGACCCAGCGCGCCTACGTCCACCCCGCACGCCACTTCGCCAGCATCCTCACCGATCCGTCGCTTCCACCGATGGGCCTGCGCGTCCGGCTCAAGGCGAACTTCGACATCAGTAGCTTCGGCCCCACTGCCAAGGTCATCCTGACCGCCATGAAGGAGTACGGCATGTTCATGGCCGACAACGGCGCCGACTGGTTCGTGAGCGGCGAAGCCAACCCCGCCTGGAACGACAGCGAGATCCGCGAACTCGGCCGCGTCCCCGCCGCCGCCTTCGAAGTCATCCAACACGCCCCCCTGGAACGCTAGACCCGCGCCTGCACCCCCCCGCCGCCGCTCTTCACCAAGCCGCTTCGCTCTTCCCCTCGCCCCGCCGCTTCGCTCTTCACCTCGCCCCGCTTCGCGGGGAGAGGTCGACGCCCGAAGGGCGGCGGGTGAGGGGCCTCCGGTCACGCCGCGATCGTCACGGTCGCGGCGCTGGGGGCTTGCTGGGGCTATCGTCGACTGTCAGATCGCCAAGCGCGTACTGGATGCCGTCGAGATAGAAGCGCAGGACGGAAGGGTTGGCGAAGGACTCGCCCACGTGGCCGAACATGCCGTAAAACACGCGGCCAGTACCAGTGGGCTTGATCCACGCGACGGCGAAGTCGCGATCGGCGCGATGAATGGGGGTGACGCTCCCGGTGGCCGCATCGCTGGCGTCGAGGGTCATGAGCACGCGACGGTCTTCCCGGCTGTAAGGCGGGCCGAGCTCATAAAATTCGTCGCGGATGCGGAAGCTCTTGCCGTTGAAGGCCCGCAGCAGCGGATGCTCGGGATCCTCGAGTTTGACCGCCCAGCTGGCATCGGCCTTCGGGTTCCAAGGATGTCCGGCGAAGGTCGCCCCGATGACCGCGGCGCCTTGCGGCCAGCGTTTCCACATGTCGATGGCCGCGTGAATCCCGACGACGCCGCCCCCGCCGGCCACGTAGTCGAGCAGCGCCTTGCGCTGGCCCTCGTCCGGCATCACGAGGTGCGCGGTGCTGTTGAAGATGATCGCGTCGTAGCGGCGAAGGATGTCGGGAGCGAAGACGGCCGTGTCGCGGGAGAAGTCGGCGGTGAACGCCTTGGTCTTCTTGCCCATCGCCGCGATGGCTTCATTGCCGGCCGGCACGCCGCTCTTGTGCAGGATCGCGTCGGCGCGCCAGAACACCAGCACGCGGCGGGGCTTCTTCGGCACCACACTCGGCTTTTCGGGCAGTGCGGCCGCGATCGCGGCCTTGAGGTCCGGCTCGATCGGGTTGAGCGGCACCGTCCAGAATCGAAGCGAACGATCGGCGCCGCTGGTCGCGAGCTTCTGGCCGTTGCCGTTGAAGGCGACAGCGTGGATGGCCCCTGCATGTCCGGTCTGCTCGCACAATCGTTGGCCGGTCGCCACATCCCAGACATCGACGACGCCACCCGCACCTGCGGCCGCCAGCTCGCCCTTCTTGCTCGCGAAGGCAAGCGCGGTCACACCGCCACGGGGAGCCCGCAGCGAGACGAGGCGGGGAGCAGGTTCGGTCGCAGTCGGTGTGGCCGCGCGACCCTCGCGCGTTGTTTTTGCCGGCGCTTCGAGAGCGCTCTCGGGCGGTTTTCCGGGCGCTGTCGCCGTGGACTTCGCGACGAAGCCCTTTTCATCAACGGCGAAGGACCAGAGCGCGAGCTTGCCGGCCCCTCCTGCCGCCAGATGGGTTCCTGCGAGCGCACACGCCCGCACGGGGCTGCCCAGGTTGAGCTCTCGCGCGGTAGCCGCCGTCGCGACGTCGTAGACGTGGACGCGGCCTCGATCCGTCCCGACGGCGAGCGTGGCGCCGTCGGGGGCAAAAGCGAGGCATCCCACGCGGCCGTGCACTTCGAGCTTTTGCAGCAGGGCGCCTGTCGCGCGATCGACGATCGACACGGCCTTGCCACGCGCCAGGGCGAGCTCTGATCGATCACCCGGTGCGAAGGCCCCGACGTCGAAGCGCTCGGCAAGCTGGACGATCGGCGCCAGCTCGCCACTTTCGACGGTCCACGCCAGGATCGCGTCGCCTGCCCACCCGACGACCTGCTTGCCGCCGTTCCAGAAGGCGACGGCCGTCACTGGGGCGGGGGAGCCGGCCAATTTCCGGATCGATTCTCCCGCGCTCTCTTCCCCCGTGCGGGCGGTGAATAGCTCGGCACCGTCGAGCGCGCCGGTCACCAGAGTTCGACCATCGGGCGCGTACGCGATCGCGCCAAAGCGCCCCGGTTGCACGTCCGCGACGGTGCGATCGGGGCTGCGCACGTCGCGCGCGGGAGGGAACGTCTCCGAGATGACGGGCTTGCTTGCCGCCTTCGCGATCCCGCCGAGCAAGCCGAAAACGCCGATCAGCGCCGCCAGCGCGATTCCGACGCCCGCCCTGTGCCGACGTCGGGTCGCGACCATCCCGCCCAGTGCCCTTTGCCCACAAAACCGAAGCTCCCGTTGCACCGACATGCCAGCCTTCCTACGCCGCCGCTGCGGCCCGGTCCAGCTCCCGATGGCGGGCGCGAGGCGATCCGGTCGGCGGGTAGTGGTCGCGCCGTCGATTTGCGCCCCGGCTCGGATCGGCATGAGAGGAAGAGGACGGCCACGTTCTAACGTGCTCCGCGGAGGCCCCTCACCCGTCGCGCCTACGGCGCGCCGACTTCTCCCCACTCTCGCGGGGCGAGGTAAGAGGAGGCGGCGGCCCTCACCCGGCGGGTGTTGGGCGGACGCCGCAGGCGCGCGCGGCGCACCTATTCGACGGTGACGCTCTTGGCGAGGTTGCGGGGTTGGTCGACGTCGTTGCCGCGGGCAAGCGCGACTTCGTAGGCGAGCAGTTGCAGCGGGATGACGGTGAGGAGCGGCTGCAGGAGGGCGGGGGCGTCGGGGATGAAGAGGACGCTGCGGCAGTTCTCGGCGATGGTCTTGTCGCCGATCGTCGCGATCGCGATGACGGCGCCGTCGCGCGCGCGCACCTCGGCCAAGTTCGACAGGACCTTGTCGTAACCCTTGCCCCGCGGCGCGATCACGACGACCGGGATGCCGTCGTCGATGAGCGCGATCGGGCCGTGCTTCATCTCGCCGGCGGCGTAACCCTCGGCGTGGATGTACGAGATCTCTTTGAGCTTGAGCGCGCCTTCAAGCGCGATGGGGTAGTTCGTGCCGCGCCCGAGATAGAGGAAGTCCTTGGCGTCCTTGAACTCTTGGGCGATGGCTTTGATGCCGCCCGACAGGTGCGAGATCGTGTACGCGATCTTGTTCGGCAGGAGCATCAACTCGCAGATGAGCTCGGACGCCGCCGATTCACCGAGGCCGCCGGTTCGCCGCCCGATGTGGATCGCCAGCAGCGACAACGCCGCCAGCTGCGCCGTGAAGCACTTGGTGGACGCCACGCCGATCTCCGGCCCCGCGTGCGTGTAGAGCGCGCCGTCGCATGTGCGCGCGATCGCCGAATCGACGACGTTGCAGATCGCCAGGGTGCGAGCGCCGCGCGACTTCGCCTCTTTGATTGCCGCCAGCGTGTCCGCCGTCTCTCCGCTCTGGGAGATGCCGACGACGAGATCGGTGGGGCCGACCACAGGGTCGCGGTAGCGGAATTCGCTCGCCAGATCGACTTCGCAAGGAATGCGCGCCGACGATTCGATGAGGAACTTGCCGACCAGCCCCGCGTGATACGAGGTCCCGCACGCGAGCAGGACCACCCGACGGATGTCGGCGGGCACTTCGAAGCCATCCAGCAGGGCGTCGTTCTTGTCCGGCAAGAGCCGCCCCCGCAAGGTGTCGGTCACCGCGCGCGGCTGCTCGTGGATCTCCTTCAACATGAAGTGCGGAAAGCCCGCCTTCTCGGCCTGAGCCGCGGTCCAGGTGATGGTCTTCGCGGGACGTGACAGCGGCCGCCCCTCGAGGTCCGAAACCTTGACGCCCTCGCGGGTCAGCTCGGCGACGTCACCGTCCTCGAGGAACAAGACCTCGCGCGTGTGCTCGAGCAGTGCCGGCACATCGGACGCGAGGAAGCTTTCACCCTTGCCAAGGCCAATGACCAGCGGTGAAGCGTGTTTGGCCGCGATCACGCGGTCGGGATGGTCGTCCGACATGACGACGAGCGCGTAGGCGCCCTCGACCTGACGAAGCGCTTTGCGCACGGCCTCGAGCAAACTGGGTGCTCCTGCCTTGAGCGCTTCGTCCACCAGGTGGGCCGCGATCTCGGTGTCGGTCTCGGACGAGAAGGTCCGCCCCGCAGCCTTCAACCGCACCCGCAGCCCGACGTGGTTCTCGATGATGCCGTTGTGCACGACCGAGATGGGCCCGACCTTGTGCGGGTGGGCGTTCTCGTCGGAGGGCCGCCCGTGGGTTGCCCACCGCGTGTGCCCGATGCCGATCGAGCCGGGTGTCCGCTCGGTCTCGAGAAGCTTCTCGAGCGACGAGAGTTTGCCCCGGCAGCGCACGACCTTGGCCCCGTGGCCGTTCGCGACCGCCACGCCCGCCGAGTCGTACCCGCGGTATTCGAGCCGCCGTAGGCCCCCGATCAAGATCGGAGTCGCCTGCTTTTCACCGACGTAACCAACGATGCCGCACATGGACCTTGCCTCCCTATCGTTTACGGCAGAACCGTCTCACCACTGAACGCCGCCGCAGTTCCACTCTCACGACCCCGTCCCACGCGAACCCCGCACGAGGGGCGTGCCCGCGGCAGGTGTTTTGTCGCGGCTGGAATCCCGATGAGCCACCGGCACGGATCCATGAGTCGGCGTCCGTGCGCTGTGCTTGCTCGACGTTTCGAGGACCTTCTCGCCTGAGACCACCCCGGCACCGCTGCGGCGGGCGACGATCGACGCTGCCAGATCGAGCGCGGCCAAGAAGCTGTCGGGCCGCGCGTGTCCGGTGCCCGCGATGTCGTAAGCCGTTCCGTGGTCCGGCGATGTGCGTACGAAGGGCAGACCGAGCGTCACGTTCACCGCCTCGTCGAAGTGGAGCAGCTTGACCGGGATCAGCCCCTGGTCATGGTAGAGCGCCACCACCGCGTCGTGCGCTCCGTGCGCTGCTTGCCGAAAAACCGCATCCGGAACATGGGGTCCCGAGATCCTCGCTGCCAATCCTTCGTCGGACAGCCGCTGCCGAGCGAGGTCGATCGCGGGGAGCACCAGGCGCGCCTCCTCGTCCCCGAAGCGGCCGCTTTCCCCCGCGTGCGGATTGAGCCCCGCCACCGCGATCTGCGGCGTCGGCAGACCGAACCAGTCGCGAAGGCTTCGCGCCGTCAGCACGATCGCCGAGGCGATGACCTGCGGCGTGAGGGCGGTGGGAACGTCCTTGAGAGCCAGGTGCGTGGTGGCCACCGTGATGCGAAGGCGGGGACCCGCGAGCATCATTGCGTGTTCGGGCGCTTTGGCCGCGTCAGCCAGGTACTCGGTATGCCCAGGGAAGCGAAAACCTACCTTCGCGGCCCAGTCCTTGGAGATGGGCGCGGTGACCAGTGCCCCGATCTCGCCCCGCAGCACGGCCTGCGTCGCCGCGGCAAGGTAGGCGACCTGTGCCCTTGCTGACGCTTCGTTCGGCCGTCCCGGCCTGACATCCTCAGCCGTCAGGCGCGTGATGGCGTGTACGCACGACGCGGGCGGTGCCGGTAGGTCGAGCGCTCGGGCCGTCCGTTCAAGCACCGCCCTATCACCAAACACCACCGCCGGAAGGTGCGGGCGCAGAGCGAGCGCACGCACGACGATCTCGGGCCCAACGCCCGCTGGATCGCCCAAGGAAATTCCGGTGGGGGGGGGCATGGGGGAGCCGCATCATACCAGAGCCGCGCGGGTGGGTGGGGAGGGTAGGGACAACCTCGCCGGCCCTTGTCGTGCTGGAGCTTGGCTTGGTGGGGGGGCGATGCAATACTGACTGTGAGATGGATGACTTCCACTGCTCGTTCTGCGGCAAACGCCGCCGCGAGGTTCGCAAGCTGATCTCGGGTCCGCGCGTCTTCATTTGTGACGAATGCGTAGGCCTGTGCAACGACATCCTTGCGAAGGAAGAGGCCGCGGAACGTCCGCGCTATCCCCGCCCCCGTGAGATCTACGACGAGCTTCACAAGTACGTCGTTGGCCAAGACAACGCCAAGCAGGCGCTCTCGGTCTCGGTCTACAACCATTACAAGCGCATCGGTCAGCAGGCCAAGAACGACGTCGAGATTCAGAAGGGCAACATCCTCTTGCTCGGCCCCACCGGCTGCGGCAAGACGCTCCTCGTCCAGACCCTGGCGCGCAAGCTCGACGTGCCGTTCGCGATCGCCGATGCGACGACGCTCACCGAAGCGGGCTATGTCGGTGAAGACGTCGACAGCGTCATCAAGTCGTTGTTCCGAAATGCAGGCAACGACGCCGAGAAGGCCGCCAGAGGCATCGTCTGCATCGACGAGATCGACAAGATCGCTCGCCGCGGCGGTGGCCCGTCGGTCACGCGCGACGTTTCGGGCGAGGGCGTTCAGCAGGCCTTGCTGAAGATCCTCGAAGGCAAACAGGCGACCATCACTCCCGACGGCGCGCGCAACCGCCCCCAGCAGGAGCTGATCCAGGTCGATACGACCGACATCCTCTTCGTCTGCACCGGCGCCTTCAATGGTCTCGAAGAGATTGTCCGCCGTCGCGTCGGCACGCGCGGTCTCGGCTTTGGCGCCACGGTGGCCAAGGGTGAAGAGGACAAGAACGCGCTGCGGTCGATGGCCCGCACCGAGGACCTCATCAAGTTCGGCATGATTCCCGAATTCATGGGGCGCCTGCCGATCATCGTTTCGGCCGACGAGCTCAATGTCGACGATCTGGTCAACATCCTCTGGAAGCCGAAGAACGCCCTCGTCAAGCAGTACGAAAAGCTGCTGTCGATGGAGGGCGTGAAACTCCGCTTCACCGAAGATGCCCTCCAAAGCGTGGCCGAGGAGGCTGCGCGCCGTAAATCGGGCGCCCGGGGGCTCCGAGCAATTCTTGAAGAAGTCATGCTCGATGTGATGTATGAGATTCCGTCTCTGACGGGTGTGTCCGAATGCGTGGTCACCCGGGACGTCGTGGTGTCGCGCGGACGGCCGCAGCTCGTTAGGGAGAAGAAAGCCTCCTGAGTTCGCCGCCCCGGGCACCCCAACGCTGGGCTGCATCTTCTGAGCACTCGACCCCCTGGTCGAGGTCAGTGGACGCGCCTTATAGTAGGGGACTGATCCGGGGCTTCCTCAATTCGTCCCCGACATCTGACGACACATTTTCACCACGCTACCCGGGGGATCCATGCTGACCGAGAGCGAGAAGAACCAGATTCGCAAGGTGCTCGAAACGACGCGCGGCAAGCTCCAAAGCAAGAGCCAGAACGCGCTCGCCTACTCGATGAACCACGAGCGGAACATCGGGCGTGACTCGATCGACGAGTCCATGGAAGAAGAGCTCTTCTCGACCGAGATGCGGTTGCATGACCGCGAAAAGTTCCTGCTCGGCAAGATTCACAAGCAGATCGCGCGCCTAGACAAGGGCGAGATCGACGTTTGTGAAGACTGCGGCGAGCAGATCGCGTTTCGCCGGTTGCTCGCGCGCCCGGTGACCACCCTCTGCATCGACTGCAAGGAACAGAGCGAACGCGAAGAGGCGGCAATCGCCCAGGCCGGTCGCGGCGGTGGCTTCGACGCCGAAGACACCTCCACGACGACGACCACCGGTGGCGGTGGTGGCGGCGACAGCGACGATTTCGGTGGCCCCGAACGCGGTGGCTTCTCCGGCGTCGGCGCGCTCGACGAGTGATCGTGCTGACCGCCGGGCGTGTTTCGGCTCGCCGAGGGCAGTCCCAAGTGGCCGTTCCAAGTGCGAGCCCGGAGTCCTCGGGTCCAATCGAAAGTTACGTCCCGGCAGTCGGCTCGATGAAAACCAACGCCTTGGTAACGCGACGCCCGACGATTTCGTTGGGGACGACCGGGCTACTGTTATAGTGAGGCGCGGCCATCGGGTCCGCGCTCACCCACCCCACTGGCATGTCCGACAGCCGCTATCGCATCACCGAACGGGTCGCCGCCGGCGGTATGGCGGAGGTCTTTCGGGGCGTCGCCGAATCGATCCAGGGCTTTCGCAAGAACGTCGCGATCAAGCGCGTTCTGCCTGCGCTGACGAAGAATAAAAAATTCGTCGCGATGTTCCTGGACGAGGCGCGGCTGTCGCTGCATTTGCAGCACGCCAACATCGTCCAGGTGTTCGACATCGGTCACACCGACGAGACGTACTTCATCGTCATGGAGTTCGTCGAGGGCGTCGACCTCAAGCGCCTTCTCGAATGGCGGCGCAAGATCGGGCGGCCGCTCACGATCGGGCAGACGATCTACATCGTGATGGAGGCCTGCAAAGGCCTCGCTTACGCCCACGAGGCCGTGCATCCCGAGACCGGGCGTCCTCTCGGCATCGTCCACCGCGATGTCTCCCCGCCCAACGTGCTGCTCTCGCGTAACGGCGAGATCAAAATGACCGACTTCGGCCTGGCCAAGGCCGCGGTCCAGGTCGAGACCACCGACCCTGGGGTGGTCAAAGGCAAGATGAGCTACCTGTCGCCGGAGGCCGCGCGCGGGACCGAGGTGGATAGGCGGGCGGACATTTTCGCGGTCGGCATCCTCATGTACGAGATGCTCACCGGCAAGCGCCTGTTCTACGGCGAGAGCGACTACCAGACCGTCGAGCTGGTTCGGGGCGCGAAGATTCCGCCCATTGCCGCGCAGAACCCGGAAGTCGAGCCGGAGCTCGAGGAGATCGTGCGCAAGGCGCTGGCGCGGCGGCCTGACGATCGCTTCCAGAGCGCGACGGATCTGCAGGACGCGCTGGCGCAGTATCTCTTCTCGCGCGGGTTGAAGATGATCCAGCGGGACATCTCTGATCTCGTGCGGGCGTGCGCTGAAGAGCAGCCCGCGCCGGCGCCGGCGCCGCTGCGCAAGCCACGCGGCAACGTTATCGATACGATGTTGCAGAACGAGATCGACAGCTTCGAGTCGGTCGAGTTCGAAGAGGCGCGCACGGTGATCACGCCGCCGCCGACCTCCGACGTGATGGCGCCGATGCCGCCCATGGCCTCGAGCGAGTACGTGGACCCGCGCGCGTGGGCCGACGAGACCAACCGCGCGAATCTGCGTGCGTTGCAGGCCCAGCAAGGGCGCGGGACCGGGCGGGGCGTGCCGCAAGATCCGATGCATGGCGGGGGCTCGAGGCCGGGAGGCTCCCCGCCGCGATCGCCGACGGGCGCCAATCCGCTGCCGCCGCGACTTCCGACGGGCGCTCAACCATTGCCGCAGGGGCAGCGCCTGCCCACTGGCGCCAATCCGATGCCGCGACCGCCGACGGCGAATGCACTGCCGGGGCAATTCGGGGGGCCGCAGGGATCGCCGCCGCAGGGGTACCCGCCGGGAGCGCTCGGGCAGGGAGGATTTTCGTCGGGCGGGCAAGGTGGCCCGCGGCCCACGGGAAACTGCCCGACGGCATCCGGCGGTTACCCGCCGGGCGGCTATGCGCCCAATCCGATGGGCGGCGTTCCGGCGGCGGCGGGCGCCCACAACGCAGCGACAGCGGGATTGTCGCGCGTGCCGGGAGCTCCTTCGACCAATCCGATCGCAGCGCTCTTCGCGAACTTCTTCGGCCCGCGCCCCAAACCCGACGAAGCCGGCTTCAAACCGACGCCGCCACCCGAACGTCTCGCCGACGTGCTCGAGCCGCGAAGCGCGCAGCAGCGCCGCCTCAGCAAACGCCTATTCGTCGGCGTCTTCGCCGGCGCCCTCGCATTCGGCGTCGTCGTCGCCTACCTCATCGTCCGCTAGCGCCTGGACGGTATCGCCCCCTATCGCGCCCTATCGCCCTGTCGCGCTCGGCCTCGGACTGGCTTCGGCGGGAGGTGAGGTGGGGCCCGCGGGGGCTGCTTGGGGGGGTGGGGGGCTCGCGAGAACGTTCGCGGCCGCCCTCACGTCTTCGGTCGCTGCGCGCCCGAAGACTGGGCGACTCCGCTCGGCCTGGCATCGCCGCGGACGGCGAGCGGCCTGCGCACGAACGTCCTCGCGCCCCCCCTCCCCCCGGCGCGCCCCCGCTACCTCCACCTCCCGCTTACGCGGCCAGAGGCGCAGCGAGAACGGAGCTCGTGACTGTCAGGCCGACGCGACCATCTTCACCTCGCGCCGTGAAACGGGGAGAGGTCGGCGCGCCGAAGGCAAGCCGGGTGAGGGGGCAGCCGCCGGCCGCAACGAACGCGCGGGCGCCTCTTCGTTCGATCCTCCGCCCATTTCATGAAAAGCTGCCCGCGTGACGATCGAACGAGGTCGACCCTCCCGATCCCCCGCGGCAGTCCTCCCGCTGCTACTGGCGTTGTCGCTCGGCTCTGCCTGCGGCGCCGCGAACGAACGGCCTCCGCCAGGCGCAGGCGACGCCGCGCCCAGTGACGCGTCCGCGTCCGACTCCGTTACCGACGCCCCTCGCGCGCCCCTCGACGCCGCTGCCGACATCGCCAGCGACGCCGTTGCCCCCGCCGTCGCGTGCAGCGGCGATCGCGACTGCAGCGCCCGCGAATTTTGCGGCGAGATCTCTCGCACCTGCGTGAGCCGCGTCGTCAGCGTGGCGGCGGGCACCAGCCACACCTGCGCGCTCCACGACAATGGTCGCGTCTCCTGCTGGGGCTATGGCCGCTTCATAGCCCCGGGGTTACCGGCCCTGGTGCCACCCACCTTCGTCGACCTGCCCGAGGCGGCAACATCGATCGTGGTCGGTGCTCAAGCCGCCTGCGCGCGCCTCGCCTCGGGCGGCGTCTCTTGCTGGGGTGATCTCGGTCGCGGCAGCGACCGTCCGGCCGCCGTCATCACCGAAGCCGGCGTCCCGCTCGGCGGGGTGACCGCGATCGCCGGCGGCACGCTCGCGTTCTGCGGGAGCAGCCCCGCCGGCATTCACTGCTGGGGCGACAACCAATCCTCCGAGCTGGCAAGGCCGCGATCCTCGTCGTTTGCCCCCCGCCAGGCGGTCCTCTCGGACCCCAGGCCGAGACCGTTGCTGGTCGCAACCGTTGCCGTCGCGGTTCACGACGGCGCCAGCGAGCTTTGCGGCTGGGGCAACAACGACAGCGGCATCGTTCCCGGTGAGCGCGGGGTGATCGAGCGGCCCGCTTGCGCCGCTGTCCCCGAAGTTTTGGCGCTCACGGCCGGCGATGGTCATCTTTGCGCCCGCCGAGGGCCGCGCAGCTTCAGCTGCTGGGGGACCAACTCGGGCGGGCAGATCGGCAATGGCGACGACTCCTTGGCGGACGTTCCGCTACCGGGTCCCACCCTCTCGTTTCCAGAGACCCTCACCACCATCCTCGCGGGCGCCTATCACACCTGCGCTCTGCTCGGCAGCGGGGCCGTGCACTGCTGGGGTAGCAACGAGCACGGCGAGACCGGCTCGCCGATGTCGGCGCCGGTCTTCCGGCCGCAGCCCGTGCCGGCGCTCACCGCGGGTGTCACGGCGATCGGCTCGGGGGCCGAAGCCTTTCACACCTGCGCGATTCTCACCGCCGGCAAGCCGGTCTGTTGGGGCTTCGACGATCGCGGTCAGCTCGGCTCGCGCCCCGTGCAGGAGGACGCCAACCGGCACTCCGCGACACCCGTGGTCGTCGCATATTGAATCGCGCCGGCCAACCCGCGCGACCCTGCGTGCGCGCCGCCCTTCACGCCAGTCCGGGAAGGGGACCCTGGCACCACTCGGGATCACCCACCGCCGCATCCGTCAGGCCGAAGCCACGCAGCAGCGACAGGTAGAGATCGTTGTGGTTGCGACCCTCGCAATCGACGACGCCGCGTGGGCGCAGGGCACCGCCGAGCCGACCGGCGACCACGAACGGGGTGTTGCGGCGGTCGTGGTCTTCCTTGGCAAAGTTGGTCTGGTTGCTGTTGCCGTTCTGAGTGCCGAGCACCACCACGCTTTCATCGAGCAGCGTTCGACCGCCGCCGATCTCGAAGCTGGCGAGACGTTGCAACAGGTAGGCGTATTCGCCCGCCAGATAAGCCTGCATGGCGATCACCTTCTGACCGGGCGCCCCACCGGGATCGCCGTGGGTGGTGCTGTGCCAGTCGCGCATTCCCATGAACTCGACCGGCTCGTCGCTCTCGCCGCCTCCCCACATCATGGTGGAGACGCGGGTCACGTCGCACGCCATGGCCATCGCGATCACGTCGAGGAACACGCGCGAGATCTTCGGCATGTCGGAGACGCGGGCCACGTAGTCGGCCGCGTCGGGGGGAGGGGACATGCGCCCGCAGGCCGGGACTCGCAGGTTGCCCGCGAGCGCGCCCAGGTTCTTTTCGAGATCGCGCACCGCCGATAGATAGAGGTCGGCCTTGTGCCGCTCACCGGGCGCCAGCCGTCCCCGCACCAGTCGCAGATCTTGGTTCACGTGATCGAGCACGCTGCGCCGGCCTTCGAGCAGCGCCACCGTGGCCCGGGTGCTGGCGACGGCATCCTTGCCGCCGACCCGCGAGGCGACGCGCGCGTAGGCCGCGAAGGGATTTCGTTCGCCCGGCAGGAACACGCCGTCCACCTGGGACAGGGACGGGGCGACCCCGCCACCGCCGCCGGTAAAACCGATGGCCAGCTCGAGCGAGGGCAGCCGGCCGCGCGCGCGGTTGGCCGCGGCGAGCCGCTGATCCACGCTGGTGGCGCCGCCCGCGCCCAGCGCCGAAAAGGTCGATGCCTTGTGCGGATTGCCCCGGCCGCGCGCGAGCGAAAGGTTCTTGAGCACGCTGATGTGCGGCCCCAACGGCCCAAGTGGCGCCAGGTGCGGCGTCAGCTTGTATTCGGTGCCCGTGCCTTCGGGCGCCCAGCCCGGGTGCGAACCGTTGGCGTAGAAGATGAAGATCGCGCGCTTGACCGGCGGGGCCGCCTCCGCGCGCAAGGATCGCAGCAGCCCCCCGGCCAGCACCACGCCGGCGCCGAGGCCGCGCAGGACCTGGCGGCGGGCGAGCGGATCGCGGCGGGCCAACGCTGGGGTCTGCGAGGCGGCCAGCGGCGGCGCGGCCGTCTCGGTCGTCAGCGGCGGCGAGGCCGCCTCGGTCGTCGCGGTGGCCATGCTCGTTGTGGGGTGACACGTCGCTTGACGCATCGATGGACACATCGATCGTTTCATCGATCGTTTCATCGATCTTGCCCGTGTTTCGCGACGTGCGGTGGCGAGAAGGGCGGCGTGCGCCGGGTGACGAAGGCCGGATCGGTGACGATGTCGAGGATCAGCCGATCCACCCGGTAGCCCGCGGCGGCGAACTTGGCCGCGATGGTCTGCTTTTCACAGCTGGAGATCTCGTCGGGCGCGCGACCCGTGGTATAGGCCAGCGCGCGCTCGGCGAAACAAGCGAAGGGGCGCTGGCGCGTGGCCAGCTGATCGACGAGGTCGACGAAATCGACGAACGTGATGGGCGCATCGTCGGGCATGGGCAGAGTGCCCGACGGATCGATCGGCCGGCTCTTGTCGGTGACGCGAAACTGTCCGATGGCATCGTAGCGTTCGAGCGCAAAGCCGATCCCGTCGAAGAGCGCGTGGCAGCGCGCACAGAAGGCGCTGCGTGCATGCAACGAGAGCTTCTCGCGCGCCGTCATGTCGTCGGTGATCTGACTCGGATCGAACTTGAACTCGTCGGGCGGTGGCGGGACCTCGGCGCAGAGGATCTCCTCGCGCACGAAGGCGCCCCGGTCGACCGGCCGTGTGGTGTCGGCGTCGGCGCGCGCCGCGAGGAACGCCGCCTGGGTCAGGATGCCACGCCGCTCGGTCGCATCGAGACGCGTCGGCTTGAAGTCTCCGCCACGAACCTTCACGCCGTAAAGGGCGCCGAGCTTGTTGTTGATGTGGCTGTCCTGTCCGGTGAGCAGCGTGGTCAGCGTGCCATCCCCCTCGAACAACACCGCCTCGACGGTGCGGCGGTTCTCTTCGAGCAGGTCCTTGGCCAGCTGTGGGGTGTACTGTGGGAACCGGGCGGCGTCTTTGCCCAGCGTCAGCAAGTGTTCGATCTTCAGCCATTGCTGGAAGAACGTGGCCAGCGTGCCTGCGGAACGCTTTCGGTCGCCCAGCAGACGTTCGGCCTGCCGGGCGAACGTGCGACGATCCGCGAGATCGCCCGACCGCGCGAGCGCCAGCAGCTCGGCGTCGGGAGGTGAGTCCCACAACGTGTACGACAGCGCCGAGGCCATTTCGTAAGGATCGAGGTGCGAAGCGGCGCCGGGGCGCGGATCGCCGCCGAGCTCGAAGCGGAAGAGGAACGCGGGCGACAGGATCATCGCCTCGACCAGCATCTTGAGGCCGAGCTCGGGCCCGCCCGCGCGCGCCGACCGATGATAGACCTCGTCGAAGCGCGCTTCCTCGCTGGCGCCGAGCGGCCGTCGAAACGCGCGCAGGCCCAGCGCCCTCACGAAGTCGCCCCGGCAAGCCGCCTGTCCCAGGTTGCCCACCGGACACGGCAACAGCGCCTGGCTGCGCCGAACCACTTCCGTCGCGACCTCGTCGGCGACCTTGCGATAGTTGTCGAGCAGCAGCGGCGAGACGCCGAGCCGGTCGGCGCCGTTGGCGTAACCTTCGAGGCGCGCGTCGGCGGGCAGCCCATCGGCGGCCGCGCCCACGAAGCCAAAGACGTCGCGCAAGGTGTTGCGCAGCTGTACGTGCGTGAGCCGCCAGACCCGGGCGGGCGGCAGTTCGACGACCGCACACGCCCGTGGCGCACTCTGCGCCGGGTTGGGCGACGCTAGCGGTGGGGCGGGCGTGGCCGGTGCGACCGCGGGCACGGTCGGCAGTCCGGCGGCGATCTTGTCGCGGACGTGACCCCCGCAGGCCAGGGGCACGAGGGCGGCGAACACGGCCGCCCCGAGCCGACCCCGGCGTGATCTGGCCCGAAGGCCCCACCTCGAAGCCGAGCCCATGAAGGCAGCTCGAAGGCACCCAGAGACGTTGCTATCGGCGAAGTTCATGTCGGCCAAGAGTGCCGCCCATGCTGCGAAAGAATCGGCGTACGTGGTTGTAAAATCGGCGCTGCGCCGCTGCATGCGGGCGAGGCCCTCACGCGGTGATCCGCCGCCCCCTCACCGCAAACACGACCGCCCCGGCCAGCGCGACCGGCAACACCATCAGCAGGTGGTATCCGATCGCGAAGAGCAAGGCCCGGTCGACCGGCACGCCGCTCAGGCCCAACGCCGCCACCACGCCAGCCTCGAACGTCCCGAAGTTGGCGGGAGGGCCGGGAACCACGATGGCCACGTTGATGCCGAGCAAGACGACCAGCGCCGTGCGCAGCGAGCTCGGCAACCCGAAGGCCTGCAGCCCGATCATCAAGATGACGATCTCGGAGAGCCAACCCGCGAGCGACAGCAGCGTCATCAGGACCACGCGGCGGGTGCTGGAGGCGTCGAGCCCCGCTGCGAGCCCCGCTGCGAGCCGAGGCCAGCGCCCGAGTCGGGGCAGCAAGCGCCGCCCAAAGGCGAGCACGGCGAAGTAAACGGCGAGGCAGGCGAGGGCGCCTGCGATTGCCGCCCACCCGAGCCCCGCGAAGCCGACGCCGAGCAAGAGCAACAGGGCGATGGCCACGAGCTCGGCGCCCCGCTCGGCGATGGTGGCGCCGTAGTCCGCCGTGAAGGTCGATCGTCCGCGCAAGCGCGCCGCCCGGACCACGTCGCCGCTGCCGAAGCCGACCGCAGCGTTGGCCAGCAAGCCTTCCAGCATCGAGGCGTAGAGCGATCGCAGGGGCGGGGGCGCCGTGAGGGCGACTCGCCAGCGCAACGCCTTGGTCGGCAGGAAGACGCCGAAGTTGATCGCCAGCATCACCCCCACGGCCAGGGGCGAGATGGCGGGCCAGGGTTGATTCCAAGGACGTTCCCGCAGCAGAACCGCCGCCAGCAGCGCCAGCGGCAACAGGCGCAGCCAGCGCGTCCATCGCGCCGGGGTGCTGGCCACCGGATCGCCCGCGTGGGGCTGCGAGGGCAGCGACGACGGAGGCGAGGGCGGGCGGGGCCGGGCGGTCCTGTGCATGACGGGCGTCCAGGTAGCAACAACGAGGCCCGCTCCGTCAATCGCGTTGCCGCGAGGATCGCTCACGCGCGGATCGCCCTGGAGGTCACGGCCCGCCGAGCTGACCTTTGGCCACGAAGGCCGCGCCCTTGGCCAGTGCGTAAGCCGGCAGAATGCGGGTTCGTAGCGCCGTGGTGCTGTCGCTCGCGGTCACGGGCAGACGAGCGACCGAGAGCGCCCAGAGCGTGAACTCGTAGGTATGAAGCGGCGGCCCCTTCACGCCGGGACCGGAATACCCGGTGCGGCCCAGACTACCGCGCTGCGTACTGGTGGGAAGCTCCGTGGGGTGGGCGGTTTTCGACAGGTTCTCGGGCAGTCCGGGCGTCGCGGGATCGATGTCCCAGAGCACCCATTTGGTCGCCCCGTTGGAGCGGTCGACGAAGACGAGGGCGAGGCTCTTGGTCCCCGCCGGGACGTCGTGAAAGGTGAACGGGGGAGAGCGGTCGGCGGGATAGGAAGCCGACGCCGGGAAGATTCGATCGGCGCCGCGCATGAGGAACCCGGTGCTCTGCAGCTGCGGGCCACCGGCCTGCGCATCGACGGGACCGACGTCGCCACCGAGGTCACGCGCGGGCGCATCGAGGCCAGCGTCGCGCACGGGCGCGATCGGCCCCGCATCCCGCTGGCCGCCGAGGGACAAGTTCGCGTCGGTGTCGGAACAACCGGCTGCGAGACGGCCGTTGCTCGGGAGCGCGCCCGCTGGACAAGCACCATCGCGATCGCCGTCGCCGTCTTGGCTGCTGCTGCTGCTGCCGTCTCCGCGGCCGGTGTCACTGCGGCTTGCGACAGCATCCCGCGGGGCATTTGGGCCACAAGACGTATCGGACGGGACGCGGCCGGCGCCGCCGTCGCCGTCGCCGTCCCTTGCCTCTGTGCCGGGCCGACGGCCGGGGTTCTGTCCGTCGGGCCCGCACGCGAGCGCGAGGGCCACGCATGTCAGGCGAGCCAAGGCCGCTCGCCTCACGCGCCAAGGTGACCATCGGTTCACGCCCTGGTTTTGGCACCACCCCCGAAAATCCCCAATTCGGCATGTCGAAAGGCCGCTGCCCGGAATTGCCGTTCACAGCGGCCGCGCGTGCAAGATGGGCGGCCCATGCGTCGCTAGCGTCGTGGCCCGACGGTGTGGTCAGCGCGCTGCTCGTGGTCGTGCGGAATCGTCACCGAAACGGATGATCAAAAGCCCGGCGTCGAGACAAAACATCCATCGCAATGAATCGAATTACATCGTCGCGGAATTCCGCGCGGCCCGCCGCCGGGTGTCTAACGCTGAAGCGGCGCCGAAAAGCGGGAGAAATGCGGCTTTTCGGCTAGAAATGAACCGATTGGCAAAGAACGGAAGTGACGTGAATGGGGCGTCGTCGGTCATGAAAAATGCAAATCGGGGAGAAGGGTCGCTTACGTCATTTTCCGGAGACGAACCTGTAGACGGGTGTGTGATGACAGCAGTAATTTTCCGATTCGCCTCCAACAACGGCGGGCCTGCTGGTGTCAGCGCAAACGTCCACTTTGGAAGATGTAACCTCGAACATCGACGATGCCGCGCTTGCGCAGGCGTTGATCGAAGGTCAGGTCGACGCTCCGGCGCTGGCCTGGCGGCGATTCCATTCGTTGGTCGAGATGACGCTGCGCCGCATGCTCGGGCCGGACGGCGATCTCGAGGACCTGGCGCAGGACGTGTTCCTCCGCTTCTTCGGGAAAGTGAAGGGGCTCAAGAAGGTCGAATCACTTCGATCCTTTGTGATGGCGATCGCGATTCGTCGCGCGCAGGAGGAGATCCGGAGGCGGCGGGTCCGGCGCTGGTTTGCGCCCATCACCAGTCAGCTCCTGGCCCTGCCCCCGACCACCGAGATGGACCCCGAGGCCCGCGAGGTCATCGTCCATCTCTACGCGGTCATCGATCGACTGCGGATGAAGGATCGAACGATCTACATTCTTCGGTACATCGAAGGGCTCGAGCAGGCAGAGATCGCCGACCTGGTCGGAATCTCGGTCTCGACCGTGCGACGCCGGCTCGACCGGCTCACCAAACGGGTGAACATTCTCATGACGGGCGATCCGGTCTTGGCTCCCTACATCGGGGTTCCGCGGGTCAGCGTCTCGGATAGAGGCGGCGGCGTTCGAAGGGCGACAGGCGAGACACCAGTCAAATGAAACCTCCTCACAGGTCCGGTCCCGAAGGCGGCGACGATCGTCGACACGTCCAGCTCGGGCGCATCGTGCGCAAGGGGCTCGAGCCGACCTACGACGGCCCCGCAGAATCGCAGACCGCCGAACGGCTCTACCGCCAGGCGAATCGCTATGGACGTCAGCCGGGGCAACGCCTCTGGCCGATGGTGTTGGCAGGCTTTGGAAAAAAATAATTTTTAATTTTTAGAAAATGGAAAAATTTATCAATTTAATAAATATTCTTCAAATTTTTTACCATTCATTAAAGATAATGAAATAATTATTAAT
>JANNNO010000292.1:0-36913 GCA_031398585.1 Myxococcales bacterium | reverse complement strand
CGACGCCGACAACACCACGATCATCGAGGGTGCGGGCGAAACCAAGGCAATCCAGGCCCGCATCGTGCAGATCCGCCGCGAGATCGAGGGCACCACAAGCGACTACGACCGCGAGAAGCTCCAGGAGCGCCTTGCGAAGCTGTCGGGCGGCGTCGCGGTCATCAAGGTGGGCGCTGCCACCGAGACCGAGATGAAGGAGAAGAAGGCTCGCGTGGAAGATGCACTCAACGCGACCCGCGCGGCCGTGGAAGAGGGCATCGTTCCTGGCGGCGGCGTCGCGCTCGTGCGCGTGATTGCGTCGCTCGACAAGATCGAGGGCCTCACCGACGAGCAGAACGTCGGCTTCGCGATCATCCGTCGCGCCGCCGAGGAGCCCTGCCGTCAGATCGCCGCCAACGCGGGCAAGGAAGGCTCGATCGTCGTCCAGAAGGTCAAGGAAGGCAAAGGCGGCTTCGGCTACAACGCCGCGACCGACACCTTCGAGGACCTGATCGAGGCCGGCGTCATCGACCCGACCAAGGTCGTCCGTTCGGCCCTTCAGAACGCCGCCTCGGTGGCGTCGCTGCTGATCACCACGGAAGCCCTCGTCGCCGAACGTCCCAAGCCCGACGCTCCTGCAGCCCCCGGCGGCGGCGGTGGCGGCCCCGGCATGGGCGGCATGGGCATGTAAGCCCAGCCCACTCACAGACCCAAAGAAGGGGCGAGCGCCAATGGCGTCTCGCCCCTTCGCTTTTTGGCGGTCGTTGCGCCGGCGGTCAGCTCGCCGCAGCCAGCAGCGGCTCGGGCAGGTTCGCGATCGCCGGAACGTAGATCCCTCGTTCGGCGAGCACATCGACCAGGAGCGACTTGAGCTCGAGGCGGGCGCGCGAGAGACGTGAGCCGACCGTCTGAATCGGCACCCCGGTGGTGCGGGCAATTTCGCGATAGTGGACGCCGCGAAATCGGAGCTCAGCGGTGGTGCGGAAGGGCTCGGGCAGCCGTTGCAAAGCGACAAGAAGGTCGTCGGGCTCGAGGAATCGCCAGATGGCAGGCGGCTCTTCGCAGGTGGCGGCGTAGCTCTCCTCGGCCATCAGCGGGCGCTCCTTAGACCTGTGTCGATAGCGGTCGATGAACAGGTTGAACATGATCCGGTAGGACCATTGGAAGAAGTTGGTGCCGGCGACAAAGCGTTCGCGGCTGCGCATCACTCGTTCACAGGTGTCCTGCAAAAGATCGAATGCTGCGGGGGCGGACGATTCGAGCTTCAACGCCTGCACCATTAGCCTTTCGTAGCAGGCGAGCAGCTCGGCGTTGATGTCTGGGGCGACCATCGGCAAGGACATGAAGACCTCCTTGCGCCCCCGACATCGCAAGAGCGTGGCCAGCGGGCCGGACGTCGCCGATGGCGGAATCACGCGCGCTTTTCGCCGGAGCTGTCCTCGACGGGCGACAGACCGAGTCCTGGTTGTCCGCCCAGCAGGTCAGCCTCGGATTGAGCGATCTTGTCGCGGCGGGCGGCGTGGCCCGTCCAGCTGACGACGATGTCGACCGGCGACTGAAACCAGAACTCCACCGCCGGCTCGTTGGCGAGCATGGCGTGGTATGGGGCCAAGGTGGCGTGAGTGCCCTCGTCGAAGAACGGGTCGACGGTCGAATAGCGGCGCCATTGGACCTGGGCGTCCAGCTTCGAGAAGTGGGCAGCGCAGCGGGCGACGACGCGAGGGGAAGCGAGAACCTTGGTCCATCGGTTCGCTTCGCAGAAGACGGGAACGTCGGAAAACACGATCTCCGTGCTCTGGGCAGGCCCGGTCGTCGCCCCCGGCTCCATGCCCTTGCGGTGGGCGATGCGCCGCCGCGCCCCGCTGTCCATGACCGCGATATAAGCTCGTGAAAGCAGCTCGTTCGGGGACCGCAGCGGGAAGAATTCCCGCAGGAAGTAGCGCTTGAGGAGGCCACGCCCGAACGTCGCGCCGACCAGGGGCGGAGCCGCGTCGGATGTCTGTCGCGGTCGAATGCGCTGTTCGAGGGCGCTGATCAGCTCTTCGGGAGAGCCGACCGGATAGCGAATGGCGAGGCTGGTCACCCAGTGCAGGCAGGCGAAAAGCTCGGGGGCAAGCTCGGCGGCGAGCTCGAGGCGCGTAGGCTCGTCACGCCCGACCGGGGGCGTGGCGGCGGCAGTGGGCGAGGGCGGGACCGAAGCGGGCGGCAACTCCATGGCAGGGGATAGAGCAAGCCGGCGGCCAGCCACCATCACCTGCCCCAGCCCCTGTGAAGCGGTTCACAGGCAGCGCTGGTGATCACTGTGGAGGACAACGGTTGACCTCGGCTGTCCTGCAGGGAGGACAGATCCGGGCGGCCATCGCGGGCCCGAACACAATCTGCGCAATCGCGACGCCCCCTTTCGGGGTTGGAACGATTCGTGCGATGACCCCGGAGCGTTCCCCACAGTCGAACCCCAGTTCCGCGACTTCCCCCACGGAGATCCCATGCCCCCCAAAAAGACGACGAACAAGAACCTGAGCTACGGCCTCCTCGTATTCCTCGGCGACTGGATCCGGTCGGCGGCGTTTCGCAAGCGGATTACGGACCCCGATACGACATGGGGCCAGCTCGCTGCTGACCTTGCCAGCGAGTACCAACTGAGCGAGGCAGATGTTGGCGTGCTCATCTCGCGCAACCGACCCAAGCTTCGCAAACGGATGGATGTCGTTCTCGCAGCCCTCAATCTCGATTTCCCACCACCATGGACGGGAGCGCCGGCGCCGAGCCAAGGCGAGAACCAGCGGGGCGTCGGGTGGCCGGGCAGCATGATTGTTTGCCTCGAGACCGTCACTTTCAAAAAGAAGGCTCCCGTGCTCACGGCGGGCAAGGCCGCGACCCTGCTGGTTGAAGGTTGGAACGCCAAGGCGAGGGCTCGGCTCGAGTTCAGCCACGATGAGTCCGGTGACGTCGTGGTCGCGCCCTGGAACGTGACGACGGACGCGATCGGACGGTCCAAGGGATCGACCACCGTTACGTTGCCTTCATCCGGGGACTGGTCGCTCGCGATCAAGGGCGTGGACGACTTTCGAAGCGTCCTGTCGGCTGCGATCGTGGTGCGCTGATGCCTGAGGACGACAATCCTCCCATCGGTATCGGCAGTCCCTGGGCGCTGGCGGAGCTGGTATCGGATGAGCCCATCGATTGGAATCGGGCCGACGTCGGAGAGATTCTCAAGCAGAAGCTCGGGCTGACGCTCGAAACGATCTACAAGCCGGGTTCACCGATCCTTTCACCCGACATCGGGGGCGTGCCGATCCATCAGGTGCGTCGGAAAGGTTCCGATTGGACCATTCACCACGCGGGCCAGGGCTTCGGACGCCCCGACTTCGAGTTGATTGAGAAGCTCAGACCCGAGGTTCTGATTCGACCGACGAGGTTCAAGCCGGGCAGCAGCAGACGCGGAAAGAAGCTGTCGCCGGCACCGGCACCGAAGCCGACCACGCTGAAGCGCCGCATCCCCGGGCGATGGAGTGACATGGGGGACTTCGGGCTACCATCCTGGGAGAGCCTCAAGCAAGGGAACTACACGGTTTGCTACTTCCTTGCATCGATGATCTCGCTGTTGCTGGCTGGTCGGTTGGAGCAACCTCGAGAGCCACGGGTGCTCCTTAGCAATTCGACGCGAAGTTTCCGGCTACACGAGACGCGCCGAAGCGCTAAAGACATCGCGGTCGACGAGCTGCTGCTGCTTCAGGCGGGACGGACCCCATTTTCTCGCGATCGATTCAAAGGCCTTTGGCCTGGTCTTTGGGAGAAGGCCTACGCTTGTCTGCGAAATGGGAAGGTCGTCAACCAGCCCGACACCGACGTCCTCGAGCACATGGGGACGGTCTCGGACGGCTTCGTCTACCTGACGGGCCAAAGACCAAAGAAGGTGGACGTGGCGGAGTTCGCGGCGAAGCCAAACCTTGGTCCAATAGTCGAGCCTACGGTCGCGTCGTCGAAGGCGACCACTGTGCTGACCTACAACATCAGCCCTCTGCACGCCTACTCCGTCCTCGGTGCGGTCCTCCACGGCGGGGTCAAATACATCATCCTCAACAATCCCTCCGGCGTGCGTGAGTTCAAGTCGGCTCGCAAGGAGATCTTCGTCTGGGAGGCGCTGGAGGGGGCGGCCTGGACGGAACGACATTCCAAGCTGAACAGGCGAGCCAACTCGGGGGTCTTGCCAGTCACAGTCGCTCAGTTCGTCGACAACTTCGCCAGAGTCGACGTACTGGAATGACAATCGAAGCCGCACTTCGTCCTGGCAACGTGAGCCCGCGCCGATCCGCGGGACGGCGCGGTCGCCTCGACCTTCTCGTGCGCGCGGGCGCCGAAGCCGCAGGTCCGCTCTTGGTCGCGGCCGGCACACGGGCCCGGCTTGCCAAGCTGCCCACGTGTTTCGATGGCGCACTGTCGTGGGGGATGCTGGAGATTCGTCTGGACGCCGATGCGCGCACTGACCTCGTCTTGCACCTGGAGCGCGCGGGACGGAGGTCGGTCTCCGAACGGTGTCCGCAAGATTGGTCGGCGGCTGCCCACTTTGCGGCCTGGTGCGATTCGCGATCGGCATTCCATCGTGCGCCCACGCTCACTGTGGAATTGGATGGCTTGCCAGGCGGATGGGGACAGCCCTTCGTGTTCGCCGCGCTGGAAAGCGAGACGGGCGTCAGGCCAGGGAAAGAGGCATGGGAGCTGGTCGGGGAGACGCTCGCTCTGGGTGGCGGGAGGGCTCCCGGCGCAGTCGCCAAGGCCTTGCAGCAGTTACCCGCGTCAGCTTGGCCGGCTCACATCGCGAGCCTGGCACCCCGGGGGCGGGCAGGCGCGCGTCTCGTGGTCTCGATTCCCCCAGGCGAAGTCGCGGCGTACCTGCGGCGGCTGCGCTGGAAAGGTGACATCCCTCGCGTCGGCTCGTTGGTAGCGAGTGTGGGGGCGGCGCTCGGGCGGTTGAACCTCCATCTCGATCTCGGCGATCGCGTGGGGGACGAGGTTGGGATCGAGATCTTCTATCCGGGGGCGCCGGGGCGGGATCCGAGGTGGGCGCCGGTGTTCGAGGCTTTGCGGCCGCTGGCGCAGGGGGCGCCGGAGAAGTTGGCGGCGCTGGCGGCTTGGCCGTGCCGGAAGGGGCCGCTGGTTCGTCTACTTGGCATCAAGATCGTGACCGATGTCTCCGGCGCTCAGCACGCCAAGGCGTATCTCGCTCATCGCTGGGTGGCGCCAGGGACGTGAGCGGTGGTCCAGCGGTCGGGGCGGGCGATGCCGAGCTCGTCGAGGCGCTGAGTGGCGTGGCGCGCGGCTTCCACGTCAGCGGTGAGCGTCGCGCGGTGGAGATCGGCGGCAGCGGCTAGACCTTGCATGCCGAGGCTAGCGAAGGCCTGGGCAGCTTTTTGAAGGTGGGCGTGAGCGAGCTCGTTCTGGCCGCGGTGGTGGCAGACGGCGGCGGCGCCCAGGTGGCCCCAGCCTTGCGCGTCGGCCCTGCGATCGCCCAGCAGGCGGCGGGCGTCCTTGGCGACCCGTCGCAAGAGCAGCGCTTCGCCGGCGTTCACGCGTGCCATGTCGACCCGCATGCGCAGGGCGAGCGCATCGATGCGCGCCACCGGAACGCGCAGCAGCTGCGACCTTTCCAGCCCAGGCCAAACCTCGTCGAGGCGCGCCGCCGCCGGCGCTACGTCACCGCGGTAGAGCGCGGACGTGGCGAGCGCGCGCGCGATGTAGACGTGCTGAATGTGAAAGTCCCGGCTCGGCCACTCGCGCATCGCTTGACGGATGATCTGTTCGCCGGCGGTCGGGTTGTCGGCGGCCATGGCGGCCAGCGCGGCAGAAAAGGCGAACGTCAGCTCGCCGTAGCGATCTCCGGCTTCCCGCGCTTCGTGCAGATAGCGGTAGGCGCGCGATCGGATGAACTCGTAGCGGCCGAGCTCCTCAGCGGCGCGCAGGGCACCCATGCGACCGACGTTGCGCTCGAACGTCTCGTTGCCTTCAGGCGCGCTCAACAGCAGGCGTTGGCCTTCGATGGATCGTTCGAACGCCTGCGTGAAATGTCCTTTGACCAGCGCGAGCTGTCCCGAGATGACCTCGATGAGCCCAAGCAGGCGCTTGTCGCGGGCGTTCGTTGCCAGCGCGAGCGCGGTCGCGAGCAGCCTTTCACCCCAGCCGCCGACCAGGCCGCCCATGGGGCCGAGCAGCGTTCCGCCCACGACGGCCATGGCGCGCGCGCGACGGCTCTGTTCGTCGAGGCGTGCGGCTCTGAGCAAACCGGCAGCGGCAAAATGAGCGCCGCGCACGAAGTCGGTCGCCAGCAGGCCCTTGGTGGCGCTCCAGCAGAGGTCCACCGCGGCCGTTCCTGCTGGCGATGCCGCCCGAGGTTTGGTCCGCACCGCGATGGCGGTTCGCAAGAGGTTGCCGATCGCCGAAAGGAGGCTGCCCATGATCGACCCGGGTACCGCAACGCCCGCCCGGCGGAGAAGCGGGCGCAAGAGCCCGAGCCCCTGATCGAGCAGGCCCGCTTGTAGATAGTGCTCGCCCGCCACACGCAGCAAGCCCTCGTCCTGCCGCTCGGTTCCAAGGCGCATCTGGATCGCTGCGGCCTCGGCGAGGCGACTGGCGGCGACCAGCGCCTGTGCGCGGCGTTGCAACAGCTCGTGCCGGTCCTCCCGGGTCCAGCCGTCCCACTCGAGCGCGATTGCGTACAACTCCGCCGCGTGATGCGAGGCCAGCGCGGACTCGGCCGCCTTGCCCGCCTGCGACGCGTGACGAGCGGCCTTTTCGGTCTCGCCTGCGGCTTGCCAGTGCTGCGCGAGGGCGGCGTCGGCATTTGGGATGCCCTCGAGGACCTCGGCCAGCCGGCGGTGAAGGAGCTGGATTCGTTCGGGAGGGAACGTGGTGGCGGCGCTGGCAAGCCGACCGTGGATGGCGATAGTGGCGTTGGGATGAAGGCGGCGCAGGTCGGCCAGCTGCAAGGCTCGGGCGCGGGTGAGATCGGCGTCGGTGAGTGCCGGAAGGATCTCGCGAATGCAGCGCTGAGGGATCGGATGTGCCGCGACCGCCAGCAGCTCCACGAGTGAGCTGAGTCGCTCGTCGAGACCGGCATCCCAGGGGCGGGGGCGCTCCGGCTCTTGGCTACGGGGCACGGCCACCTCGATGGTGAAGTCTGCACCGCGCAGGCAATGAGGCGCGCCCGCACGCGCCAGGTCAGTCAGGAACTCGCCCTCGTCTGAGGCCGGCGGCGTCGCACTCAGCGCCAGCAGCATGGTCGGCACCGGCGCCGCGCCGAACAGCTCGAGAAAGAGCCGCGCGCTGTCGACGTCACCCCAATGAACGTCCTCCACGACCGCGCCGAGCTGCATCTGGCGTGCGACCGCGAGCAACACCGCTTTGAAGGCTCGGAACGCCACGGAACGGTCGAGCTGCAGCGGCACGTCGGCCCCGACGCGGGCCGCGAGATCGCGCAGCACGGGGAACGCCAGAGCGGCGGCGCCGATCTCCGGCGGCAGCAGCATTCGCAGCTCGCCATCGGAACGGCTCATGAGATGGGACGTGAGGTCGTCCACCATCCCATCGAAGACATTGTGAGAGACAACCTCGTGCGCGTGGCATTTGCCTCGCAGCCAGAGCATGTCGGGAGATCGCTCCGCGCTCTGGGCCAGCAGGGTTGCGATCGGCGCGGCCTGTGGCCCGCGCACCCAGATTCGCGCGCACCTTCCGGCCGCGAACGCCGCCAGCGCCTCCTCGATCGCCGTCGCTGGGGCGTTGGCGGCGTCGGCGTCCGGGGCCGCTGCGATCGACAGTTCGATTCGTGAACGCACGCGAGGCGTGGGACCGCGGCGAAAAGGTTCGCGATGAGTGAGCGCGACCACCAGCTCGTCGAGATCAGGCGGGATCATCGGGTTGACATGGGAAGGCGGCGGCAAGTCCTCGGCGAGCTTGGCGGCGACCACATCGGTCGTAGGGCCCCGGTAGAGCGATCGACCGGTGAGCGCCTCATGGAGCATGATGCCGAGCGCGTACCAATCGGTCGCTTCGCTCGGCGGTGCGCCGGTGAATCGTTCCGGCGGCGCATACGCCGGGGTCATGCCGGGGCGGTCGAACGCGCCTCGAGGTGCGGTCAAGCCCGAGGCGAAGCCAAAGTCGAGCACGACCGGGCGGCCGCTCGACTCCACCAGAACGTTGTCGGGTTTGAGATCGAGGTGGAGGACACCAGCCCGATGCAACGCCTCGATGGCGCCGATGAGGCTGGGCAGAAGCTTGCGCACGGCCTGGATCGGATCGGCACTGGCAGCGACGAAGCGGGTCAGCGCGACGCCGTCGATCAGCTCCATGGTGAAGTAGGGAGGCACGCCGGCTGCGGCCGGTGCATCCACCATGAGTTCGTGCAGCGCCGCCACGTTCGGATGCTCCAGCTGCGAGGCGATGCGAAATTCACGCTTGAGCCGATAGAGGCTCTCACCATCGAGGAGCCGCAGGGTCTTGAGTGCCACCGTTCGCTGGCGAACGAGATCGAAAGCCTCGAACACCCGTCCCATGGCGCCGGCTCCGATCTCGCGCACCAGGCGGTGCTCGCCGATGAGCTCACCAGGGACGAAGGCTGAGCCCGTGTTGCCGCCCACGAAGGCGGCCCCCTTCACGTCCCAGACGTCGTCCCCACCTTCGGTGTACACCACAACGTTTGTATACCCTCGCGTCGGGCCCTCCCGAGCGAAATCTGCGGGCCTCAAAGTTGAACGTTCGTGTGACGCCGGCGCTCCCGCTCTGGTGCTGGGCTATGCTGCGCGCGTGAGCACCGCCGCCACCGATCGCATCGCCAGGGAACGAGATCTCTATCGACGCCTACTCGAGCTGGGGGTGCACGATGAACCCGAATCGTTTCTGCGAGGCGCGCTTACCTTGCTGGCGGAGTTGACATCGGCGCGGAGGATCTACGTCGAGCTGCGCGACGATGATTCGCCTCCGGTGACGTGGTGGGCGGCGGAAGGATTCGACGCTGCCCAGCTCGAGGCGATCCGAGGCACCATCTCGCGCGGGATCATCGCCGAGTCGATCGCGACGGGACGGACGGTGTTGACCGCTTCGGCTCTCGACGATCCTCGCTTCCGGGATCTCGCTTCGGTCAAGGCGCAGGAGATCGAGAGCGTTCTGTGCGTGCCGATCATTCGTGATCTGCCGATTGGTGTGGTCTATCTGCAGGGCGACCGAAACGTTGCCTCGTTTTCGCCTTTCGATGCGGAGGTGCAACGCAACGTCGAGTTTCTGGCAGGGGCCATTGCACCGCTCGGTGATCGGCTGATCGAGCGGACGCGCAAGGGGCTGGCGGTGCGTCCCGGAGCGCCACGGCCGGCGGGCTTCGAGCGAGTGGTGGGCGGCAGCCCCTTGATCCTCGAACTGCTCAACCGCCTGGCCCTCGCGGCCAAGCTGGACATGCACATCCTCTTCACGGGTCCGTCAGGCTCGGGCAAGACCATGCTCGCGCAGAGCGTGCACGCGGCCAGCGCCCGGTCGGGAAAACCCTTCGTCGAGCTGAACTGCGCCGCGATTCCGGAGTCGTTGTTCGAGAACGAGCTGTTCGGGGCGGCGCCGGGCGCCCATTCTGCGGTCCCGCGCGGAGGCATGACCGGCAAGGTCGAGGCGGCAACGGGCGGTACGTTGTTCCTCGACGAAATTGGCGAGCTGCCGCTCGGGTCGCAAGCCAAGCTGCTGCAGCTCCTGCAGGACAAGACCTACTATCGACTCGGTAGCGCGGAAGCTCGACGGGCGGACGTCCGCATCGTGTCGGCGACCAATCGCGATCTCGCGTCGCTGGTGCGCGAACGCCGCTTCCGCGAGGACCTCTACTACCGCTTGCGTGTGTTCGAGGCACGGGTGCCGGCGCTCTCGGAGCGACGCGAGGACATCGTCCCGCTCGCCAAGCAGTTCTGTCACGCGGCCTGCGAAAAGCACGGTCTCGGGGAAAAGACACTCAGCCCGTCGGGGATCAGCGCGGTGAAGACGGCTGAGTGGCCGGGCAACGTTCGCGAGCTGGCCAATCAGATCGAGTCTGCGGTGCTCAACGCGCACTTGCGCGCTGCCGACGAGGTGGCAGCGACGGATCTGTTCCCCGACGAGCGTGCCCGGGCGACCGAGGACGCCTCGTCACTCCAGGGCGCCACTCGCCAGTTTCAACGGGCGCATCTGGTGGCGGTCCTCGAGGCGTCCGACTGGAACATGAGTGAGACGGCCCGCCGGCTCGACATCGCACGTTCCCACCTCTACAACTTGATTCGTGCGCACGGCCTGACGCGTGTGTCGGCAAAGGCCTGGAAAGGCTGATCGGCCGCGACCTTCGGGGGAGCGACCCGAGGCTGCAATCACAAGTCGGCGGCCCCTCCGCACTTGGTGTGGCAGAGTCGGGGCATGCAGCGGCCTCTTGGCGAGGCTTCGATTCGGGCGCTTCTGGGGCCGACCAATACCGGGAAAACTCATCGCGCGATCGAGCGCATGCTCGAGCATGACAGCGGGATGATCGGGTTGCCTCTGCGTCTTTTGGCGCGTGAGGTTTATGACCGGGTAACGGCGCGGGTGGGGGAGGGCGCGGTGGCGCTGGTGACGGGGGAGGAGAAACGCGTGCCGGTGCGGCCGCGCTACTGGATCTGTACAGTCGAGGCGATGCCGCTGGCGGGGCGGGCGACGCGGGAGGGAGGCGACGGCCAGGCAGTCGATTTCCTCGCGGTCGATGAGGTGCAGCTGGCGACGCATCGGCAGCGCGGGCACGTCTTTACCGATCGCATGCTGCATGCGCGCGGCGAGGTCGAGACCTGGTTCTTGGGGTCGGCGACGATGCGCGATCTGGTGGGGCGGCTTTGCCCCACGGCGGTGTTCGAGAGTCGGCCGCGGCTGTCGACCTTGAGCGACGCGGGCAGCGTCACCCTGGCGACCTTGCCTCCGCGGTCGGTGGTGGTCGCCTTTTCGGCGACGCGGGTGTACGAGCTGGCGGAAAAACTGCGGCTCAAGCGCGGAGGCGCGGCGGTGGTCATCGGGGCGCTGTCGCCGCGGGCTCGCAATGCGCAGGTCGCCCTCTTCCAGTCGGGCGAAGTCGACACGCTGGTGGCGACCGATGCCATCGGGATGGGTCTCAATCTCGACGTCGACAACGTCGTCTTCGCGGAGCTGCGCAAGTTCGACGGGCGGGCGTCGCGCGCGCTGGAAGACAACGAGCTGGCTCAGATCGCAGGAAGGGCGGGGCGGCATCACCGGGCCGGGCGATTTGCCACGTTGGATCCCTTGCCGCCGCTGCCGCTATCCACCGTGCGCGCGCTCGAGCAGCACCGGTTTGCCGCTGACGAGCGCGTCTTCTGGCGCAATCATGAGCTGGACTTCGGGTCGGTCGACGACCTGCTCACGTCTCTGCGCAAGCGGCCGTTTGCGCCCTGGCTAAGGCTGGCCGACGATGCCGAGGACATGCGGGCGCTGTTTGCGCTGTCGCATCGGCCGACAATTGCGGCGCTGGCGCGCGGCCGGGATCGCGTGGCGCTGCTCTGGGAGGTCTGTCAGATCCCGGATTTTCGGCAGCTTCCGTTCGACGATCATTTCAACCTGCAAGCAGCCAT
Source organism: Myxococcales bacterium (assembly GCA_031398585.1). Taxonomy (GTDB): domain Bacteria; phylum Myxococcota_A; class Polyangia; order Fen-1088; family Fen-1088; genus JANNNO01. The sequence continues at coordinate 25,331 of JANNNO010000292.1, read as the reverse complement.
CTTCACGGCTCTGTGCGATCGCGCGGGCAAGATCCCGCGTGGCTTCATCGAAGAGCAGCTGGCGCGCTTGCAGACGACGGAGGGCGATCTCGAGACCCTGCTCGACCGCATGAGCGCCGTGCGAACCTGGACGTACATCACGGGCAAAGGCAGCTGGGTCGACGATGCGGGGGGCTGGCAGGCGCGGACCCACGCGCTGGAAGATCGTCTCAGCGACGCGCTTCACGAACGGCTCGTGCAGCGATTCGTGGACACCAAGGCCAAACGACGCGGACGCGCCAAGCCGGTAGAACCAGCAGGGGCGCGATCGCTGGCGGGCGAGCTGGCGGCCAAGGCGCAAGCGTTGGGCCTGGTGGCGCCGGGCGCGCAGAGCGATCGGGGGCAAGGAGATCAGCGGAGCGCACGCTGGCTCGAATCGGTCATCGAAGCGCCTCACGAGAGATTTCGTCTGGAGGCCGACGCGCGCATCTTCGTCGAGGGAAAGCTGGTGGCGCGCCTCATCCGCGGTGCCGACCGCTGGCGGCCCGAGATTGCGCTCGGGGGCGAGGCCGACACTGCCGGCGGTGGCGTGCGGCTGCGGCTGGGGCGGCGGCTGCTCGCCTTTGCGCGCGATCTCGTCGCCGAGCTGCGCGCGCCGATCGATGTCGTGGCGGCAGCGAGCGAGGACGCTGCTGTTCGCGGCATCGTCTACCAGGTGGCGCAGAGCCTTGGCAGCGTGGCCGCGGCGACGATCGAGGGGCAACAGCGAGACCTGCCGCCGCGCGATCGGCGTCGCCTCATCGATGCTGGACTGGTGCTGGGACGGCAGGCGATCTTCGTGCCTGCCCTCTTCACGCCGGACGCCTTGCGCGTGCGTCGTGCGCTCTGCACGGCCGAGCTCTGGCCGGCGCTGGATCCACCTGCTCCCATGGGAGATCCCGGGATCGAGATGGTCGTGCCGCTTTTGCCGGAGATCCCGCCGCGCATCTACCCGGCGCTTGGTTTTCTGCCGGCGGGCCCGAATCTAGCCGTGCGGGCCGATGAGCTCGAGGCGATCGCCGCCGAGATCGCCCGGGGGGCGTCCTTGCAGTCGGTGGCGGTGCGCCTCGGCCTTCCGCCCGAGGACGTCAGTGACGTGGTCTCATCGTTGCGAAGCGATCCGACGCGCGGGGCGCAGCGACGGCGACATCGTTCGTGACCGATTCAGCAGGAAGCGATCGCGCTACGGGATCGGCATGCCGGCGCAGCCGAAGGTGATGGCGACCGCGCTGCCACCCTTTTTGATCTCTTCGCAGGCAGCGCCGTAGATCTCGACCGAGCCGTTGGCGGCGCCGTAGTCCCAGCCGCTCATCTTGCTCGGATCGCGCGCCAGGCGCATGCCGTTGACGTCGACCGCGACCGCATCGGGTGAAGGTGGCTTCTTGTCGAGCGGGAAGACGCAGCTGGCGACCTGGCCGGTGATGACGCCGAGGGTGCTGATCAGCTCCTGCCGGTTCTTGACCGGGAAGTAGCGCGGATCGCCTGTGCGCGGGGCGCCGCCGGCTTCCGCCATCTGGTTGAGCACCATGTGCGCATCGCCCATCGTGGTGGCGATGCCGACGACGAAGGTCTTGTAACCCTCCTTCGCCGCGGCGGCGACCGCCTCGACCGCGCCCATCGGATCCACGAGCGCGTTGGTCATGCCGTCGGCGCAGTTCGGCTCGCCGTCGGTGGCGAGCACGATGTAGCGCGGGTTGATCGAAGCGGTCTGCTTGAAGTAAGCGACAGCCTTTTGCATCACGTAGCGGGTGGGTGTGCCGGTGCCGGTCGGCAGCGTTGCCATGATGGCCGCCCCCATAGCAGCGTAGTTGTCGGGGGCGGGCGCAACTTCGACACCGTCGGCCACATTGCAGACGATGGCGGGACCGGGGAAGAGCTTGAGCCCCCACTGCACGGTGCCGGCGGTCTTCATGATCGTCTCGTGCAACGCGGGCACCGTTTCGTCCCACTTCGAGACCAGGCTACCGCTGAGAAAATCGGGCGGCTCGCGCATCGATCCCGATCGGTCGAGGATCAAGAGCAGCTCGGCCGGGCGTCGTTCGAGCTTGAAGTTCTGAAAGCCGCAGTTCGAATCCGCGGTGATGGTCGGCGGTGGAACGTCGGTCACCGCGGCCGCGTCAGGCAGCGTGATGCCACCACCCGGGGTGCTGCCGCCCCCGTTGCTGCCACTACCGGTGCTACCGCCGCCGTTGCTGCCGCCACCGCTCCCGTTGCCCCGGGCGGGATCCGTCGGGCCACCGGTGGGCGCGACCTTCGGGGTGCTGCAGGCAGTGAACAGCAGGGCAAACGTCGTGGCCAGATGGGCCGCTTTTGCGAACGTCTTGTGCAGAGCGGGCATGGCCAGACTCCTCGGCTAAGCGCGCCGCCAACTTCGCGGTCGCGTCGCCGAGGAGACTAGTACGGGTCTTGCGTGATGGGACATCTCATTTGCGCGATGAGAACGATCCCACCCCCGCTCAGCTCTTGTTTTTACGCGCCAGCAGCTCGACTTCGATCTCGATGTCGACCTTGTCCCCGACAAGGACGCCACCGGTCTCGAGTCCCATGTTCCAGGTGAGGCCGAAGTCCTTGCGCGACAGGCTGGTGCGGGCGGTGGCGCCGCGCTTCACGTTGCCCCAGGGGTCGTTCACAGCGGGGGCCAAGCCTTCGACTTCGAGCGTGATGGGGCGGGTGACGCCACGAATGGTGAGGTTTCCGGTGACACTGAGGGCGCCCGCCTTGCCCGCCTTCACCTGGCTCGATGTGAACGTCACCGTCGGGTGATTGCCGACGTCGAGGAAGTCGGCGCCGCGCAGGTGCTCGTCACGCTTGGCGTCGCGGGTGTCGATGGCGCGGGCATCAATCTTGACGTCGACCCGCGAGCGAGAGAGGTCGGCATCGTCGATGGTGACCAGCCCCGTGACCGGACCGAGCTCCCCCTTCACGTGCGAGACCATGAGGTGACGCACCTTGAATGCGGCGCTCGAGTGCGAGGAGTCGATCTCCCAGGCGCCCGCCTGCGGGGCCGGCTTGACGGCGGGGGCGGCAGCGGCGGCGGCAACCGCGAGGCCGGAAGCGAGGGCGAAGGTGGTCGAAGCGGGGGCCAGGCTCTTGGAGTTCATGACGCGTGTCCTTTCTCGAGGGCCGTCGGAAGTGGCGGCCACAAGAAGAAGATGCGCGCCGGGTAGATATAAGAGAAATGGATTGTCGTTATAGTCATTATCAACTCCATGAATATCGCTTCGTTGAACCTCAACCTGCTCGTGGTGCTCGATGCTCTCTTGATCGAACGCCACGTGAGCCGGGCCGCCCGTCGTCTTGGGCTTTCCCAGCCCGCGGTCAGCAACGCCCTGGCGCAGCTGCGAACGTTGCTCGGCGATCCGCTGCTGGTGCGAGGCAAGACCGGCATGATCGCGACTCCGCGTGCGCTCGGCCTGCAGGGACCGGTTCACGCCGGGCTCATGAACCTCGAGATGGCGCTGGGCGCTCCGGCCTTCGACCCCAGCCGCGCTGACCAGACGTTCGTGATCACCGCGACCGACTTCGTCGAGTTCGCGCTTTTGCCCAAGCTGCTTGCACGCATCAACCGCGAAGCGCCGGGCGTGCGGCTGCGGATTGCTGCCTGGCCCCGGCACCGTGTGCCGCCGACGCTCGAGACGGGCGAGGCCGATCTGATGATCGGCTTTTACGCCGACGTGCCGCCCGGGCACCGGCAGCAGTTGCTCTTTCCCGATCGCTTCGTCTGCATCGTGCGCAAGGGACATCCGAAGGTGGGCAAGCGGTTGACCCTTGCAACCTACTGCGCGTTGCCACACATCCTCGTCACCTCGGAGGCGAACGAGCCGGGTGCCGTCGATGAAGCGCTCGCCAAGATCGGACGGCAGCGAACCGTGGCGCTACGGACCTCGCACTTTCTCATGGTGCCCGCCATCGTCGCGGCGACCGACTTCGTGGCGGCGATCAGCCATCGGGTGGCGGCGCGGTTTGCCGGGCCGTTGGATCTGCGGATCTTCCCGCCGCCGCTGCAGGTGCCACGCGGGACGGTCGGGCAGGTCTGGCACGAACGCACCGACGCGTCGCCGGGACATCGCTGGCTGCGCGGCGTGATCGCCGAGGTCGCCGCCGGCATCGCGGGCGAAATCTGAGCGGGACAGCGCAGTCGGCCCCCCGTCGGTGTCGGGTTTGTTACAGAAATGTCGCCTGGGTGACCGCCTTGGCGGCGCACCCTTTGGGCTTCGTGAAAGCGCCCGCCGTGCTCGCCCCCATCGCCGCCCCGTCGTCCGCCACCCTCGTCGCCATCGAGATGGGCTATGGCCACCTGCGGGCCGCGAATGCCCTGTCGACGCAGCTCGGGCTGCCGATCCTCAACGTCGACGAAGAGCCTTTGGCCGACGATGCCGAGAAGAAGGTCTGGGCGCGGGCGCGGCAGGGGTACGAGTTCGTGTCGCGCGCCTCGCAGATGGCGGTCGTCGGTGGCACCTTCGACTTTGCGCTCGGGACGTTGACGTCGATCCCGCGGCTCTATCCCCGGCGTGATTTGTCGGCGCCGACCTGGGCGGTTCGCTACCTGGCAAGCAATGTGGCCGGTGGCCTGGGCCGTGGCCTGGTCGAGCATCTGACGGCCAAGGGCACGACCCTGCTCACGACGTTCTACGCACCGGCCATCGCCGCGGACATTGCCGGTCACGAGCGGATCTTCTGCGTGGTCACCGACGCCGACGTCAATCGCATCTGGGTCTCGCCCGAGCCGGAACGGACACGCATCCACTACCTGGTGCCGGGCATTCGCACCGCGCGCCGCTTGCGGTCTTACGGCGTGCCCGCGTCGCGCATTACCTTCACTGGGTTCCCGCTGCCGCCCGAGCTGCTGGGCGGGCGCGATCTCGCGGTTCTCAAACGAACCTTGGCGGGGCGGCTTTTGCGCCTCGATCCGGCAGGCGCCTTCCGGGACGCTTACGGAGACGACGTGGACCACTTCCTCGGTGCGCCCCCGACGCTCGCGCCGCACACCGCCCCTCTCGTCACCTTCGCTGTCGGCGGTGCTGGTGCTCAGTCTGGACTGCCCCGGCGCTTCTTACCCGGCTTTCGTCGTCCCCTCGAGGAGGGACGCTTGCGGCTGGCGCTCGTCGCAGGCGTTCGCAAGGACGTAGCCGAGCAATTTCACGAGGCCATCGAGGAGCTTGGTATGAGCAAGCTCGTTGGCCGCGAGATCCGCGTGCTCGAGGCGCCGGATCTGCCCGGCTACTTCACCAAGTTCAATGCGCTGCTGGCCGAGACCGATGTGCTCTGGACCAAGCCAAGCGAGCTCACGTTCTTTGCGGCGCTGGGACTGCCGCTGGTCTTTGCCCCTCCCGTCGGTCGGCACGAGGCCTACAACCTGCGCTGGGCGCGGGAAGCGGGGGCGGGGGTCAAACAGCGCGAGCCTCACTTCATGGCCGAGCGACTGCTCGACTGGCTCGAGGACGGCACCCTGGCCGGCGCGGCGTGGTCGGGCTACATGCGCCTACCCAAGTTCGGTACCTATCGAATCGAAGCGATGCTGCGCGGGGAGAGCCTGAGTGCGCGGCCCGACACCGAACCGACGTCGCTAGCCACCGAACTGTGACCGAAGCGGCAAGGGCGCGCCACGGCCGCGTCATGCGAAGGAATCATCGTATTCGCCGATGCTCGCCATCGTCGCGATTGCGGTTGTCAGCCTGATCGTCGTGTACCTCGCAGACCGCGCCGTGCGCGCGACGGTCGACGCGAGAAGGTTGTCAGGTCCAACCTTCCCCATTTCGATCTGCAAGCCCGTCAAGGGCCTCGATGAAGGTTTCGCCGAGAACCTGGCCTCGCTGGCCCGGCAGGCGTACCCCGATTTCGAGATCCTGGTCGGTGCTGCCGAACGCAACGATCCCGCGCTGGCGGTGGCACGCCAGGTGGCGGCCAATCACCCCAACGTCAGCATCCGCACGATCGTGTGCCCCGATGACGGCGGCAAGAATCCCAAGGTCTCAATCCTCAAGACCTTGTCGCGCCACACCCGTTACGATCACATGCTCATCTCGGATTCCAACGTGCGCGTCTCGCCCGGCTACCTCACCAACCTGGCGGCGCAGTTTCGGGATCCGAGCGTCGGTCTCGCGACCAATCCCATTGCGGGCCTGGGAGAAGAGAGCACGGGCGCGCGCCTGGAAGGGCTTCACCTCGTGACCTACGTAGCGCGGGCGTTGGCTTTTGCTCGCCACTACGCGGGGCATGCGTGCGTCGTCGGCAAATCGATGCTCTTTCGCCAGAGCGACTGGCGCCGCATTGGGGGCTGGTCCACCGTGCGCGACATCCTGGCCGAGGACTACGCCATCGGACACGCCTTCGAAGAGGCGGGGTATCGCGTGGCCGTGAGCCCCGACGTCATCTTCAACTTCAACCAGCGCTGGCCTGTCGCGCGTTTCATCAACCGCCACATGCGCTGGGGGCAGATGCGCCGCCGGACCTCGTTGCCGGCTTTCCTTGCCGAGCCGCTGTCGAACCCGATCGCGTGGCTCAGCCTGCTGGCGATGGGGGCCCTCGGCGGTGGTCGCGACGAGAGCGTCTACCTGCCGCTGGCGCTGGCGGGCATCTCGCTCAAGCTCGCGTGGGATCGCACGCTCATCACACGTCTCTGTGGTGCCCCCCCGACGCTGTCGACGTTGCTGCTCGGCGTTCCCAAGGATCTCCTGATGCTCGGCATCTGGGGCGTCGCCGCGTTTCGGCGGACCATCGACTGGCGTGGCAATCGTTTCCTCATCCAGGCTGGCACGCGGCTCGTGGCAGCGCCGACATCAACTTGTGCAGAAACTGCCATGGTGTTGCCGCCGCGTTGACGATTTCGATCGTTAGCGTGTCGGCATGATCAACCATGCCGCACCGACGCGTCTGTTCGATCTGGGCAAGGCCATCGATCGTCCCGCGCTGCGCACACTCTGGCGCTTCATGGAGCAGCCGGTAGGACGCCTGCTCGCGCTCGAGGCGGTCAACGACGTCTACGAACGGACGTTGCGGCAGCCGCCCCTGCACAACTACTTTGCCTCGATCCTCGACGTGCTCGATGTCGGCGTCGAGATCCTACCTGAGGACCGCGCTGTGCTCGAGACGCCCGGGCCCTTGATGATCGTCGCCAATCACCCGTTCGGCGCGGTGGAAGGCGTCGTGCTCGGCGATCTCATGAGTCGCGCGCGCAACGACGCCAGACTGCTTGGCAATCACCTGCTGCACACGGTTCCCGAGTTGCGGCCCTTCATCATTCCGGTCGACCCTTTTGGTGGGAGCGCGGCCACCACACACAACGTGGGCCCGATGAAGGCGAGCTTGCGCTGGTTGCGCAACGGCGGCGCGCTCGGTGTCTTTCCGGCGGGTGCGGTTTCGCACCTGCACGTGCGACAAGGCCGCGTCGTGGATCCCCCCTGGCACACCAGCGTCGCGGCGCTGGCTCGGCGCTCGGGCGCGACCGTGGTGCCGATGTTCTTCGAAGGACGCAACAGCCTCTGGTTCCAGATGGCGGGGCTCCTGCACGCGGGGCTGCGCACGGCGCTCATCCCTTCGGAGCTGATGAAGCGGGCGGGCTCACGGATTCGCGTGCGGGTCGGCAAGCCGATCGAGCCCAAGGTGCTGCAGCGGTATCAGGACGACGAGACGCTGATCAGCTATCTACGCTGGAAGACGCACCTGCTCGGCCACCACGAGCGAGTCACGCGACCGCGTCGACTCTCGTTCCCGGTGCCCGTGGCGGCGATGCCCGAGCCGGAACCCCTCGTCGATGCGGTGCTGCCGGGTCTGCTGGCGGCGGAGATCGCGGCCTTGCCCGAGGACGCTCTGCTCTGCGCGCAAAGTGATCAACGCGTTTACGTAGCGCGGGCGGCGCAGATCCCGGCGGTGCTGCGCGAGATTGGCCGTCTTCGTGAGCTGTCGTTCCGCGCGGTCTCCGAGGGGACCGGCAAGTCTCTGGATCTCGACCGCTACGACGATTCCTACCTGCATCTGTTCCTCTGGAACGCGACCTCGCGCGAGATCATCGGTAGCTACCGCATCGGTCTGGCCGACGAGCTCCTGGCCAAGCAGCGGCTGGCCGGCCTTTACACCCACAGCCTGTTCAAGTTCCGCGGCGGTTTTCTTCCCCGCCTCGGCCCTGCGCTCGAGCTGGGACGCTCGTTCATCCGTCCGGAGTATCAGCGGCGGCCGCTGCCTTTGGCGCTGCTCTGGCGGGGCATCGGCGAATTCGTGGTGCGCAACCCCCGCTACAAGATCCTCTTTGGGCCGGTCAGCATCAGCCGCGACTATCACGGGGTTTCGCGTCGGATCATGATCGAGGCTTTGCGCCGCCAGCGCGGCGACGAGGATCTCGCGTCGCTGGTGGCTGCGCGCAATCCTCCGCGCGACAAGCTGCTGCCCGACGAGCGCCTCGCGGTCGATCGCCTGATTCGCGATGTCGACGACATCTCTGATCTCGTGGCCGAGATCGAAGGCGGCGACAAGGGCATGCCGATTCTCCTGCGGCACTACCTCAAGCTTGGCGCGCGGCTGCTGGCGTTCAACGTCGACCGAGCGTTCGGCGACTGCATCGATGGCCTCATCGTGGTGGACTTGCGCACGACCGATGACAAGATTCTCAAGCGCTTCATGGGCGAAGAGGGGCTGCGCAAGTTCCGAGGCAAGGCCGCCGGAACCGCCGATTCGCTCTCGGCGGCCGCGGCGTCGTGAGGTCGACGGCCTCCCCGCGAGTGACGGCACCCGCGGCGATGACGCGGCTGCCCGCGCGTTGGATCCTGCTGCGCGGCCTCGGGCGTGAAGCCGGGCATTGGGCGACCTTTCCCGAAATTCTGCGGGCGACGTTCCCGGGTGAGCCCGTGCTCACGCCGGATCTCCCCGGCTGCGGGATCCGTTGCCATGAGGTTGCGCCAACCACGGTACCCGCGCTCGCCGAAGCGGTGAGGACGGCTGTCAACGCCGCGGGGCCTTACGCTGGCAACACGTGGCTCCTCGGGCTCTCGCTGGGCGGCATGGTCGCTCTGCACTGGGCGCGGGCGTACGGCGACGAGATCGCCGGGGTGGTCCTCGTCAACAGCAGCGCTGCTAGCCTCTCGCCAGCTTGGCGCCGGCTTCGCCCCGCGGCCCTGCTCACGCTTCTGCTGGCGGCCGGCACGCGCGACCCGGTTCGGCGTGAGCGGCGGATCTTCGATCTGACCAGCGCGCGCCCCGAACGCGGAGGCGACGCGGTTGCGACGGCCGTGCGGCTGGCCCGGGCCAATCCAATCAGCGCTGCCAACGTCGGCCGCCTCCTGCTGGCTGCGGCAAAGTATCGCCCGGGCCCGACGACCCAGCTGACCCCGAATGGACCAGCCGCGCTGGTGCTGGTGGGCACGCAGGATCGCCTCGCGCATCCCACCTGTTCGGGACGCCTCGCCGAGCTGCTGGGTGCCGACCTCGGCGTACACCCGACGGCAGGGCACGAGCTGCCGCTCGACGACCCTGACTGGGTCATGGAAGAACTGCGCCGGTGGCGGGCGTGCCGCGAGAAAGTTTGCGGGACCGGCACTCTGTAACAGAAGGGTGACGGATCGGTTGCTACCTTCTGGTAGGTGGGACGTCGACCGAGCCTTTATGAAGTCTATCCGCGCGCACAGATGCTCGAGAGTGAGTGGCGCGAGCTGGCTTCCCGCGCCGGTCGCCGCGAGACGGTGGTGGGCCTTTCCGTCGAGGGGCGGCCGCTCTGGCGATTCGACTTCGGGCGATCCGAGCCGACCGCACCGACGGTGCTGCTCACCGCGCTGGTCCACGGCATCGAGGTGATCGGATCGCTGGCGCTGCTCGACGTGGTGAAGGGCCTGGTCGGCGCCAACGCGCATCTGCTCGAGCGTCATCGCTTGGTGGTGATGCCGATCGTCAACCCCGACGCCTACGCTCACAACATGGAGCGGCTCGACCGCGGGCTGCGGGCCGGTCGGCGCAAGAACGCCCGCGGGGTGGATCTCAATCGCAACTTCCCGATGGTCGGGCAGGTGCGCCCGTGGCACCCGTTCTCGGGCTCGCGGTTTCGCTTCTCTCCCCATTACCTCGGCCCCCACGCGCTGTCGGAGCCGGAGTCGCAAGCGGTGGCCCAGGTCGCCTACGAGGTGGCGCCGCAGGTCGCGCTCGGCTTTCACAGCTTCGGCAACATGCTGCTCTACCCGTGGGGTCACACGCGGGCGCGCAACCCGCGCGCTGATCGCTACGAGGGGTTGGTGCGCGCCTTCAGCGATGCGCTCTTGCGCACGCCCTATCGTTGCGGGCAGGCGATCGAGTTCTATCCCACGGTCGGCGATCTCGATGACTGGCTCGACTCGCGCTTCGGGACGTTGTCGATGACCGTCGAGGTCGGGCAGCTCGACCGGCGGCTGCTTCACCCCGGTCGGCTGCTCAATGCGTTTTGCTGGATGAACCCGAGCGACGTCGAGGGCACGGTCCGCAACGTCACCCCCGGCGTACTCGGCCTGCTCGGCCGCAGCCTCGCGCTCTGATCGGTCGCGCGAGGCCCGGCCTCCCGCTGGCTCGGTTGCAGGACTCAGTTGCAGGAGAGGAAAGCGCGCTGACCCGAGGCCTCGGCTGACAGCCGGATCCCCGGCTGCGGGCGCCAGCTGTTGCCGACGCGGCAGCTGTAGCTGATGTCGTAGGTCTTAGCGCAGTTCACGTGCGGGTCGCCGATGCGGGTGTGATCGACGGTGTAGCGGCAGGCGCGGCGGCCGTTGCAGCGTTGGGCGACGCGCGGGTCGGCGCGGCCGGCGCCGCAGTTGCCGCCATAGTGCGCACGGTCGACGCGAATGATGGAGTCGCCCGCCCTCGGGTAGACGTCGCGAGCGCCGATGCGATCGAGCACCGAGATCTGGTCGTAGTCGGGGCTGTTGGCGTTGTCGACCTGACGGTTGCCATCGACATCGCGGCAGTAGCCCATGATCGAGGAGCGATCGTAGTTTGACGACAGAGCGTCGCCGCCGTGCGGTTCGAAGCCGCTATCGATCTCCTTCTGCGGGGTGCCGCCGCGCTCGCTCGGCTTGGCGGCGTCACACCAGTTTTGCACGTCGCGGGGGATGTCGGTCCGCTTGTGCTCGTGCACGAATCCGAGGATGTGACCGAACTCGTGGATGGCGGCGTTGCGAAACAAACGCCAGTGATCGATGGGCGTGCCGTTGAGGTTGTTGCAGGTGTTGCCGGGCCTGGAGGGGGCGCAGTAGCTCATGGTCACGGTCTGGGTGCCGCCGTTGCCCCTGCCGAGAGGCGCCCGCCCGCCGACGCCATTGGTATCGGAGATGCCCGCGGGGTTGCGCGTCTCGCTCAACTCGACCCAGACCCGCGATCGCACGTCGGGACAGCTGAAGTCGAAGGTGATGCCAGCGTGTGCCTGCCAGTTGGCGGTCAGTGCGGCTCGCATCTGGCGAACCGCTTCGGGATGGTCGCGATCGCTGCTGACCGGCACCGCGACGCAGACCGGGACGACACCGCCCGGCCAGAGCGAGATCCGACCTTCCACGGGGGTCAGTAGCTCCTCCTCAACGGTGGTCGCGGGGTCATCCGGCTCGGCCGCGCAGCCGATGGCGGTGGCTCCCGCCAGCAGCGAGATCAAAAGGGAGTGCTTGGTCCAGGGCCGCGTCGTCTTGGTTCGGTTCATCGTGTCCTCCGGCAGGGTCGTCAGCCGAAGCGCCTTCATGGCGCCCGTGCGACCTCGCCGTGGGGATCCCCGACGCGTCCGGTGTTGCAGAAAAAAGTGAAGGCCCGTTGTTTCTCGCGGACGCGGGTGTGGCGTTGGCCCCTCGCCAGGACCGTTCGCTAGAACCCGACCTGGACGCCGAGTGTGACTTCGCCGATGACGGCGAGGTTGGGCGCGCCCACCAGCAGGCGGACCTCGCCGGCCGCCGCCAGGTGGGGGCCGAAGTGATAGAGCGCACCTCCGCCGGGGCCCACGACCAGGGGACCGCCGCGGACGGTGTCATCACGCGGCAGCTCTTCGTGCGGTCGCGCCGGCACGACCACGCGGAAGCCATCGCCGAGGCCGAGGTTCGCCGACAGGAACGACTGCAAGCGGCCCTCGCCGAATTGTCGCTGACCGCGCGCGAGCAGCGCCCATGATCGTTTCACGGGTGAACCGGCCTTGTGATCGCCCGAGCCGCCGGGGTCGATCGGCTGATAGCGCAGCTGCGCCGAGACCGCCCAGCCATCGGCGAGCTGCCAGCCCACCTCGGGCAAGAAGACGGGACGACCGGAGGCACCGAAGTCGGGCTCCGAAGTGAGCTCGCGGTGAAACTCGAGCGTGCGTTCGGGAAAGTAGCCCTGGCCGATGCCGACGCCCGCGCCGAGGAAGAGTCCCGGGCCGCGCCGCTGCGCCCTCACCTCGGCGGCAGCGCGCGCCGCCTGTGCCGACCGATGCGCGGCGAGGGGATCATCGTCGTCGGTGATGGAGTGGTTGTGCGCGATGCTGGTCAGCGAAGCTTTCATCGCGCGCTCCGTGATCGCGCCCACGACCATCACGCTCGGGCTCTCCTCGCTGCCCGACGACGCGACGACCTTGCCGGCGACGTCTCGCGCTTCGAAGTAGTACTGCAGCGGGCCCGCCACGAGATCGTGCGCGCAGAGCCAGGCGACGTACCAACCTCGATCGGTACGCAGGGTCGGCGCGGCGGTGAAGACGGGGGCGCCGCCTTGACGAAAGAGGAGCACCACCGATGACGCCTGCGCCCCGGGCGCGATCGCGCAGCGGAGGGCGAACGGCCGATCGAGCGACGCCATCTCGGGCGCGGCACACTCGAGCGGCTGAGCGAACGTGGCGGGCAGGGGAGGGAAGGCGGGGTAGGCGGGGCCGACCGCCGCGACCAGGGCCAGCGGGGCAAAGGCTAGATTGAACAAGGCCATGACCGGCCGACTTTAGCGACAGATCGGGCCCCCGTACGAGAATCGGACCCGTAAAATTTGAATGACGCTTCACAGTTTCTGTGGGGTCATCAACTACATGCAGACCGGCCCGCCGGGCGTCGAGCGCCGGCCCCTGAGGGGCCTGCGTCCGCGGCGGAGAGCCTCGATTCGTGGGTGATCCGCCGCACGCGGTGCGGCCCCGAAGCTCTATCTTTTTCGCCATCTCGCAGCGCTTTGGGGAAAACTCGCCTCATGCAGCGATCGCGCTTCTCGAACGACAACCGGCGCCGGCTTTCAGCCCTCGTCCTCGTGCTGACCTCCGCGATCTCCGTCGCCTGTGACGACGAAGGGGGGGGCGGCGGGGTGACCGTGCCGCCGCTTCCCAACAACGGGTCGCCCGACCTGGCGGCTTTCTTCGCCGTCGAGCCTTACGCCAACCTCAACTGCAACCGCCTCGACACCGAGCTGACCGGTCGCCGCGAGGTGAATCTATTCGCGACCCCGACTCTGCAGGTCGCGCGCTACAGCCGTGCCTTGCAGCGCTACTACCGCCGTCACGGCCTCACCTTCTTCACCACGCGCATGGTGAGCAACGTCGAGCAGCCCTTCGCCATCAACACCGACGAGGCGGCGCTCAACAACGCCATCCTCGCTGCCTTTCCCAACGACGATCTCAGCGACGACGCGCTGAAGATGAATCCGGAGCTCTACAAGAGGGTGCTCAAGTTCGCGGTGAACTTCATGTTCCGGCCGGTGATCGACTTCGCGATGAAGAACAATCACGGCCCGGGTGTGACCAACATCGTGATGGTGCCGCGCATTCTGCCGAGCAACGGTACCAGTCCGCTGCCCGAGGGAGCGATGATCGTCGGTCTCGCCATTTCGCGTGCGTTGATCCAAGAGTTCCAGCGAAGCGGATCGATGGAAGGCGAGATCTGGAAGGACATCGATCTGCCGGCCGAGTTCTCGCCCATGATGTTCCTCGACGGCACCTTCCTCGGTCAGTACGCGGTCGCGGGCTCGCCGCTGGTGGATCTCACGACGGCGCACGAGTTCGGCCACACCGGTGCCCTGATTCACCTCGAGACCGACAAGCGAAACTTGATGTACCCGTCGTTGATGCCGGGTGTGAACGACTGCACCGATGGACTGAAGGCCGACCAGCTCGCTCTGCTGCGCAAGACCATTGGTGTCGGTGTCGGGGCGCCGCTGGCGCGCGAGATCTCTCTTCCTGCCAGCAAGCCCACTCGTTCGCGGCTGTCCGAGCTCTTTCCCGCGCCACGCTTGAAGGCGCTTTTGCGCGGCGATGCCGACGCGGTCGCCGAGCTGGTCAAGCTCGCTGACTGAGCCGCCAGGGGTGACTGCGCTTTCGCCGCGCGTCCATGGTCGCGCGGCGCTCGCATTACATGTGGTCGATGACTTCGGCCGGCCGCAGCGGCGAGCCGCGCTCCCGCAAGCGGTAGCCGAGCTTGATCGCGGTGGCCCGAAACAGGGAGTCGATGGCACCCGCGTAGGGACCTTCTCCGCGGCCGCGTTTGCCGAAGCGTGGATCGTAGAGCTCGCCGCCGCGGGTCTCGCGAATGCGATGAAGCACGCGATCCACCGACAGCGGCAGCTCGGCTTGCAGCCGTGTCGTGAAGACCTCGCGCACCGATCCCGGCAGTCGCAGCAGCACCCAGCCCGCACTGGTGGCGCCGGCACCGCGAGCGGCGGCAAGAACCGCTGGGATGTCCTGATCGTTGAGGCCGGGAATGATCGGCGCCACGTTGACGCCGACCTCGATCCCCTGCTGCACCAGCCGTTCGATGATGCGAACCCGCCGCTCGGGCGTCGCCACGTAAGGCTCGATGGCGCGCGCCTTGTCTTTGTCCCAAAACGGAATGCTGATGGTCACGTGAACGTCGGCTTTGCGCGCGAGCGCCGCGAGGACGTCCACGTCGCGTTCGACCAGCGGGCCTTTCGTGATGATGCCAATGGGATTGGCGTGCGCCTCGCAGATCTCGAGGCAGGCGCGGGTCAACCGGTACGAAGCTTCCAGCGGCTGGTAGCAGTCGGTCACGCCGGAAAAGACGATCGCGTCGCCGCGCCAGCTCTTCTTCGACAGCGCCTTGTCGAGCAGCTCGGCCGCGCGTGGTTTGATCACGATCCGACGTTCGAAGTCGGTCCCGGCGCCAAAGCTGAGATACTCGTGGCTGGGGCGCGCGTAGCAGTAGGCGCAGCCGTGAAAGCAGCCACGATAGGGATTCACGCTGTACGTGAAAGGAACGTCGGGGCTGTTGTTCTTCGCCAGGATCTCGCGGCTGTGATCCTCGTAGACCTCGAGCTTCATATCGGGCGGCGGCGCCTCGAGGTATTCGACGGCGGACGAGGCCCACGGGTTGGGCGGATTGTCGATCGGGACGGCGCGCACGACTCGCCTACCATGTGACTGAACCTCTGTTCAGTCAACGCTCGGGTGGGTAAAAATGCACCGCTCAGCCGAGCGGGCTGACCGCGCTGCGAAACTCCGGCGCCGAAAGGGTGTTGAGCACTTCGCTCTTCCGGATGCCCGCGCGCCGCGCGAGGTGAACCCCGAACATCAGGTTGTCGTAGTCGCGGGTCGAATGAGCATCGACAGAAACAGTGAAGCGGATGCTGACCGCGCGGGCTTCGCGCAGCCAGCGCGCCTCGAGATCCATGCGGTGCGGATCGCCGTTGATCTCGATCGCCGCTCGGCTGACCGCGGCCGCATCGAGCACCTCGGTCACGCGACAGGCGATCGGCTCACGCCGCAGCAGCAAGCGCCCGAGCCCATGGCCCCAAATCTTGAAGACCGGGTGGCACATCGCCGCGCAGAGCCGACGGGTCATCGCCTCTTCGTCCTGGCCGTGGCGATTGTGGATGCTCGCGATGACGATCTCGAGCGCACCCAAAACATCGTCGCCGTAGTCGAGCGTGCCGTCCGCGCGAATGTCCGATTCGGTGCCGCGCAAGATGTCGATACCGACAGCCTGTCTCACCGCCGCTATCTCGCCCGCCTGCTCTGCGAGGCGTTCGCTGGTGAGACCACCTGCGTACGATGCCGTCGGTGAGTGATCGGTGATCGTCACGTAATCCATGCCGCGCTCACGGGCGGCGGTGGCCATTTCCGTCAGATCGTGGCGGCCGTCGGAGGCGGTGGTGTGGCAGTGAACGAACCCGCGGATGTCGGGGCAACGCCACCAGATCGGCGAAGTCGTCGCCGGCGGCGGCCTGTTCGATGTCATCGGGATGCTCACGCAGCTCGGGTGGCAGCAGGGGTAGATCCAGGCGGGCAAAGATCGCCGCTTCGTCACTGCCATCGATCGCCTCCATCGTCGTGCCGCGCGCCTGGGCCCGCGCCGCCAGCGCATCGAGATGAGACAGCGTGCCCGTACAGCGCACGAGTGTGCGCGCGTATTGTTCGGGTGGGACCACGGTGACCGCGGCCATGCCACCATTGAAGAGGCGAAAGCGCGCGGTCACGGCCGCCCCCTGCACTTCGGGAGCAGAGACCTCGCCGACAGGTGCCGACGCCAGGAAGGCCCCCAGCGCGGCCCGCGGATCCCGGCTCGCGCCGACGATGTGGATGGCGCTCACGATCTCCTGCCAGCGGCGCACATCGCCCACGACTTCCGCAGCGCTCACGCCCGGCGCGGCTCGCAGCAGCGCCGCAAGATCGTGCGCGAGTGGACGCGCTTCGAGCAGCAACATGCCCGGCCGCGACTCGGGTCCCTTCGACAGAGCGGCGAGCAGCTTGGTGATGGTGCGCGGCCCCCAACCCTTGACCCGGGCGAGCTCACCCGACTCCGCCGCCGTCAGCAGCGTCGCTCTGTCCACGATGCCGAGATCGGTGTGCAGAACGCGCAGGCGCGGCAGCGTCACGCCGGGCAGCTCGGCGAGCGCCAAAAGCCCGACGGGGAACTCGGCGCGGTGTCGCTCCAGCGTCGCCGTGGTCCCGGTGGTGGCGAGCTCTTCGATGGTGGCTGCGAGCTTGTCGCCGATGCCGGGAACCTCGGTGAGGCGCCCCTCGTCACGCAGCAGCGGAAAGCGCGAGCCAAGGGCATCGATGGCCGCAGCCGCAGTCTCGTAGGCCCGCGCGCGAAAGGGACTCTCGCCGCGCAGGCGCAGGTAGCCGCCCAACTCGCGCAGGCGCGCCGCGATTTCCGGGCCTCCATGAAGCAACCCTGACGACATGAAACCCCAATCTACCCCAGCCGGTGAGGTCGTGGCTCCCGCGCGGAAAGCGCCGCGCCTTGCCCGATGGGGCGCAGAGACTACGACCAGCGATCGCGATTGGAGGCCAGCGCGAGCGAGCGGCCCGCCACGCCCGGCCCGGCGCCTTCGTGACCGCGGGGCAAGAAGCGATTCGCCCGCGCCAACACCCGACGAACCAGCCCCGGCATCCAGGTCTTGGCGGTCGCCGCGAGTCGCGCCTGCCAGCCGAGCACGACCTCTGCTTCGCGATGCAAGGTCGCGCGCACGATCCGTCGCGCGGCTGCCCGTCCGTCGAGCGTCGCCGACGACGCCTGTGCCAGCGCGCGGAACCACTGGTACTCGCTCGAGGGATCGCCCTTGAACGTGGCGCTTGCGTGCGAGCCGGTGCGCATGAGGCCGGGCACGACCGTGGTCACGCTGACGCCGTCACTGGCAAGCTCGGCGCGCAGACCTTCGGAGAAGCCGATCACCGCGAACTTGGCGCAGTCGTAGGGCAGCAGGTGAGGCATCGCGATCTTGCCGCCGATCGAGCAGATGTTCACGAGCCGCGCGTTCTTGGCGCTCTTGAGGGCATCGAGCGCAGCCAATGTGGTGTGCACGGTGCCCCAGAAATTGATCGCCATCGCCTCGCGAAAGTCTTCCAGCCGCAAGCTCGCGAGCGCGCCCACCTGGATGACACCAGCGTTGTTCACCAGCACGTCGAGACGCCCGTAACGGGTCAACACCTTGTCGATGAGTGCATGCACCTCGGTCGGGTTGGCGACGTCGCACGTGGTGGCGTAGATCTCGTGCCCACGTCGTTCGAGGCCGAGGCGCGCCCGATCGAGCTCCTCGGCGTCGCGGGCGCAGATGGCCAGCCGAGCGCCCGCCAGGCCGAATTCGCGCGCGAGCAACAGCCCCAACCCGCGCGAGCCGCCGGTGATGAGCACGACCCGCCCCTCGAGCCGGTCGGTCTGCGCCCGCCGCAGCCGCTTGACCGCATAGGCTCCGGCCACGAGGCCGAGGGCCCCGACGGCGAGCTTGGTAGAGAGGTCACGGCCGCCATGGCCGGCCAAGACCCCCAAAATCTCCTTTTGCAATCGCCCGCCCGCGATCCCGGTTCGCAAAAGCCGCATACCGGAAACCTAGGTCTCGTCACCGCACGGGCCAAGCCGAGACCTGCAGCAAATCCGTGCTTTTGCAGCGACAGCACGCGCGACTGTGGGAGCCCTCTCAGGGCACTGGCGCGGCGAGGCGTGCGGCGAGGGCGCGGTGTTCCGCCCAGATCGCCGGTGGCACCCGGGAGCCGAAGGTCTCGAGGAAGGCGCGCTGGTCGGCCAGGGCCGTGGTCCAGTCGGCGCCATCCACGCTGAGCAGCTTTTCCAGGACCGGCTGGCTGACGTCGAGCCCATCGCGGTCGAGGGCATCGAGCGTGGGGACGTTGCCGAGCGGCGTGGGGCGCGCGCCGCCTTTGCCATCGCAGCGTTCGAGCATCCAGATCAAGACGCGCAGGTTCTCGCCGAAGCCGGGCCAGAGGAAGCGATCCTGTTCGTCGCGCCGGAACCAGTTGACCCGAAAGATCTTCGGCGGGCGCGACATCTGCTTGCCCATCGCCAGCCAGTGACCCCAGTAGTCGGCCATGTTGTAGCCGCAGAAGGGAACCATCGCCATCGGGTCGCGCCTCAGCACCCCAACCTTGCCGGTTGCCGCGGCGGTGGTCTCCGACGCCAAAGTCGCCCCGAGGAAGGTTCCGTGCTGCCAGTCGCGCGCTTCGTAGACCAGCGGGACGACGGCGCGTCGGCGCGCGCCGAAGACGATCGCATCGATGGGAACACCTTGCGGGCTCTGCCACTCCGGTGAGATCGACGGGCACTGTGCCGCGGGTGCCGTGAAACGACTGTTGGGGTGGGCGGCTTTCTCCGCCCCCTGCGGATCCCACGGGCGCCCCTGCCAGTCGAGCGTGCCGAGGACCGGCGGATCGTCGTGCCCTTCCCACCAGACCGTGTTGTCCGGCCGCAACGCCACGTTCGTATAGAGCGTGTTGCGGCTGATGGTCGCCATCGCGTTGGGGTTGGTGTTCTTGGAAGTGCCGGGTGCCACGCCGAAAAAGCCCGCTTCCGGGTTCACGGCCCAGAGTCTTCCATCGGCACCGATGCGCATCCACGCGATGTCGTCGCCCACCGTGAAGACACGCCAGCCCTTCTTGCGCAGGCCTTCGGGTGGCACCAGCATCGCAAGGTTGGTCTTGCCGCAGGCGCTGGGAAAGGCGGCCGCGATGTAGCGGGTCTGTCCCGCTGGGTTTTGCACGCCGAGGATCAGCATGTGCTCGGCCAGCCACCCCTGGTGAGCGCCCATCGCGCTGCCGAGGCGAAGCGCGAAGCACTTCTTGCCCAATAGAGCGTTGCCGCCGTAGCCCGAACCGACGCTCCAGATCTCGTGGTCCTGCGGGAAGTGCAGCACGAAACGACGATCGGGCGATAGATCGCCCAGCGAATGCAGACAGCGCACGAATTCGTGAGTGCGGTCGAGCTCGTCGAGAGCCACGGTCCCGACGCGAGTCATGATCCTCATGTTTAGGACGACGACGAGGCTGTCGGTGACCTGCACGCCGACCTTCGCGAACGGTGAGCCTGGCGGGCCCATCACGAAGGGAATGACGTACATCGTGCGGCCGCGCATGGCGCCTTCGAAGAGCGGGCCGACCTTCTTGCGTGCCTCCCCGGGCGCCATCCAGTTGTTGGTCGGGCCCGCGTCGTCCTTGGCCTCGCAGCAGATGAACGTGAGGTGTTCGGTGCGCGCGACGTCGCTCGGGTGAGAGCGCGTGAGGTAGCAGCCCGGCAGCGATCCCTGGTCGAGCGGCAGGAGAAGCCCGTCGGCGACTGCCTTCTCGGTCAGTCGGCGGCCCTCTTCTTCCGAGCCGTCACACCAGACGATGTGATCCGGTCTGGTCTTGGAGGCAACTTCGGAGACCCACTGTCGAACGGAGGGTACGGCTTCGATCTTCTGGTTTTGCATGTTGGAGCGCAGCGGGCCGATCAGGTGCGGCGGTAGCAGCTGTTGCGAAGTGACCCTGTGTCGGTGTCACCAAGCAAAAACACGGTCTCGGCGGCGATCCGTTTGCGCCCCTTCATTGTCCCAACGAACACGGCGCTTGCAAGTCGACGCGTCGGTTGTTGTACGCAACCGGGCCTTTACGTGCGTGAAAAAACGCGTGGGGGTGCGTTGTGAGGCGCCGGTTCACAAGTAGCCAACATTCGTCGTTCTGGCGGCATCAATAAGACGAGAGAGCGGTTAACGGAGTGAGTGGGGATGGGGTCCTTCAATAGGAGGCAATCATGAAGACGAACGTGAAAAAGGGTGTGGGTAGGGAAGCCAAGTGGTGGACGGTGGACACGTTGTTCGTGATGAGCATCGGGGTCGTGATGGCCGGAGTCTTCGGCACGTCCTTCTTTGCTCGTCAGGGCTCGACGACCGGCAGCGATCTGGTCCCCGCGTCGACGCTCGCCAAGCTCATCGACGAGGGCGCGCGTTGCCAGACCGTGACCGAGGAAGACGTCAGCAATCGCGTGCCGCGTAGGCCCTGCTAGCGCGGGGTTGCCTCGAATCGTGGGCTGAATCACGAAGGCAAGAGGCTGTGACCGACCGCAGGGGAGATTTGTACCGCTTCGTCTCAAGCTGATCGATACTCGGGCCCCCCGCGTCGGTCAGGACCTCATAGCTGCTTCGTGAGCTGGTGGACCGGGCCGCGGCGGTGAGCGAATCACAGCATTCGCTCACCGGCGGAACGCGCAACTCCCGCCCCCGAGGTAAACGCCCATGAGACGAGATATGACCCCGCGGCATCCAGCCGCCCTTTCCTTGTTCCTCGTTCTCGCCATGACCGCTTGCGGCGGCAGTGAGAACACCACCCCGAGCCGTACCGGGGGAACGGGTGGCAGCACGCGCACCGGCGGGGCCGGCGGCGCCGTGACGGGAGGCGCCGGTGGGGGCGTGGTCGTCACGGGTGGCACCGGCGGTGGGCTGGCGGGTGCCGGTGGCGCGATCGGCGGCGCTGGTGGCGTGATCACGGGCGGCACTGGTGGCGCGGTCGGCGGCGCTGGTGGCGCGATCGGCGGCGCCGGGGGAGCCGGTGGCGCGGGCGACACGGCGGTCGAGACATCGACGCTGGAAGTGTCGACCGAAACGGCGCCGGCTGACGTTGGGGCCTGTACGGCCGGTGGCAAGTGCACGCTCGCTGGCGGCAAGAACGGGATCTGCGTGGCGGGCGTGTGCACCGCATGCGTCGACACCGCGAGCGACGCGGCCTGTGTCGCGGCCTACGGGGCCAATCATCTTTGCATCGCGGGCGGGTGCCTCCCGGCGACCTGTCGGGATTCGCGCGGCTGCACCGCCGGCCAGATCTGCGACAGCAACACGCGCACCTGCACGACCTGCACGACGGACGCGGCCTGTCGCGCGGACGCCACGGCCTACGGGGCAGGTTTCATCTGCCTCGCGGGCAAGTGTGAGAAGGGCGACTGTCACGACACCTCGCTCGAGTGCACGGCAGGGTTCATCTGCGGCGTGAGCAAACCTCACACCTGCGGTCCGTGCACCGCCAGCACCCAGTGCACGGGCGACGCCGGTCGCTACGGCGCGGGCTTCGTTTGCTCCGATGCTGGCAAGTGCGCCAAGGGCGACTGCGGCGGCTCGAGCAGCGACTGCACGGGCGGCCGCGAAGGTCAGATCTGCGGGGTCTCGGTGCCCAACACCTGCGGCAGCTGCACCCAGGACAGCCAGTGTCGCAACGATCCTCGCTACAAGGACGCAAAACCGATGTGCTGGACCGCGACCGGTCCCGACAGCGGCCGCTGCGTGACCAACGCGTGCACCAACGTCGGTCAGAAGTGCACCGGCAACGGCGCTGATTTTTGCTGCGGCAACAAGTGCGTGCCGGGGAACTGCTGCGACGGCGACGACACGCCCTGCAAGGTCATCGGCGCGGCGTACACCTGCGTGAAGAACACCTGCACCACGTGCGATGCACCCGCAGGCAATCAGTACGTCGTCGATCCAGTGAACGGCAACGACACGGTGGCGACCGGCAGCGGCAAGGCCGGCGGTGTCGCCAGCAACAACTGCGCCTTCAAGACGTTGACCCGTGCTCTGGAAGCGCTTCCTGACACCGCGGCGGTGGGCACGACGATCACGGTGCTCGGCGCTTCGGGCAAGACGACCGAGCTGGTGGTGACTGGCACCGGTGCCGAGCGCTTCCCGATCGACATCCCCGCCAACGTCAAGGTCACGAGCTCGGGTGGGCCCGTGCTGGTGCGACTGCCGGCGGCGAAGATCGGCTTCCGCTTGCTCGGCAAGAGCGCCTCGCTGGGCGGGCCTTCGACCGGCAACGAGATCACCATCGATGGTGGCGGGACCTCGGCCACGGCCGTCATCGCCAACGTTCCCGGAACGGACGCGGCCAGCGTCGCCAACCTCAAGATCAAGAAGACCGCCGACGACGGTCTGCGTGTGCTGGGGGGAACTCTTGCCATCGGTCCGGTGCTCGAGGTCAGTGAGGCAGGCACGGCGTCGGCCAAGCAGAGCGGCCTCGACATCACGGGCGGCGTGGCGGTGCTGGCTTCTTCATCGGGGCGAATTGCACTGTGGAAGAACAGCGAGCACGGAATCAAGGTCACCAGCCGGGGCGAGGTCGACATCGCCGGGACGCCTTCGGGCACCGCGGGTGCGGGCAACGGCAGCGTGCTGGTCGCCGAGAACGGCGACGCCGGGTTGCACATCGCTCAGGACATCGCCTTCGGCGCGCGCAAGGTCAGCGACGTGAGCGGCCTCGTCGCTCACGCCAACCAGGGGCCCGGCCTGCGGGTGCAGGGAGGCTCGAAGGTGAAGTTGCGCGGCAGCGTGCTGCTCGCCAACGGCGGCAGCGGCGTCCTGCTCGAGCCAGCTGCGGCCAGCGTGGCCGGCAACGACGTCAGCGGCATCGATCTCGGCGTCTCGGGTGATCCCGGCAAGAACATCGTCCAGGCGCTGCTCGGATCGAATCCGAACACCGGCGCGGGCATCTGCGTGGATCTCTCCGCAGCAGCAGGCACTGCCACGGTCCGCGCTCGCGGCAACCTCTTCGCCGGCACCTCCTCGGCGCTCGACTGCTCCGCGGCGACGCCCTCGGGCAAGATCGCCATCGCCGACAACTGCGGCCGCGTCAACGTCGGCGTCCGCAAACAGGTCGGCACGACCGTCACTGTCGAACTGAACAACTGCCAGATCGAGTAAGCCTCCCCAATCACACTCCCTCTCCCACCCGGTGTTCCCGGTGGGAGAGGGTTGGGGTGAGGGGCGCCGCCGACGTCGAGCCCGACCTCACGGTTTTTTCCTCCGAGAAACCTAGCGGAAATCGCAGCCCGGCTAGAACCGGGAGATGGCCGCGCAGGCGAGCGACCCCGGCAATCCCGGATTACGGGGCAGGCTGATCGGCTACCTCGCCGACGTGACCTTCGCGCGCGGCGTGCTCTGGTGTTACCTGCTTTGGTACCTGGTCGTCGTGGGCCGGCACTTCGATGCGAGTCCTGGCCTCTGGCTGACATCGCTCGGCTTGAGCGTCATCATCGGCTACGCCTTGCTTTTGAACGCGGGCTTCCGCCTCGGGCAGCGGCTCGACAGAGCCGCGCGCTGGCAGGCGTTTCGCTTCTTCCTGATGCCATTCTGCGTGTCGAGCTTCGCTGCCGTGGTCAAAGGGCGCGGCTTCGTCCTCGTCTTTTCGCCCGACTGGCGCGAGGTCGCTCTGCCGGCGCTGGTCTGCGGGCTGTTCCTCGGCGCCCTGGCCGCTGCGAATCGCATGCAACGGCGCCATCGTGCGCGGGATCTCGCGGCTGGACTTGCGTCACTACAACTGTAGTGATAACTTTACCCTCGTAGTGATGAAGAGCCGCGCTACCCTTTAGGGCAGCCGGCGTTCGCCAACGAGCGGGGAGGGCACCATGCCTCAAGCGGATGGACGCGAGATCCTGGAGACGGAGTGGGACCTGCTGGATGCTTTGTGGACCGCCGGTCGGGGGACCGCGCGGGAGATCACCGAGGCGCTGGCCGAGCGGCGCGGGTGGGCCTACTCCACCGTGAAGACCATGCTCGATCGCATGGTGGAAAAGGGCCTGGTCAAGGGACGCCAGGTCGGCAGCGTCTGGGAGTACACATCGGCCGTGCCACGCCGCAAGGCCCAGTCGTGGGCGTGGCGGCGCTTCGTCGAGGTGGCGTTCGGGGGTGCGGTCTCGCCCGCGCTCGGCTTCGCCGCCAAGGAGGCGCGGCTGACCCGCGAACAGCTCCAGGAGCTGCGCGCCCTTCTCGATGAGGTGACGAGCGGCAACGAGGAAGACGAGGCCGTAGCCTCAGACGACGACAACGAGGGGCGCAAAGCTCGTCGCAGCGCTGGCGCGCCGACCAAGTCGAGCAAGGAGCCAGGGTGATGGGCGCCTTCGCATCGGTCATCGACAACGCGGTCGCGACCGTGGCGGCTCTGGTGGCGACCCTCGGGCAGCGGTGGTCGGCCTCCTGGGTCGAGACCACCGTCGCAACCGGATTCCTTCTCCTTGGCGGCCTGCTCGCGGATCGCCTGTTGCGCGGGCGCGTCTCCGCGTCGGCGCGTGTGCTGCTTTTTGCCCCTGCGTTCTTGCGACTGTTGATGCCGCCGGACTGGCAAAGCCCGGTCGGTCTCTTGGGCAGCAACCTGCCCGCGGCCTCACCGGCCACCGGCACCGCGACGATCGATCTCGGCGCCATCGACGTCGAATCGACCGCCTCGCAACTCCCGCTGATGTTGGGAGCCATCTATCTCGCTGGCCTGGTCGTGCTGCTCGGGCGCTGGCTGCTGGAACGTCGTCGTCTCTCACGGTCTTTGGCCGACGCGCGTCCGTTGTCGGCAGGCGTGAAGGCGGCGCTCGCCAGCGAGGGGGAGAGCACGCCGGCCGTGCTCGACTCCACCTTGTGCCACCCCTCACAGGGGCCGCTGCTGGAGGGCATCTTCCGCCCCCGCATCGTCTTGCCACAGGCGCTGGTGGAAAAGGAGCGTCCCGAAATTCTCGCCCTGGTGCTGGCCCACGAGGCGGCGCACCTGGCTCGACGCGATCACTTGATCTTGCCAACGATTCAGCTGGTCGCGATCATCTTTTGGCCTGTGTTGCCAGTCTGGCTGGCGGTGAGGCGCGTGCGGGCGCTGATCGAGCTCGCTTGTGACGAACGCGTGATCGCGGGCCGCAGCG
>JANNNO010000275.1:0-4509 GCA_031398585.1 Myxococcales bacterium | reverse complement strand
TACTTGGCGTCCCAGTCGAAGTACTGCCGCTGCAGGCTGCACTCGCCGGCCTTGTCGCAGATCGGGCAGTCGATCGGGTGATTGAGGAGCGTGAACTCCAGCATCTGGCGGCGGATGTCGAGCACCCGCGCCGAGTTGGTCGTCACTTCCATCTTGTCGGTGACCGGCGTGTAGCAGGAAGGCACCGGCTTGGGCTGACCCTTGACGTCGACCAGGCACTGCCGACAGACCGCGGGCGACGAGAGCCCCGGGTGGTAGCAGAAGTAGGGCACGTCGCAGCCGACCTGGTTGCAGGCCTCGAGCAGGTTGGTGCCCTTGGGAAACTGTTTGACCACGCCGTCGATGGTGACGGTCACGCTGTCGGTGGCGGGAGGCGGCGCCGTCGGCGCAATGGCGTTGCCGGGGCCGGGGGACGAGACGGGCGGTTGCGAGCTCATTTAGCGATCACACTCCCCACCGATCATGTTGACCATACCGAAGGTCGGAACGACGTCCGCCAGGAAAAGGCCAATCAAAAGCTTGGGCAAGATGGCGGTGTTGGCGAACGACGGCGGGCGAAGGCGGCACTTCCATGGGCGGCCGGTGCCATCGGAGACGATGTAAAAGCCGAGCTCGCCGTTGCCACCCTCGGTGAACGAGTAGACCTCGCCGGCCGGGACGCGGATGCCGTCCATGATGATCTTGAAGTGCGCGATCATCGCTTCGATGCTGTTGTAGGTCTCGCTCTTGGGCGGCAGCACGACGCGCGGGTCGTTGATCAAGACCGGCCCCGGCTTCACCTGAGCGATCGCCTGCTCGACGATGCGCATCGACTGATGCATCTCTTCGACACGAACCGCGAAGCGATCGAAATTGTCGCCGACGGAACCGACCGCGACGTCGAAGTCGAAACGGTCGTAGACCAGGTACGGATGATCCCTGCGGACGTCGTAGGAAAGGCCGGTCGAGCGCGCCATGGGACCGGTGATCCCGTACTGCGCGCACTCTTCTTTCGTGATGATGCCGATGCCGTCCATGCGGTCGCGGAAGATCCGGTTCCGCGTCAGCAGCTTGTCGACCTCGATCAGAACCTCGCGGCCCTTGCGAATGACCTCGAGGACGCGGTCGGTCCAGCCCTCGGGCATGTCGGCCGACACGCCGCCGATGCGAACGTAGCTGTGCGTGAGGCGGGCGCCCGAGATCTCTTCGAGCAACTCCCAGAACCACTCGCGGAACTTGAGGTTGTAGAGGAACGGCGTGAAGGCGCCGAGCTCCATGGCTCCAGCACCGAGGCAGGTGAGGTGATCGCAGATGCGCGAGATTTCACCCACGATCACGCGGATGTACTGGGCGCGCTCCGGGATCTTGTCGGCGATGCCGAGCAGCTTCTCGACCGCCAGCGCATAGCCGACGTTGTTCAACATCGGCGAGACGTAGTTCAGGCGATCGGTGTACGGGAAGATCTGCGTGTAAGTCGCGTGCTCCGATTCCTTCTCGAAGCAGCGATGCAGATACCCGACCTGGACGTCGGCTGACGTGATCTTCTCGCCCTCGACTTCGAGGACCATGCGGACGGTCCCGTGCATCGCCGGGTGGGACGGCCCCATGTTGAGGGGCATCGACTCCGAGGGGAGTTCGGGCTCTTCGAGATCCGAGGCCTCTTTGATGCCGAGGACCACGCGACGGGGAGCGGTCGCCAACGGTGCCTGGGTCGTGCTCGAGCTTTGCGCCATGGTGTCGTTTGCCTGCTTCGTCGGCTGAATCGGGTGGTGCAGGAGGCGATCAGTCGATCCGGCCCGGCTCACGCCGAATCAGCGGCTGCCGCTTCTCCTTGGGATAGTCTTTGCGTAGCGGGTGCCCGACGAACTCCGGGTACATGAGGATGCGGCGCAGATCGGGGTGGCCCGCGAAACGGATGCCGTAAAGGTCGAAGGCTTCGCGCTCGAACCAATCGGCGCCGGCCCAGATCGGCACCAGCGTGGCAATGGTCGGCTCCTCTTCGCTCACGGCGCCATACAGCCGCACGCGGTGCTTCTTGTCGAGCGAGTAGAGATGAAGGACGACGTCGAAGCGGGGCTCGCGGCCGTAGCGATCCACGGCCGTGAGATCGACGAACATATCGAGGTCGGTGGTCGGATCGTCGTGCAGGAAGCGAGCGACGTCGGCCCACGCGTCAGGCCGGATGCGCGCCCATTCGTTACCGTGCTGCGACCCGGTCTCGAGGATCTCGCCCCCGGTGAAGGCCTCTTTGAGACGGTCGAGGATGATCTGTGCCATGTCGTTCCTGGAAGCTCAGCCGTGAAAGGTCAGCCGTGCTTGATGGGCGGGGGCGGCTGCGTCCCCGGCGGCGAAGCCTGCGCCGCGCGCTCGTGAATGGGACGAATGGCGGCGATCGGCACGTCGTAGCCAGCCTCGGCCTTGAGGGTGACCTGGCTGTGCCCCTCACCTCGCTGAATCCGCTCCTGCAGCAGCATGAGAGCGTCGAGGACCTGTTCGGGGCGCGGCGGACAACCAGGGATGTAGACGTCGACCGGGATCACCTGGTCGGCGCCCGGCATCGTCGAGTAGTTCTGATAAAACCCGCCGGTCGAGGCGCAGACCCCGAAGGCCATGACCCACTTGGGCTCGCACATCTGATCGTAGATGCGGCGAAGCGCAGGGCCCTGCCGTTCGGTGATGGTGCCCACCACGACCAGCATGTCGGCCTGACGGGGCGAAAAGCGCGGGAACTCGGAGCCGAAGCGCGCGATGTCGTACTTGGAACCCGCGGTCGCCATGAACTCCATGCCGCAACAGGCGGTCACGAAGGGGTACTGGAAGAGCGAGAACTTCCGCGCCCAGTTGACCGCATCGGCAAGCTTCGTCGTGTAAACGTCGTATCCCATGTTGTTCTTCTCCGGCCGTGTCTGCCTGGGGGTATTGCCGACTCTACGCCGACTATTCCCAACCGACGGCGCGTTTGCGCCAGACGTAGGCCAACGCGACGACGAGGACGGCCATGAACGTGACCACGCTGGCGAGGCCAAAGAATGAAACGCCGGCGGTGCAGACGCCACCGTCCAGGGGCCCAAGACACGACAGCGCCCGGTAATTCACCGCCCAGGGGTAGAGGAACGCCGCTTCGATGTCGAACACCAAAAAGAGGATGGCGACCTGGTAGAACTTGACCGAAAAGCGTGCCCGCGGGCTGCCGATGGGGTCCGATCCAGCCTCGTAGGGGATCGACTTCGCCTTCGTCGGTCGGTTCGGCCCGAGATACTTCGATGCGGCCGTCAGCAGCAGCGCCATCCCGACGCCCGCGAAGATGGCGATTGCGGCAGCTAGATAGTCGGAGCTCATGTGTTTTTCGCGGCGGCTCTGTGCGCCAGCGAGGCGTTTTATAGTGGTTGGCCCGCTTGCCGTCAATCGCAAAGCCGGACGCCAACCTGGGGTCCGCGCCGACCTCTACGTGGCAAAGATTCCGCGGGCTTCGATTGACATCGGCGAGAGGCGTTCCTAAAACTCTGCGGCCATGTCTGCAGTCGCTGGGAGTGTCGTCGCAAGAGCGCTGCCGTCGCGCTGGCCATCGCGGTCCCGATCTCGGCTGGTTGCAGCGGGCGTGGGACTCCTGGTGGGGCTGACGGGAGTCGGATGTTCCAAGAATCGCGCCGACGTTGCGGCGGCCAGCGCCGCGCCGGCCGAGAAAGCCGCACCCGCCGCCGGAGACAAAGCCGGCGATGCAACGGCCCCACCCGGTGTGGATCTGACGAAGCTCGACGATTTCGAGCGTAAGGTCTTCTTTCGCATCCTGAACAAGGAATCCTCGGCCTGCGGCAAGGGCCACAGCCTCCTGGTGTCCACCCGCACGGACAAGGGCTGCCGCAAGTCGCTCTACGCGGCCCGCTACGTCGCCCGCCTGGTCGACGGCGGCTACACCGACTCCGAGATCACCGAGTCCATCGGAAAGCGCTTCCGGCAGGCGAAGAAGAACGTCTCGGTGGCCAGCGCTCCCTGGAAGGGCAACGCCTCGGCACCGGTGACCGTCGTGGAATTCGTCGACTACGAGTGCCCTCACTGCAAGACCGTGCAGCCGGTGCTCAAAGAGGTCCTCGATGCCTACAAGGACGAGGTGAAGGTCGCCTTCAAGCACTACCCGCTCGGCGGGCACACCCACGCACGCCTGGCGGCCGAAGGCTCGCTGGCGGCCCACAAGCAGGGCAAGTTCTGGGCGTTCAACGACAAGGTCTGGGCCAACGCCGAGAACCTCTCCCCCGCCCTGCTCGAGTCGATCGCCAAGGAGATCGGTCTCGATGTGGCCAAGTGGCGCGCCGATGTGGAATCGGACGAGATTCGCGGCCGAGTCGACAAAGACAAGGCCGAGGGGCAGGAGCTCGGGATCTCCAGCACCCCTACCATCTACGTCAACGGGCGGGAATTCACGGACCCACGTGATGTCGAGAGCCTGAAGGACTGGATCAACGAAGAGTTGAACCGCTGATGTGTGACTGACCGGGGCGCGCTCCCGCCGGGCGCTCCCTCCCTTTGCGTGAC
>JANNNO010000487.1:0-14523 GCA_031398585.1 Myxococcales bacterium | reverse complement strand
CCGGGCGGCGTTCGGTGGTCAGACCGGGACTCATCTGCTGCAGATCTCGAACGCCACCATCACCAGTATGGCGGTCGACCCGGGCACGCTGACCATCGCGGACGGCAGCACGGCGTCGTTCACGCCGACGGGATCGTTCTCCGACGGCACCACGCAGGACCTCATCCTGCAAGCGATCTGGGCATCGGAGAATCCGTCGATCGCGTCGATCTCGAACGATCCCGGATCGCGGGGTGTCTTGACCGCGCTTTCGGGCGGCGGGCCAATCCGGATCACAGCGACGTGGAACGGGGTCAGCAACTTCGCCAACGTCACGGTCAGCGCGGCCGAGCTGCGTGAGATTCAAGTGACACCGGCGCAGCGGACGATTCTGGTCGGCAACTCCTTGCGCTACACCGCGGTCGGCGTCTACTCGGACGGCAGCACGGCGGACATCAGCGGCAGCGTGACCTGGACTCCGTCCAACGCGGCGGCCACGATCTCGAACGCCGCGGCTAGCAAGGGTGTGGCGACTGGTGTGGCGGTCGGTACACCGAGCATCGTGGCGACCCTCGGACCAGTTGCGGGCAGCACGCAGCTGTTCATCATCGATGCGCCGATCACCAGCATCATGATCAGTCCAGACCCGGTTTCCAAGCCGATAGGCGTGGTCCAGGGATTCACGGCGATCGCAACCCTCTCGGGCGGTGGCACGCAAGACATCACCGATCAGGTGCTCTGGGCCAGCTCCAACCCGAACAACGTCCGCATCTCGAACGCGGCGGGGACGCGCGGCCAAGCGACAGGCATCGTGATCGGGACGACCGCGAACATCTTTGCGTCCTACGAGGGCGTCGCAAGCAACCTGGTGGTCTTCACCGTCAATGCGGCGACGCTGGCGACCATCGCGGTCACCCCGGACAATTCGAGCGTCGCCAAGGGGACCGCGGTTCCGTTCACGGCGATCGGAACCTATTCGGACGGCTCGGCGCAGGACCTCACCACACACGCGGATCTGACGTGGGAGTCCTCGGCTCTCGGGGTCGCGACGATCTCCAACGTGGCGCCCAAGGGGCAGGCGAGCACGCCGGGCACGGGGACCTCGACGATCACCGCCCGATTCGTTGGAACGACGGTCATCACGGGCACTACACAGTTGACCGTGACGCCGGCAACGCTGATGTCGATCTCGGTGACCCCGGCGGGCGGGTCGGTGGCGGTCAATGCCACGGTTCAGTTCGTCGCCACCGGCCTCTTCTCCGACAACTCGATGCAGGTGTTGACCAACCAGGTCACGTGGGGCTCATCGAAGCCGGGCGTGGCCACGATCTCCAACGCAGTCGGCTCCTTGGGCCGCGCTACCGGCGTCTCGAGCGTGGATTCGCCGACGACGATCACCGCGCAGCACGTTCCCACCGGGCGGACGGGCACGACGACGTTGGCGGTCACGCCGTAGCGAGGGCGTTGGATCCCCTCACCCGCCGGGGGCCCTTCGGGATCCCGGCGACCTCGCCCCGCTGAAGCGGCTGAAGCGGGGCGAGGGGAAGAGCAGTGAGGTGATCGGAGCGAGTTGGGTGGCGGGGGCTACTCGCCGGCGGGCGCGGGCTTGGCGCAGGTGCCTTTGTCGAGCCAGGCGTCCGGCCAGGGGGTCTGGCGGTTGCCGGGTTCGTAGGTTTCGAGCGCGCACCAGGGGGCGTAGGGCCACGGGCGGCATTCGAACTTCTGGCCTCGGTGGATGACTTTTTCGCCGCCGACGAAGATCGCGCCCGCGACCCAGGGTTTGAGGGAGTCGCAGCCCGTGGCGGGTGCGGCGCTCAACGGCGGGCCGAGTGGAGGGGGAGGTTCTTCGGGCGGCGCGGTGTCGACGGGGGGGGCGGTCGGCTCCGCGGGCGGGGCGCTGGAAGGGGGATCACTCGGCGCCGAGGGGGGCGTGGGTGATGTGCCGGGTGGGGTCGACGGCGTCGTCGGCGCCGGTGATGTGCCGGGCGGGGTCGACGGCGTCGTTGGCGCCGGTGATGTGCCGGGTGGGTTTGACGGCGTGGTCGGCCCCGGCGAGGAGCCGGGAGGATTTGGAGTCGTGGTGGATGCGGCGTCGGGGGCGGAGGGGGCACCCGTGGCCGTGCCGGCGTCGGCGGAGGGTTTCGTGTCGAGGGAGCTGGGCATCTTGTTGTCGCCCGGCGCGGACCGCATCACCCCGCCGACGGCAGCTGTGCGATCGATCTCCTGAGGACTGCACGCCGAAGCGGCGGTCAGGACCGCCAGCGCAGATGCGATCGCCCAGGCGCGTGCGGGGCGGGGGGCTGACATGGCGCTAGGGTAGCGCCGTTTGCATAGATGTCAGTGGTGGTTTTACATACAAAATGAATATGATCGAAAGTTCCGAGCGCTGCGCTGTTCCCAACGCGCGCGGCCGCGGCACCTCTCGTTGACAGGTTCGACGCGGGCCCGCAAGCTGCCCGCCTTCATGAGCGCCGGCCTGCCTTCCGACGCGGTTTCGGCCGAGCTCCCCTCGCGGATTGAACGGGAAGCCGCGCGCGCGTTGCGGTTTTGGGCCGTTGTCGACTCCGTCTATGCGGTCGCGCTGGTGCTGCTGGTCGCGCTGGCCGTCCCCTGGAAGACGCCCGCTCTCAACCTGGCCGTCATCACCTGGGCGGCCACCCTCATCGGCGCCGCGCCGTTTCTCTGGCGAGCCACGCGCTGGGCGTACCGGATGGCCCTGGTGACGAGCCTTGTCGGCATCGCAGCGGCGTTCGTCACGGTGGCGGCGATGGTCGCGTCTTGGGCGTTTCTGCGCGCCGCCTACGGAGCCTTCGGGGCGGGCGCCTCCCTCGCGAGTCTCTTGCTCGCCGCCGTGGCGCTACAGATCCTCGGTCTGTACTCGTTGCTTCGCCTCCGGACGCTCCTGCGCTGGGACGTACGGCTCTTCATGAAGGGCTCAGCTCGCGTCCCGGCTCGTGCCCTGGCTCTGCTGGCGCTGCTGCCGGTCCTCGCGGGCGGAGCGGTCCACGCCCGCTTTTCCATGACTCCCATGCCGGCGGCGGTCGAGAACCTTCGCGTGGCTGCCATGGCCCATCTGCGAGCCGCGCTCGAGGGGCGAGAGGCGGTGATGAGCGCGGCGTTGGCGGGTGTGCCACTCGGGCCCGGTCCCCTCGTCGTCTCGGCCTGGCTCGACGGATCGCTGATCACGCGAGTCGAGGGCACAGGCACCACCTTGGCCGCGGCGGTCGAGGCAGCGGCCCGACGATTGGTGACGATGCGCAACGACAAGCCGGGCACCGCCGACCAGACGGCGCGCTGGCGTCTCAAGATCGATCGCATCGTCGGGCGCGCCCCGCTGCTCGAGAAGCCGGCGATCGCCCTGGCGCTGGGTCTGGCACCCGGTCTGGACGGAATCGTCGACGCCGTGGGCAAGATCGTGTTGCTGCCCGATGACGTCCTGGCGTCCGCCGCGGCTGGTGCCTCGGCCCCGATGCCCGCCCTCGCCGAGCTGCGCGTCGGGATCGATCTTCACTTCGTCGAACGCCGACTGACCGCTACGTCCGCACGCCGCCCTTTGTCGCGCGTGCGCATCGAATCTTGGATCGAGACCGAAGGCGGCGTGGCCGACGTGGCTCGCGGCAACGTGCTGCCCGCTCCTTTGCCGTCTCCGATGGCGGCCGCCATCGCTGCTGGCGACTACATGCTTCGTCAGGCTGAAACCGACGGGCGCTTTCGCTACCGCTATCAGCCGTACGCGGACGCGGCTCTCACGGGAGAGCCCTACAGCTTGGCCCGCCACGCCGGCTGCGCCTACGGATTGGCATTGCTCTACGCGCACACCGGCGAGTCACGCTTTCGTGAAGGAGCGGCCGCAGCGCTCGGCTGGATGGCGCAGCAGATCCCGCCTACCTGCGGGGCCGGGTCCGATCGTCGCTGTCTGGTCGAAGGTGGGCGGGCCACCTTTGGCGCCTCGGCACTGACGGCCATCGCGATGCTGGAGTATCAGCGACGAACGGGTGACCGGCGCTTCGCTGCGCTTGCCTTCGATCTGGTGCGCTTCCTGACCGATCGCCAGCGTCCCGATGGCGAGTTCCACCACCACTTCGACGTCGGGCGTGGCGCCGAGGTGCCGGGGCCGCCACGAATGTTTGCGTCCGAGCAGGCAGCCTTGGCGCTGGTGCTCGCGGATCGCATGGCGGCAGCAGGCCCCTGGCGTTTGGCCGCCGAGCGCGCACTCGACTTTCTCACCCGCAGGAAGTACGACTTCCCGCTCGGGCGGTTCATTTATGGCGCGGATCACTGGACCTGCATTGCGGCCGAAGAGGCATGGCCAGCGCTTCGGCACCGCCACTACCTGGATTTCTGCCGTGGCTACGCTGGCTTCATGCGCCGGCTGCAATATGCCGGTGGTCCGGCCGAGGTGCGCGACTTCGGCGGGCACTACGGCTTTGGCTATCAACTGCTGCCGCAAGCTCCGGCCACGGCTGGCTTCGCCGAGGCGCTGCTTTCGACCCTGGCACTCGCCCGTCATCACGGCGTCGACGATGAGGCCCTGCGAGACGACACCCGCCGCGCGTTGGGGGCGATCGCCCGGGAACAACTTCACGCTGGCAACGACTATCTCGTCAGGCGTCGTGACCACGCCCGGGGCGGCATTCGCCGATCCCTGGTCGAGCCCGAGATCCGCATCGACTTCGTCCAGCACGCCGCTGCCGCCCTCGTCAGAGCGCCGGCGCTCGGCCTCGACCGTCTCTGAGCCCAACTCATGATCTCCACGACCGATCTCTCCAAGGCCTACGGCGGCCGCGTTCTGTTCGAGAACGTCTCGTTACAGCTGAACCCCGGCAACCGCTACGGCCTGGTCGGCGCCAACGGATCCGGCAAGAGCACCTTCTTGCGCATCCTGGCCGGCGACGAAGAGGCGACCACTGGCGAGGTTCGCATCGCGCGCGGCGCGCGGCTGGGGGTCTTGCGCCAGGATCGTTTCCTTGCCGACGACGAGATCATCCTCGAACTCGCCATGAAGGGCGACCGCATCGTCTACGATTCGCTCGCCGAGCAGCGCGCCCTGGTGGCCAGCGATCACCCCGACGCGCACCGCCTGGCTGACCTCGAAGATCGCATCGTCGCACACGATGGCTACACGCTCGAAGCGCGCACCAGTCGCGTGCTCGAGGGGCTCGGCATTCCCACCGCCAATCATCGGCTCCCCCTGTCGACCCTGTCGGGCGGCTTTAAGCTGCGTGTGTTGCTGGCGCAAGTGCTGATGGCGGGCGCAGACTTGCTGCTGCTCGACGAGCCGACCAACCACCTCGACATCCTCTCGATCCGCTGGCTCGAGAAGTTTCTTGCCGATTACAACGGATGCGCCGTGGTCATCTCGCACGATCAGCGCTTCCTCGACAACGTCACCAGTCACACCCTCGACGTCGACTATCGAACCCTCACCGTCTACACCGGTGCCTATTCCGCCTTCGCCAAGGAGAAGATTGCGGTCAGGGAACGAAAGGAGACCGAGATCGAGCGGGCGGAAGACGAGATCGCGCGCAAGCGTGCCTTCGTCGAACGGTTCGGGGCCAAGGCGACCAAGGCCTCGCAGGCGCAGAGTCGCCTGCGGCAGATCGAAAAGATCGAAGTCGCCGAGCTGATCCCGTCGTCGCGTCGCTCACCCCTGCTTCGCTTCGAGCCCGAACGTCCGAGCGGGCGCGAAGTGCTCGAGATCGAGAAACTCTCGAAGAGCTACGGGGAAAAGCGCGTGCTCACCGACGTATCGCTGGTGGTGCGGCGGGGCGAGCGTGTGGCGATCATCGGTCCCAACGGCCTCGGCAAGTCCACGCTGCTGAAGATCATCGTCGAGGACCTGGCAGCCGACACCGGGAAGCTCCGCTGGGGGCACGAAGCGCGCGTCGGCTACTTCCCGCAGGACCACCGCGAAGTGCTCGTCGATCCCAACACCACGCCGCTCGAAACGCTCTGGGCGGCCTACCCCGGCGAGACCACGACGTTCGTGCGTACCCAGCTGGGGCGGGTGCTCTTTTCCGGCGAGGACGTCGAGAAGCGCATCGGCGCGCTCTCGGGCGGCGAGAACGCGCGGCTGATCTTCGCCCTGATTTCTGCGCGTCGGCCCAACGTGATGGTGCTCGACGAGCCGACCAACCACCTCGACATCGAGGCCATCGACGCCTTGGTGGCGGCGCTCACGAGCTACACCGGGACCGTCATCTTCGTCTCGCACGATCGCTGGTTCGTCTCCGCGCTGGCGACCCGGATCATCGAGCTGCGCCCCGAAGGGCCGCGGGATTTCTCCGGCAGCTACGCCGACTATGTCGCGCGCTGCGGGGATGATCACCTGGATGCCGATGCGGTGGCGCAAAGGGCGCGCGCTGCCAGCCGCCAGGAGCGCGACAGCGGCGAAGAGGTCAAGGGGCGCGACGACTGGGCCGAGCAGAAGCGAAAGAAGAACCGGCGGGCAAAGCTGCCGGCCGAACGGGATCGCGTGCTTGCCGCCATCGAGGCTGCCGAGGCGAGGGGCCGCCAGATCGAGGAGCTCTACTGCACGCCGGGCTTCTTCGAGACCACCGGCAAGGTCGAGGTCGATGCGCTTGAGCGCGAGAAGGTCGAGCTCGGGCCGCGCATCGAGGCGCTGATGGCCGAGTGGGAAGCGATCGAAGCCGAGCTCGCGGCGCAGGAGAGCTGAGCGGCCGACGCCGAGGTTACCGCGTCCGTGATGCCCTCATCGTGCCCTCATCGATGAGGGCGCGCGCGTCGGCGCTTGCGAGCCCGGGCGAGTGCGGCCAAGGCGACGAGCCCCGCCGCCGCCAGCACGGGGGTACTGGTCGATCGAGGGCGCTCCCCGACCCGGCAGCCACATCCCCCGCCGTCGCTCGCTGCGTTCCGCCCGCTGTCGGCGACGTCACGGGCGTCGCCTGCCGCCGAATCGCCCAGGTCGAGATCGCTCGGGCCGTCGCCGCCGGTTTCGGCATCGCCCGCATCGCCTTTCGCGTTGGCAGCGGCGCCGGCATCGCGTGCGCTCGCGTCGGCTGGGGCGGCATCGGGCGGGCTGCCTAGCGGCGTTTCGATCACGCGGCTGCGCACGCGCGGGTTGCCGCTGGCATCCTGATCGTCGAACTGTTCGTAGACCGCCAGCAGCCGACCATCGGCGATGGCCACCGCGTCTGCGCCGAGCCCGCCGCTGGCCCACGGAACCGAGAGCGTGGAGACCTTCCACCAGTCGCGTTCGAAGAGCAGCCCCGAGCGGCCCAGGCGGTGACCGATGAGTTGAAAGGGCGCGCCGCCGTCGGTGTTGACGGCGAGCACGACGTACTGCTGCCCATCCCAGGTGGTGCTCACGCGTCGGCCGGCGTTGGCATTGGCGAGCCGCCACGGCGTCTGGTCGAGCAGGTAGCCGTCACGATCCATGCGCATGCCGAAGATCGCACGCTGGCCCATCCGATCCGGCGCTCGCCACGCCACCAGGAAGCCCTCGCCGTCGGTGCCGATGCCGGGCCATTCCGCGACGATCCGACTGGGAAGCCGCACGATCCCAGGTGTGCGTCCGAGAGCTTGGGCGCCGCGCGCGATGCGGCCCAACATGAGGCGCGGCGCTTCGCCGGGCATCATGCTGCCGGTGAACGTGAGAAGGCCCGCTGTGGCATTGCAGGTCAGGCGCAGGGAGGGCGCCACATCCACGTCGGAGGTGAGCGTCAACAGCTCTTCTTGCGCCTGGGAGGGTACGGCACCGCGCGCGATTCGGCGCGCGCGCAGCTCGCTGGTCTGCGGCGGCCCGCTGGGCGGTGTCCGACGAAGGGCGTAGACCAGCAAGCTGCCGTCGCCGTCGTTGCAGATGGCGGGTTCGGAGAGCAGCGTGAGATCCGTCGTGCCCGCGATGGTGACAGGCGGCTGGTCGAGCAGCTGGCCGTCCTCGGTCACACGCGCCACAGCGAGGCCACGCTTGCCCTCGTACCACGCCACCACGAAGTGAAGGCCGTCGAAGGTCACGACCGGCGCGCTCTGGCTGCCGGGGCCGACGCCGAGCGGGATGGAGGGCGTTGGATCGACGCTGCCATCGCCGCCCAACAGCTTTGCGTAGACATCGTTGCCGGCTCGGTCCACACGACGATCCTCGTAGACCACGAGCAACTTGCGAAGGCCCCGCGCGATCGAAGGTTCGCCCTGCGCAGCCGGCCCTTCCGAGATCAACGACGGCATCGTCGCCGTTGGCGTCCCGGGGCCGAGCGGACCCAGGCGCGCGGCCTTGATGTCGCTGTCAGCGATACCGCCCATTGTGTTTCGCCAGGCGACGGCATCCCACGCGAGCCAGGTCGAATCGCCGAAGCGGCCAACCGCGGGCATGCGCGACTCGGGTAGCATCGTCTCGACGGCGCCGACGGCGCCCGAACGGATGCGGGCGGCCACCACGCGAGGTGGGTCTGTCATGGCAGGCGCCGCGCCTGTGCCCCAGAGCGCGAGGAATCCGTCTGCATCTCCCAGCAGGACGGGGCCGCCCAGCGCCGGGGCGGTCCCAACCGGTAGCGCCACACTCGCCGTGCCGGCAGCGATCGTGCCATCGGCCGCGAGCTCGGCAAAACGCGTCTCCGCAAACGCGACGCCGGCGAGCGCGCTCGCCACGAGGCCGACCTGTCCATTGGGACGCAACGCGAGCGCGGTGGGACCGGGCTCGCTGCCACTCAAGCTGAAGAGCAACCGTGCCTCTGGATCGAGCAGCTTCCCAGTGGAATCGATCCGAGCCGACCGCACGTCGACGGTCGGCATCGGCGCTCCCGCCCGCGCGACAGCGGAGACGACCAGGATCTCGTCACCTCGGGCCAGAAGCGCCAGCGTGCCCGGTCCATCTGTCACGCGGGATGCCGGACTGACCACACGATCCGCAGTCGCCGCGATCCGGGCGACGAAGATCCCGGCGTGCTCGCCGGCACGCGAAAAGCCCACCGTGATCCCATCGCTGGTCGTGGCGAGCGTCGGCTGGGCCGCGGACCTCGCCGGATCGCCGACATCGATCACGACAGGGGGCGAGGCCGAGAGGGGCCCCTGCGACGGGACTCGGAGGCCGAGCACCCGATTGCCGTCATCGACCCACGCCGTGAAGAAGCCGGATCCCTTGGGAGACGTCATCGTCACGCTGGCAGGCAATGCCGTCACTGCCGCGTGCCCGTCCCCGCGATCGGTCAGACCGAGCGAAAAACCCCGGCGATCGAGCACGGTGCCGTTGGCGTCGAGACGGGCCGCCCGCAGCTCGTTTCGCCACAAAGCGCTCCGCCAGGTGACGATCAGATTCTGCCCGTCGAACGCCAGCCTTGCCGCGGTCTGCTCGCCGATCGCGCCGGTCAAGGGAGGCGAGTCCACATCGATCTCGACGGCAAGCCGTACCGGTGATTCGTCGGC
Organism: Myxococcales bacterium; assembly: GCA_031398585.1. Taxonomy (GTDB): domain Bacteria; phylum Myxococcota_A; class Polyangia; order Fen-1088; family Fen-1088; genus JANNNO01. The sequence goes on along the minus strand of JANNNO010000487.1, from coordinate 5,163 downwards.
CGAGGCCCGTGTCTGCATCGCGAACAGCAACGCCAGCGCCCAGCCGACGTGACGGCGTGCGACCCTTCGACTCCAGGCTACGTCGACGATGGTCGTCATCACGGCGTCATGGCGGAGGCGCCGACCGCTTGGCATCGCTGCCGGCGCCGGTGCGACCGCCTCTCTTGCTCTCTGGCTTGCCCTCGCGCGCCCGGTTTCTCTGGCTGCCGATCGTTGCCGTGGCTTCGGTCTCGGCTGCACCGGTGCTCCTGGTGTCGTCGCTACGCACCGGCGCGCGCTCCGCAGCTACCCAAGGTAGGCGCGGCAACTGGCCAAGGGCTCCCGGCATCACGCCCTGGTTCAACGCCCAGATCGCACCGCCGGCCACCAGTGGGATGGCGGCCACCGCCAGCCAGAGCCAGCGTCGCCGAGGCCCGCGCGTCGGAACTGCGTTCAGCACGAGCGAGGGATCCAGCGCGGCCCACCGGGTCGGCTTGTGCCAAGACGATTCTTTGCCAGTGACCGGAGTCTTCGTCGGCAACGTCTCTGGCGCATCGGCGTTGGCCTCCACTGCGGCTTCGAGCGCGCGCAGGAACGCCTGCACGGTGGCGAAGCGATCGTTCTGCTTCTTGGCCAGCGCTTTGCGCAGCACCGCCTCGACTGCATCGAAGAGAGGGCCGCCGACGCCGCCGCCCAGGGGTGCAGGGGGATCGTGAACGATCTGATAGAGCAGCGCCGACAGCTCGGGCGCCGAGAAAGTCTGCCGACCGCTGAGCATCTCCCAGACGATGGTGGCGAGCGCCCACTGATCCGTGCGGTGATCGATCGCGTCGACCCGCCCGCTCGCCTGCTCGGGCGCCATGTACTCCGGCGTGCCGATCAGCACGGAACGACGGGTGAGCTTGGAAGCCGCGCGCGGCATCTTCGAGATCCCGAAATCGACGACCTTGACGAAATCCGGGCTGCCTTCCACCGCGAGGATGAAAATGTTGGCCGGCTTCAGATCGCGATGGACGATCCCCCGCGCGTGAGTCGCCGCCAGCGCCGAGGCGATCTGCCGGGTGATGTGCAAGACAGTCGAGATCGGCAGGCGACCACTGCGACGTAGGCGGCGCGCGAGATCCTCGCCTTCGAGGTACTCCATCACCAGGTAGGGTTGCCCCGAAGGCAGCGATCCCATGTCGAAGACCTGCACCACGTGCGGGTGGGCCAGCTTGGCCGTGAGCTCGACCTCCCGGTGGAAACGCGACAACGCTTCCTGATTGGCAGCGAGCTCGGCGGCCAGCACCTTCACCGCGCAGCGCCGCCCAAGGCGCATGTGCTCGGCCTCGTAGACTGCCCCCATGCCGCCCTCGGCGACCCGTCGTTTGACGCGATAGACTTCGCCCAGCACGGTGCCGGTCGCGAGGGAGTCGAATGAGCTCATGTCGGCTTCGTTGCGTCGTGCTGGCGTCCGTGGGACGCCGATCGGCGCTCGGACAGGGGCAGGGACCCCTCGGTTGCGGCGACGCTAGCAAGCTGGGTCGGGCAGGGCAAGCACGCCGGGGCGTCAGCGAAAGCGTGTCAATCTTCGCGGCCCGCGGGGCGCCGCCGTGACAGGAGCGTCATCTCCTCGACTTGCCAGGGGGGATCGTCCGCGTAGTAGACCAGGCGCCCATCGTCCCCGGCGCGCGCGAGGCACGCGTGGGGGCAGTGGCCGCAGATCTCGTCCACGAACTCGACGAGGCTTTCGATCGTAGCCAGCGACGCGGCTTCGCGCTCGACAGGGGGAAAGAGCGCGTGCTCGTCGAGCACTTCCTTGACGTCGGCGAAGAGCGCCTCGGGCGATTCTCCCCGCGGACGGTCGAGGAGCGTCTCGGCCATCTTGGCGCCGATGTCACTGGCCGCCGCCTCGACGAGATTGAGCGGTGCGCGTCGGGCCGAGGGCGCTTCGCGGTTGATGGTGTTGAGTGTGACGAAGGCGGCGGCGGCGAGATCGAGCCTCAGCACGTCCTGTTTGGTGGGCGACTGCACTCGCGCGCGGGCCCGGTCTCGTAGATGCAGCCGCGCATCGAGGAAGCGACTCATGTTCTCGCCGAGCTCGGGCGTGTCGAGCCCGCGCAGCAACGATCGAATCGCCATGTGGAGCAGAAAGCTGCTGGCCGGCCGCTTGACGTCGACCGCGGCGCGACGGCACGAAAGAGCGCGCGCTTTATCGCCCACACACGCGAGCAAGCGGGCTTGGTGATTCAGCATGCGCGCCAGCCGTTCGGGCTCGCCGTCGGCGACGAAACGTTCGCAAACCTGGAGCGCCTCGTGCTCGAGCCTGCGCCGCAGCGCCGTGTTGGATAGCTTGCGCTTGACCGGCTTACGCAGCTCATTGAGCGAGGGTCGCAGCGCCGCTTCGCCTGCCTCGAAGAACCAGTACTCGAAGCCGTTGCTGTCGAGCAGGCTTCGGATCTCATCGGGCGCTAGCATCGAGGAAGGGCCGCTCGGCATCGGCGGCTCGTTGACTTTGTCGGGTCGCGCGCGCTCGAAGACGGGGCGCGCAGTCGCGATGGCCTCGGCCATCTCGGGCTTCTGCAGCACCTCGGGTGGGGCCAGCGCGAGCGCCTCCTCGGCGATGCGCGCGGCCAGCGGCAGGGGAACGAAAGTCGCCAGGTTGTCGCTCTCTTCGCGCACGCGGTCGACCAGCTCGTCGGCGTCGCGCCGGGGGATGTTGCGCAGGACGAAGCCGTCGCGGATGCCGGTCGAAAGGTGCAGCAGCAACGAGACCACGTCGAAAGTGGGTGGCCTTGGCACCAGCAGCGTGAACGACAGACAGGCGTCCCCATCGACGCCGGTGACGAAGGCGCGCGCGGCTTCGAAGTCGTGTTGCACGTGACCTTCGAGCCCCCGTGTGGCCAGCGTGTCGAGTAGCTGCCTGACGCTCTTGCCTTCCACCTTGCGGCCGAGTCGCTGCGCGTACGTCGCCAGCAGGTCCGCAGCTTCCTGCGTCTCGTCTGCAGCCACCAGCTCGAGCAGGCGGCGCCGGCGCGTCGGCTCCTCTTCGCTGTTGATGAGGTGCATGCAGAGGGTCGCCATCGGCCGGCCATGCGCGCGCGCGAACTCGACGATCTTTTCGACGAAGTCCATGCGGCTCTCGGGGGCGAACGCCTGGTACGACCCCAGGAAGGCCTCGAGACCGAAGCCGTTGTCGGCCTCGGGATCGTCGAGCATCTCGAGCATCGGAACGCTGGCGCAGTCGAACTGCTCGTCGGGCGAAAGCGTCGCGGAAAACTCCGGCAAGAGACTGCCGATCGACCAGGCCGCGGCGGCTCTTCGATGCAACGGCAGCTCTTCGTCCCCCACGATGCTGACCAACAGCGGGCCAGCTTCGTTGCCACCCAGGTAGGCCAGTGCCTGCGCGGCCACACGCGCTCGCAGCCGTTCGCTCTTGCGGATGGTTGCCGCGAGCACCAGGCGCAGCGACTCCTGGTCGGTCACGCCCCGGTAGGGCTCGACGAGAGCGTAAAGCTCGTCTTGCTCGGGGAACTTTTCATCGGTCCCGAGATCCCGGATGAGCGCGAGCAGATCATCCAGGCGTGGCGCTGTCATTCGCGGCCGGTTATAGCTCGCATCGCCTCGGTTGGAAGCGCGGTGTTTTGTCCAGCGCCGCCCATCTACGATCGCCCGCACTTCCGCCGTGGCGAGGCGTCAGGACGGAACCGGCGCGGCGGCGCGGGCGAGGGCGCGTTCGATGCGTCGCAGACAGAGGTCCTTGCCCACCAGCTCGAGGCAGTCGAACAGTCCGGGCCCGACGGCGGTGCCGGTGATGGCGACGCGCACCGCGTGGACGAGATCGCCGAGGCCGAGACCGCGTTCGGTCAGGTAGGTCGCGGTGTCGCGCTCGAGGCCTCCCGCATCGAACGATTCGCGCCCGGCCAACCAGCTTGCGTAATCACGCAGCCGATCGGCAGCCCCCGGCGCCAGCAAGCGCTTGGTGAAGGCCTTGTCGTCGAAGGTGATCTCTTCGCCGAAGAAGAACGGGGCTTGCAGGAGAATGTCACCGAAGACCTTGAGACGATCTCCCAGCGCTAGGGCGATGCGGCTGATGCGCGCGCGCATGGCGGCGTCGACGGGTTCCGCGACCAGCTTGCCCCGCACCAGGAAGGGGATCATGCGCTCTACCTTCTCGTCCAGTGGCAGCTCTTTCATGTAGTGCGCCTGGAAGGCGACGAGCTTGACCGGATCGAAGCTGGCCGGGCCTGGGTTCACCCGCTCGAGGCTGAAATTTTCGATCATTTGCTGCCGGTCGAGGAACTCGGTCTTGTCGTCGAGCGACCAGCCGAGCAGCACCAGGTAGTTGACGATCGCCTCCGGCAAATAGCCCACCTGTTCATAGAAGTCGACGACGACCGGATTGAAGGTCTCGGCCGCGGTGGAAAGGCCCATGGCCTGCGCGATGGCGAGGCCGTGCTGGTGCACCTTCGCGAAATCGTGGTTCTTGAGGTAGCTGTCGAGCTTGCGCTTGGAGAGCTTCTTCTTCGAACCCGGCTCAGCGACATAGGGCAGGTGGGCGTACTGCGGTCGCGGATACCCGAGCGCTTCCAGGATGAAGATCTGCCGAGGCGTGTTCGATAGGTGCTCCTCGGCGCGCACGACGTGAGTGATGCCGAAGTCGCGATCGTCGACCACGCTGGCCAGGTGATAGATGAACGATCCGTCGCCCCGCTGCACGACGTGGTCGGCCTCTTCGTTCCAGCGGAATTCGACCGTGCCGCGAACCAGGTCATCGATGATCAATGTCCCCGAGCGCGGCATCTTGAGCCTGACCACCCACTTGCGTCCTTCGGCTTCGAAGCGGGTGCGGGCCTCCGGCGTCTCGGCCGCCCAGCGGCGGCTGTAATGAAACTGTCGCTTCTCGGCCTCCGCCGCCTTGCGCTCGCCGTCCATCTCCTCGGCGGTGGCAAAGTCGAGGTAGGCCGCTCCGCGCGCCAGCAGTTCGTCGACCGCGGCCTGGTAGCGCGCCGTCCGTTGCGACTGAAAGTAGGGCGCGTGCGGCCCTCCTACCTCGGGACCTTCGTCCCAATCGGGCCCAAGCCAACGAAAACCGTGCAAGATGGGCGCGAGCGCCGCCTCGACGTTGCGCTGCTGATCGGTGTCGTCGATGCGCAGCAGGTACTGTCCCCCGTGGCGGCGCACGTACAGCCAGTTGAACAGCGC
>JANNNO010000609.1:0-18015 GCA_031398585.1 Myxococcales bacterium | reverse complement strand
GAGCTGTTCGAGGAGATGGGGATCGAGAGTCATCTTCTCACCCGCCCCGATGAGAACACGCGGCGCCTGCACGCCGGGGTCCTGTCCCGCGCGCGCCTGCCCACCCGGGCACAGCTAGCCTTGGCCGTGGCCGAAGCAAAGGCGAGGACGGCCCACGCCCGGCTACGCGGCGATAAGACATTGCTGTACGTCGTGTTCGCTGGACACGGCAACGCCGAGGGTGATCGCGGCTATGTGACCCTCGAAGACAGCCGGCTCTTTGCCAGGGAATTTCTCAAGGACATCGTCGATCAGGTTGCGGCCAATGAGGCCCACGTCGTCATCGACGCCTGCCGTTCCTACCTATTCGCGTCCTCCCGCGGTGCCGGTGGCACCCATCAACCGGTGAGGGGGTTCCTGGCGGGCGCCCTCGGCCCGGGCATGGGCAACACAGGCTTTTTGCTCTCGAGCAATTCGTCGGGCGAAACCCACGAGTGGGAGGCGTTCCAATCCGGCGTGTTCAGCCACGAGGTCAGATCCGGCCTGACCGGCGCGGCCGATGTCGATGGCGACGGCGTGGTGAGCTACCAGGAGATCGCGGCGTTCGTGGATCGCGCCAACGCCAACATCGTGAACAGTCACTATCGCCCCGAGGTCTACGCGCGGCCTCCCCGGGGCCAGACCACGTTGATGTCGCTCGCCGCCCGACGGCGCCAGCTGCGAGTCGACGGCCTGGCCACCGGCAAACACTATTTGGTCGAGGACTCCCGGGGCGTGCGCTGGGCTGACTTCCACGCGGGCCGAGGACAACCCCTCCGCATCCTCCTGCCGGCGGGAAACCTGCCGCTCTACGTGCGCGGCGTGGCCGATGGCCAAGAGAGTGTCCTCGAGACCGCTGCCCGCGAGATCGTCCTGGCCGATCAGGCTACACGGTCGGCCGAGGCCCAAACGCGCGGGGCCGCCCATCGTGCTTTCACCAGGCTCTTTTCGCTGCCCTTCGATCGCCAGACAGCGATGGACTTCGGGCTGATGCAAGCGGAGCTCGCGACGCCCCTCGAGCTCTCCGCGGTGACTCCCACAGGCAGCGAGGCGGGCTGGCGCAGGGGGCTGGGCATCGCTGCCCTGGCCACGGCGGGCGCAGCGGCCGCGGTCGGTGGCTACCTGATCTACGACAACCGTCGCCTTCTTTCGGCGACACCCGCCGACGTCGATCAGCGCACCGGCGATCAGCGAAACCAGACCATCGATCTCAACGATCGGAGGGCGCGCTGGCTGTTCGGCGGGGGCGCGGCGGTCGCGCTGGGCGGGCTGGCCCTGCTGCTGTGGCCCTCGCAGAGCGCGCCGCTTGAGGTCTCGCTGACCGACGGCGGTGCGACCGTTCAGCTTTCTTTCCGGAGGTAGTCGACCTGGCCAGCGCGGGTCAACAGGGCAAGGTCGTCGCGGCGTATTTGCTGCTGACGTTGCTGGGCGTCGGTCTGGGCTGCTCGGCCCGGATCGATCTTGCCGCGCGCAAGTGCCCCTGCGCGACGGGATATACCTGCTGCCAGGCCACTGACCTGTGCATTCGACCGGGAGCCTCGTGCGGTGGTGAGGGCCACGGCGGTGTCGATGCCGGGACCGACGCGCCAGGGGCTTCGACGGCGGACAGTGTGCCGGATGCCGCACGAGATGCCGATGCTTCCGCAGACCTATCCCTCACTACGGACGCCATCGCCGCCGCCGCCGATGCCAACGCCACAGTGGCCAGAGATGCCGGCGGCGAATCGTCCGCCCCCGTCGCCTCCTCCCCGCAACACTTTGCCAATCTCGTGCTGTGGCTAGACCCAACCTCGGGCCTGGCCATCGGACCCGACGAGCGGCTGACGAGCTGGACGGATCGCTCGGTCTATCAGCACGTGGCGCGGCCGATGCGCGGCGGCCCCGTCTACCTGCCCCAGGCCTGGAAGGGGCTCGCCGCAATCTCCTTCGGGCACGACAATGGCGACACGGTGGCCTTGCGCATTGCCGACGCCCCCAGCTTGCAGTGGGGGACGAGTGATTTTCTTATCGCGGCCGTGGTGCGATACCGAAATCAACCGGCTCACAGCAACACCTTGACGAGCCTCGGTTTGCTTTACAGCAAGCAAACCCACCAGCGCCCATTCCCGGGACCCGGGCTGTTTCTCAACAACGCCTACCCGGAATATTTGGGGACCGGCCCCACCACCAGCGCAATCGTGTTCCAGCTGCGCGCTTCAGTCGACTACCACGTGGCCTCCGCTGACACAGGCTACAACGACGGCCGGGTTCATCGCATCGTGGCCCAACGGCGTGGTCTGGTGCTTCGTCTGGCCGTCGACGGCCAACTGGTCGGAGAGATCACCGCGCCCAGCCTCGACAACATCGACACGGTTGGAACCGCGATCACCATCGGCGCCCATGCGACCGATCTGGTGCAACAGCTCGAGGGAGAGATCTTCGAGCTGCTGGCATTCGAGGGTGAGCTTTCCGCTGCACAGCTGGCCGACCTCGACGATTACCTGGCGAACAAATACGACGACCCTTGATCGCAGTTTCGTCCAGGCGCCTCCGCTTGCTCGTCAGACCAAGCGGAGGTTTTCATGAACACGAAACGAGCTTTGGCGACGTTCCTCTCATTGTCGATGGTGCCCGGGCTGTCCAGCTGTGAACCGGGCACGGAACCTGAAGAGACCGAAACGCTCAGTCAGCCGCTCACGGTGGGACAGATGGATTGCTTGTCGGGCACGTGCGGCATGCGCAACATGCCGCTGTTCTCACAGACCGACCCCACGGTGGACGTGGACGTGATCGCGGGCTCTGGCGTGGGCTGCTACGACGCTTCGATAACCACCCTGCTGACCACAGCGCTGGCCAACCGCACCGGGCAGAGCGCGCTGGTGCAGAGAACCTCGACCTGGAATCAGATCCAGCCGGGCAACAACGGGGGCAACCCGCCCATGAACACCAGCAAAGTCATCGAGCAGTACTCGCAGCAAATGCGCTGGGCGAAGGAGATGCGCCCCATGTATTTCCACGAAATGCTGAGCGACTTCGCTAGCAGTGGCCAGGTGCTGCGCTCGCCGGCTGGCTGCAACCCACGCATCTACCCCCAGTGCGACCTCTACACCGTCGCGCGCCCGGACTTCGTCGGCGCCTCGTTCCGGGACTTCACATCGGGCAACAGCCACGTCACCAACGACAACATCAAGACGCTGATGAACCACGGCTTCGCGGTCATGATCGCGTATCGGCGATACGCCCCGAAGAAGGTGTGGGACCCGGCGCTGGGGGGGAACAAGATGACGTTCACGTCCCTGGGGCAACACAAGGTCGTGTTCAGCGGCTACCAGAATGGCTTCACCTATCCGCTGCGCCTCAACGACGTGGGCAACGGCCAACGCTATGACGTGACCCTCAGCGCCGACGTCTCGGCACGACCGAGCTACGACGGGGTCAGAACGTCGGACGTCAAGAAGTGGGAGTTCCCCAATGGTCTCAAGAGCCAGACCACCCTCCTATACAACCCGTCCCAGGCGCCCGACCCACAGGTCAACTTCGTCGAGCACGTGGACGCTCTCTCGCTCAGCCTGCCCCCCGGAGGCCCGGCCCGCCAGGTGTTCTCGGGCGGATGGGGGACCGGGTGGAGCACCTTGATGCCCTTCACCTTCAACGGAGCGCCCCATCAGCTGGCCTACAACATCACCACGGGTGCGGTGCACTTCGATCGCTTCTACCCCAACGCCAACGGCGTGGAGACCAAGTGGAGCTGGACCTGGGGCAGCGGCTTCTCGCACTTCTCGCCCTTCTACGTGGGCAACTACCCCTACTTCATCGCCTACAACCAGACCAACGGCGAGGTGCACTTCGACACCTTCCCCAGCAACTTGCAGGGGCCCATCATCAAGGGCATCAAGAACTGGGGCGCAGGGTTTACCAGCGTCACGCCTTTCTTGGCCAACGGCCAGAACCACTTCCTCATCTACAACAAGAACACCGGGGCAGTTCGGGTCGAGCGGGTCAACAACCAGCAAAGCGGCTCGGACACCGTCTGGTCGGGCACCTGGAGCACCGGCTTCACGGACTTCTTTGCACACGACAAGGCGGGGCAGCCCTACCTCGTTGCCTACAACGCCTCGAACGGGGTCACGCACTACGACCGCTTCTTCTCGGGCTTGAACGGCGTCGAAGTGCTGGGAACCGGGAACCTCGGTAGCGGGCGAGCGGTGTACAAACTGGACTTCCCTGGCGCTGCGCAGTTCCTCTCCTACCCCAGCTCGGGCAGCGGCCAGGTCCAGCGCCTAATGATGGACGGCAAGTCCGCCACGCAGGTCTGGTCGACCAGCCTGCTTGGATCCGCCACCAGCGCAGTCCCCTTCGTCCAGGACGGCAAGAGCTACCTCGTTCTTTACAACAAGAACAACGGGAGCGTTCGCGGGTACCAGATGAGCCTCTTTTAAAGCGACGTAACAAGGAGGACGCCATCATGAAATTGATGAGACATAGCCACGGCCTTGGTGCCATTGGAGCCTGCGTCGCGATCGCGAGCTGCGGAGTCATCGAGGATCCGCAGTCCGAGCTCGAGCAGTCTAGTCACGCGCTGTTCACACCGGCCGACGACCGCGAACCGACAATCCGGTCGGTGGCGGACATCCACGCAAAACGGGCCGCCTTCATCGACTTCATCTGGGGCGGTCGCGGCTTCCCGACTTCGTCGGCGGTACAGCTGGCGAAAAACATTCCCTCGCCCGTCTCCGGCCTGAGCAACCTAAAACGCGTGGACGAGATCCGCGTGAACATGGAGGCCAACCAACAGTCGCTCGGCTACCACTTCATCCCGGACAAACCCAACGGCCGCCTGGTCGTGTTCAGCCCCGGCCACGTCTGCACCTTCAACGACGCCCCCGATAGCGCGGACGTGAAGTCGGGCGAACAGCGGACCATCAAGCACCTGCTGGTCGACGGATACGCCGTCTACGCACTCTTCATGCCGCTGACTGTTCCGGGCGTATCCGAGCAGGAGTGTGGGCTGATGACCGGCAAACACAACACGCTCATCGGCAATCCGCCTCCTGGCATCACCGGCAGCCCACTGAAGTTTTTCCTCGAGCCAGTCGCGGTGGGGCTCAACTACCTCAGGTCTCGATCCGTTCAGGACGGCTTTCCTCAATACGAGGATGTCTACATGACCGGCCTTTCCGGCGGCGGCTGGACCACGGTGGTGTACGCGGCAATCGATCCCTCGATCCGCAAAAGCGTGCATGTGGCGGGCAGTCTGCCGCTGTACGTCTCCTGGGCCATCGGCGACGCCGAGCAGAAGGCCTTTTCACACGTGGTGAGCTACGTGGATCTGTACCTAATGGGATCTCATGGCCCAGGACGGCGCCAGACCCAGGTGCTGCTCCGCAAGGATGACTGCTGCTTCGGCCCGGCCACAGGGCATCCGCCCTATCTCACGGACGCCGGGATCACGTGGGAACAGGCCATCCGCTCGTACGAGAAGCGCGTCCGCGAGATCATCATCGCTCTCGGCTCCGGCACGTTCCGCCTCGAGATCGACGAGGCCGCCCCCGGCCACATGTTCAGCTGGCACACGATCGTCGACACCATCCTCGCTGAGTTCAACGACGCCCGCCGTTACGTCGCTGCCGCGAATGGCACCGACGCCTTCGTACGCGGCATGGACGGCAACCTGCACCACCACGGCGCCTCCGGCTGGACCAATACGGGTTTCCCGTTGGTGGGCACCGCTGCGGTCACGCATGGTGTGGTGAACGCCCACGACGTGTTCTACCGCGACCCCAGCAACAAACTGGTCCACGCCTGGTCCAGCGGCAACGGCACCTGGCAAAAGGAGTCGATGGGCGGCATCGCCAACAGCGATCCCGTGGCGGTGGGCAGCGGAGGCCAGAACCACGTGGTGGCGCTGGGAACCAACTATCTCCTGTACCGGTGGACGAAGAGTGGCTCGACCTGGAGCTTTTCGCGCATCGACAGCTCCTTCAAAGGCCTGGGGGTGCCGGCCCTGGTCAGCGTCGGCACCAACAAACTGGAGGTCTTCACCCGCGGCTGGGACCGCGTCCTTTACCAGCACAGCTACAACGGCTCGTCTTGGTCCGGACGCAAGACCGTGGGCGGCATCGTGCTGGACTCCCCCAGCGCAGTGGTGGAGAACGGAAACCTGCGCGTCTACACGCGGGGACGTGAGCCGAACCTGTTCGAGGTCTTCAAGAGCCCCAGCGGCAGCTGGCAATGGGCGAACCTCAGCGTCAAAACCGGCACCACCGGCCACGTGGGCAGCCCCTCGGCAGTCCTGCGCAACGGCAAGGTTCAGGTCTTCATGCGAACGCTCACGGACTCGCTGACGTCGTTCACCCTCGGGTCGACGTGGACGGTCACTCCGCACGGGGGCGCAATGACCGGATCACCAACGGCGACGGCCGGAGGGGCGTTTGTGCGCGGGACGGATCGCGGGTTGTCCCTGTTCAATGGAACGAGCTGGGTGGGGCGGCAGGGCGTGTTCGATTGACATAGGATTCTTCTGCGTGGCCGCCGGCGTTTCCGCGGAGGGATCAAATCCAGCGGAGCGCCGTCGGCCCGCGCGTCCCCAGCGATGGCTGCCGATGCGGGTTCTCTTCCTGACAAGGCCGTTGATTGGCCGCGGCGTGGGCATGACCGGGGCGCGTGAACAGTGCAGGTCGAACACGATGTCCAGCTCGAGGACCAAGGCGTCCCTCCCGCGCCGGCGCTTGGCGTGCCGACGACTGGGATCGCCTCCGTGACGGCCGCGGCTGCAGGTGGTAGAGCTCTCTGTTCACTGCAATCAACTTCGTGAACCAGGAGGCTCAGATGCCCGACGTGAAGACCTCAGTGGCCAAGGTTTCCGAGATCAGCGCCCGCTCGCCCAAAGGGTTCGAAGACGCGATTCAGGTGGGCATCACCCGCGCGGCGAAGACCCTGCGCAACATCCAGAGCGCGTGGGTCAAGGAACAGAGCGTGGTTGTGGAAAACGGCAAGATCGCCGGCTACCAGGTGAACATGGCGGTGACCTTCACGCTGGACGAGTAGGCCGTCTGGCGGGGCGCCCGGCTCAGCTTTGTCGACCATGTCGTCCCTGTGCACAGTGGGCGTCACCGGGCGCACCGCCTTGGCTTCGCATCGCGCGACGTGCGCGTTGCTGCTCGCGCTCGTGGCGTGCAGTCGTGCCAACGTCAACGCCACGCGCGCCGGGGGAGCAGGCGGCTCGCCGGGCGAGATCGCGCCCGCGCCCGCCGGCGACGCCAGCGCCGATCTGCAGCTGCCGCAGCCGATCGACGCACCCGTCGCGGTCGAAGCCGCGGCGGCCTGTGTGAACTTGCAATGCCGCCAGCAGGCGTGCGCCGGTGGCCGCACGACTTCGCTCAGCGGGACGGTCTTTGCACCGAACGGCACGCTGCCGCTCTACAACGTCGCGGTCTACGTCCCCAACGCCCCTCTCGATCCGCTGCCCAAAGGCATGACGTGCGATCGTTGCGGGACGCTCGCGTCGGGGCGGCCTGTGGCCTCGGCGTTGACCGACCATCGCGGGCGGTTTCGCATCGAGAACGTGCCCGTCGGTAAAGATGTGCCGCTGGTCATGCAAGTCGGCAAATGGCGTCGCCAGGTCGTCATCCCAGAGGTGCGCGCCTGTGAAGACAACGTGATCGCCGATGCGCAGGTGACCCGGCTGCCGCGCAATCGCCGCGAAGGCGATCTGCCTCGTGTGGCGGTGACCACCGGATTTTGCGATCCGTTGTCATGCACAATCGCCAAGCTGGGCGTGGATCCGGCCGAGTTCGGTGTGCTCGGCCAGGACACGGCGTTCACCTTCTTCGACGGTGACTTCGGCCGCTCGGTGCAGCTGGGCCCGCCCGGGATGAAGCCGGGGCCGCTGCTCTGGAACGACTACGACGAGCTCAAGAAGTACGACATGGTGGCTTTTTCGTGCCTTTGCGCCGAGGTGAGGGTCGGCGGCGCGAGGGCGTGCACGGACGCCACCTGCCGAGGCGCGCCGGCGTTCGCCGCCGTGACCCGCTATCTCGACAACGGCGGGCGCGTCTTCACCAGCCACTTCGAATACATCTGGATGAAGTACAGCCCCGATGCGCGCCTCGCCCGCGCCTTCAACATCCACAGCGTGCCCAACACGCCGGAGCCCGACGGCACGCCGGTGCAGATCGACACGACCTTCCCCAAAGGCAAAGCGCTCGCCGATTGGCTGAACGTGATCGCCCCGTCGCAGCCCCACGGCCAGGTCCCCGCTTCCGAGCTTTTCTCCAATCTCATCGGCCCGCCCAACGACGGCCAGGTGTGGGGGCGTTCGGGCAGCGAGCCGCCGGGGACACCGCAACCCCGCTTCGTCACCATCAACACGCCCGTCGCGGCCCCCGCGGATCGCCAGTGCGGACGTCTCGCCCATGTCGATGCGCACATCGTATCGGCCGGGCCCACGCCGATGAGCCCCGCCCCCCTGCCCGGCCAGCGCCCGACGTTCCCCGCGTCGTGCGGAAGTGATCTCACCGGTGGTGAAGCCGTGATGCTGTTCTTCCTGTTCGACCTCAACGCCTGCATCCAGCAGGACACGCTTCCCCCCGCACCTCCCCCCGTCGTCATCGACTGACTCCGAAAAGCGAAACTCAGGCGCGCGGGTGTTGGCGCAGCTGTTGCCGCTCGTCAGCGCTGAGCACCTGCGGTGGGACCGAAGGGACGTTCTTCCGATCGAAGAACGGCGTTGGGTGACCACGCCGGCCGAGGAACCAGCTGGCGATCAGCCGCACGACATGGAGGACGCCACCGACCCCGAGCCCCGGGCCGGGAGGGCGACCGCCCACCGCCTCGTTCATCTGCGCTGCCCGCGAGGGACCGAAGCGCGCGGTCGCCGTCGCCTCGTCGAGACCGAACGCGCTCGCCGCGAGACCGACGAAAGGGATCGGCGCGACGGTGTTACCGAGCGGCGAACGGCAGCAGGCCGCGTACCAGCGATACATGCCCTTGTCGGATAGGCGCATGCAACGCAGCTGCTCGCGCCCCTCGAGGATCTCGAGGCGCGAGCGCGCCAGCTGGACAATGCTCGTCCCGCCATGACCGTCGAGCAGCTCCTCACGCCCCAACCAATGCGCAAAGGCGCGGCAGTCGTGGCAGTAGCAGATCCCGTAGTTGACGGTGCCCGGGCCGACCTCGCGGGCCATACCGCGCACCTTTGCACAACGACACTGAATCGGAAGGTCCACGGTGTTCATCGGTGCGCCTCAGCGCAACCCTTGCCCAAGCCTGGCGACGGCGTCAACAGCTCCAGCAACGGGCGCCGCGACGGCTCGCGATTCAGCGACTAGGTCGCCGCGGAACCCGGGCTCGAGTCGGCTGCTTGCCTCGACATCGGAGTCGTCACGTTCCGCGCGGGGCTGACGTTCAGTTGCAGTCGAGACACGCCCAGTCGACGGTCCCACTGGTCGAGCCGAAACGATCGGCGGTGTAGCTCTCGAGGTCGATGAGAAAGCCTGTCTCGCGACTGTTGGCGGTGCAGCAGCCGCTACAGTCGGTGTCCGAGCACATGTCGAAGACCTTGACGTCGATCTGGCGGCTGCCCTGGCGCACGCGCAGAGTCTTGAGCCGATAGGCCCCGGCGTCTTTCGAGTGAATCGCAGCGATGTTGTGTGCCTTCACCCAGGCTTCCGATTGTTTGCCGTCGCAAAAGGCGAACTGCCCCGCCCAGGTGCAGCCGTTGTAGGCGACGCATTCTTCGCTGCCGGGGGCGGGGTACGACGTGAAGTAGGTGAGGTTCGCCTTGCGCCAGGTGAGCGTCGGTCCTGACGAGCCACTGCCACCGGTTCCGCCACTGCCGCCGGTTCCGCCGCTGCCGCCGGTTCCGCTGCTGCCGACGGTAGCAAGGGCGAGGGTGAATTTCTGGTGGGCGCGGCCGAGACAGGTCGACTGCTGGATGTTCGCCCCGCGGGTCGTGCTGGCGCCGGCAACCTCGAGGCACTTGCCGCTCGAGAGCGCTTGCACCTGGTATTGACCGTTGCCCATCGACAGCAGGCGCCAACGCTGATTCGTCAGACCGTTGCAGCGCCACTGCTGCACGTTGGTGCCGTTGGTTGTGCCGGCCTTGTAGACGTCGACGCACTTGCCCGA
Source organism: Myxococcales bacterium (assembly GCA_031398585.1). Classification (GTDB taxonomy): domain Bacteria; phylum Myxococcota_A; class Polyangia; order Fen-1088; family Fen-1088; genus JANNNO01. Next base: position 7,890 of record JANNNO010000609.1, on the reverse strand, counting down.
ATGAACCGCGGCAAGCTCGTAGAGGCCGCTGCCTTTTGCAGTGATGCGAAATTGTTGGTTGCTGCGACCGTGGCAGTCCCACTGGTGCACGTTGGCGCCGTCCACGACGCTGGCGCCCGCCACGTCGACGCACTTTCCGGAGTGCACGGCCTTGAGCACGTAAGCGGAGCTCGACGTGAGCTCGCTCCCGATCTGATCGACGTCGCCGGCGCCGAGATCTTCGAACTCGTCAACCTCGGGCGCGACCGGATCGCATGCAAACGCAAGGACGAGCGCGGCAAAGACTGAAGGTGGCCTGTTCATCGCTGATGAAACGAAGCAGATGCCCCGGGGATACAGGGTGGCAGAGCAACCGACGTCCTATCGGGAATCGCTTTATCGCGGACGTTTGCGGGGCGACAACGCAAGCCGCGTCTGGTTCCCTGAGCGCGCAACGACGGCACCGCGGGCAATATTCTTGCCCGCGGTGCTCCTCGATTGTTGGGGATGCGACGGCCGTGCGTCGTTGGCGTCGTGCGCGGTCTTACTGCGCTGGCACGGTGGTCGGGACTTCGTAAAAGCGCAGCTGCAGGAGCTTGAGTCCGTTGTTGTCGTACTGCCAGTAGTAGTCCGAGAGCGCGTCGTTGAAGAGGTTGTACCGTTCGACCGTGCCATCGCCGTTGAGGTCGGCGTAGATGTAGAGGAGCTCACGCGATACGTTTTCGAAGCGCGATCGGCCCGAGTCACGGACCGCGACCGCCGAGTAGACGCTGCACCAGGTTTCGCCCGTGCTGTCGCTGGCGCAAGTCGTGGTCTTGGACGAGCCACCCGGCTTGCCGAGCGCGCGGGCGAAGACCGAGTAGGTGGTGACGCCGTCGTTCTCCGGATCGGGATTGGGGAGCTGGAACGCACCCGAGCCGTCGGTTGCATTGGCATCGAGGACCTGGAACGGCCCTTCCGAGAGCAGGATGTTGGTCTTGCCGGCCAGTGGGACGAACATGCGCGAGCCATTGTTGCCTGTGAGACTGGCCGTCTTGCCCTTCGGCATGCCGATCAAGTTGAGCGTGAAGTGCGCACCCGAGGGGGCGCCATTGCCGGTGAGAGCCGCCGCGCTCCGAGCGGTCTCGACGTCGAGGAACTCCGGCGGCTCGTCGCCGGTGATTTCGCCCATGGGCGGTTCACAGGCGGCGCCGGCGAGCGCGAGTGAAAGGCCCGTGGCGGTGAGAAGACGGCTGGAAAGGCGGGACATCGGGACCTCCGGGTGTAGCGAGGGGACGGTGGCACCGGAGCATCCGGCGCAATCCGTTCACCTTCAGCAGGAGGTACGAGCCGAGCTCACTCGGGATACAGGGTAAGTCCCAAGAATCACACAGTATATCGGTCGTAAACCGCTTCGTTGTCCGGGCGGAAAGCGGCCTTCAGAGCCGCGTGGGGCAGGCAGAAAGAGGGGTTCGCCGTGCGAAGTCATCGGAGCAGCAGCCGCGACCGGCGCTCGTCGATCAGGCGGTCGCCAATTCTGATCGCCACCGTTCCACCCTCGCCGCTGATGCGCTGAAGCTCGGTGGCCAGCACGCGCAGACGATCGTAGCGAGCGGCGTCCATCGATGCCTGCCGCAGGCGCCAGGGGCGGCAGACGCCTCGAGCTGGCATGGCGGCAACGTTGGCGATGTCGCCGCTCTCGATGATCTGGCCTCCGTCGAGCACGAGCAGACGTAGGCCGGGCTGGTCGTTCCCGACTTCGCGAAAGGCGATGCTGGCGTCGGAGAGGAGGACGAGCCAGCGCGCTCTCCGCACCAGCTGGCCGCCGCGAAGGAGAGCGCGATCTAGGTGGCGGCGCACGCGGGGTACGTCCCAGACGTCGGGAGGCGCGTCGCTGCTGGCGTCGTCTTCGACTCCGGTTGCGACAAGGCGTTTCGAGGCGCGCAGAAGTGCGTGCCAGACATTGCGAGTGACGTCGCTCAGATGCTGACCACGGAAGATCGTCCAGGCCGCGGCAAAGGTCGCCTCGTCGGGAGCGAACGATGGCGGGACGCCGACCGCGGTGGATCGCGCGCGCAGGTCAGCCAGATCGCCGCTGGCGGCCAAGGCGCGAATCGCCGCGAGCGAGGTCAGCGACCAACGCGAGGGCAACGGTCCCAGGCGATGAAGGTCGTCGGGCGCAGGCGCTGCCCGTTCGAGATCGGCGCTGGCGAACCAGGCGCGCCGCTCACCTTCCAGCAGTTGCACGTTGTAAGGGGGAGTCAGGCGCTTGATCTCGTCGGTCTCGAGCAGGGCCGCCTCGAGCACGGTGTTCACCGGCGTGACGTCGATGTCGTGCACCTGGGTCAGCATCTCGAGAGCGCGCTCGGTCGAGCGCCGCCCGGCGGTGAAGTGACTGGCCACACGCTTCTTGAGGTTGGTCGCTTTGCCCACGTAGAGGACGTCGCCGTTGCGCCGCAAGAACCGGTAGACGCCTGGGCGCTCGGGGAGCTGGCGGCGACGCTCGGGCGCCAAGGGATAACTGCGCCGGGTGCGCGGCGGCGCCTTTTCGCCCAGCCAGACTTTGAGATCGTCCCAGGTGTTGACGGAAGCTTCGGCCAGGGCCGGCAGCAGCGCCCGCCAGATGAAAGCGGATGCCTCCACATGTCCGGCCGCACGGCGCTCGAGCTGCGGCGAATGCCCGAGGTAACCGGCGAGCGCGCGCAGGTTTCGCCGCGGCAGCTCGGGAAAGAGACGACGCGCGATCTCGTGCAGGCAGACGGTATCGAGGGGGAAGTCCCCCTGGCCGTGCCGCCGATGCAGATCTTCGAAAAATCCGCGCTCGAAGCGGGCGAAGTGGATCACGCAGGGGGCGGGGCGCGCACCCAGCGATGCCACCTGCAGCGACAAGCGCGACCAGGCATCCTCGGGCGAAAGCGACTCTCCCAGGCAAGCCTCGCGCCACCCCGTCAACTCTCGCACCACCCGCGAGACGCGCGTGCCCGGCGGGGGCGCCACCCAGTGAGCCTCGATGCGGCCACCGGCACTGTCCGGTCGCGAGACGGTCCAGCCAATCTCGAGGACCGACCCGTGCTCGATCGAGGCCCCGGAGGCCTGACAATCGGCGACGACGACCTCGAGATCAGCGAGCTTGGGCATGGGCATCTGCGTTTGGGAGATAGCCTGCAAATCCTAGCGCACCGGGGAGAGCCTGCAGCGCAACCCCGGCGGATTCGAGAGCGCGGAGGTTTGTCGGTTTTGTTCAAGAGGGCCGGGGGGGCGTTCTGGTGGAATGGGTTTCGAAAGCGGCGCTGGCGAAAAGAACTCAGCGAGAGCTCAGCGTGACGCGCGACAAGCCATCGACGACGACTCATCCAGGAGACCCACCATGTCGAACATCAAGCCCTTCACCATCGATATCCCCCAGTCGAAGCTCGACGATCTGCGCCTCCGCCTCGGCCGAACCATCTGGCCCTCGACCATCCAGGGACAGAACTACGGCGGCCCGGATCTGGCAAAGATGAACGAGCTGGCCAAGGCGGCGGTGAGCCTCGACTGGCGCGAGAAGGAGGCCGAGCTCAACCAGCTGCCGAACTTCGTCACCGAGATCGACGGGCAGAACATCCACTTCATCCACGTCAAATCGAAGGAGCCGGGCGCAATCCCGCTTCTGCTCATCCACGGCTGGCCGGGCTCGGTGATCGAATTCCTCGACCAGGTTGGACCACTGACGGCGCCGGCGAAACACGGTGCTGAAGGCGCGCAGGCGTTCGACGTCATCATCCCTTCGCTTCCTGGCGTGGGCTTTTCGGGGCCGACCAAGGACGCGGGCTGGAACAACGTGCGCATCGGCCGCGCGTTCATCGAATTGATGGGCCGCCTTGGTTACGACCGGTTCGCCGTGCAAGGCGGGGACGCGGGCGCGATCATCGGGCCAGAGATGGGGCGGCTGGCGCCGGGGAAGATCATCGGCATCCACGTCAATGCAGCGACGGTCGGCTTCATGCCGATGGGCCCCGTCAGCGAGGCCGACGCAGCCACCTTCACGCCGGCCGAACAGAAGCGCCTGGCCACGATGCAGGAGTTCATGCAGGTCAAGTTCGGCTTCAACCTCCTGCAGTCCAATCAGCCGCAGCTGGTGGCGTACGCAATCTCGGACTCGCCCGTCGGGCTGATGGCGTGGATGACCCAGCTGATGGATCCGGCGGAGGTCGGCGAGCGGTTCGTGACCAACTTCATGATCTATTGGCTCACCGATACCGCCGCATCGAGCATCCGCCTCTATTACGAAAATGCGCACGACGCGGGCGCCTGGGCACCCAAGGCCAACTCCGGCGTGCCGACCGCGGTCGCCGTGTTCCAGGACGGTGACATCGCCATCCGCCGCTACGGAGAAGCCAGCAACAACATCGTGCGCTGGAGCGAGTACTCCCACGGCGGTCACTACGCCGTCATGACCGTGCCGCAAGACTGGATCCAAGACGTTCGCGAATTTTTCCGCGAGTTTCGCCGCCGCGCCTGAGCATTTCCTGCAGCCGCGCCGGCCTACGACCTCGTATGCTGGCGCGCATGACCGTCGTGCGTGATGTCCGAGCGTCGGATTCGCCGCTCGTCGAACGAATCACCCGCGTGCGCTTCGAAGCCGATTGGCGGGGTGAGACCACGCCCGATGGGTGCTGGGACATCGTCGTTCGGCGGGTGGGGGGGCGGGTCGAGTTGTTGCAAACCGGGCTCATCACACGACCTGTCGAGCTGGCCTATGATGCTGGCGACGAATACCTGAGCATCTCGTTCAAGCCGGGCGTGTTCATGCCTCAACTGCCCGGCAAGCGCATGGTCGATCGCGGTCTCTTGCGTCCTACGCCCTCGCCGCGCACCTTCTGGCTCAACCGGGACGAGCTCGAGATCCCGACCTTCGACAACGCCGAGGGGCTGGTCGATCGCCTGGTCCGCAGGGAGCTGCTGGTGCGCGACGAGATCGTCGAAGGCGTGGTGGAGGGGCGTCCGCGGGCGATTCACCCGCGCTCGGTGCAGCGCCACTTCCTCGACGCGACGGGCGTCACGGCGAAGAGGTTGGAGCAGATCCAGCGCGCTTGCCGAGCGGTCGAGCGACTCGCGGGCGGGAAACGGGCGATCGATGTCGCGCTGGAGTTGGGGTACGCGGACCAATCGCACATGACGCGCGCGCTGAAGGCGATCATGGGCAAGACGCCCGGTGCGGTCGCGCGCGACTGACGTCGTGCTCCTGCGGTCGGTCCTGGTCCTCGGGGGACTCACTCGTTTTCCAAGCGAGCTCGGATCCCGGCCCGGCGCTTATCACCAAGCAGCTGAACGAGCCGCTGTCTGATTTCGGGGAACGGTCGCACATCGGCCTCACGTATCATTCAGGACGTACCCTTGCCGGTACGCGAGACGAGGCCCGAGCGTCGTGCCATTCGAAACCAGGGAGACACCGATGCGACTCGCGCAGTTCATGGCTCTGCAATCCAAGCAGATCGTCGCTGAGTGGGCGGCCTTTGCGTTGACCGATTTCCCAGACGCCTCGATCGAGGCTAGACGCGACCACATCGTGGGCATGCTGCGAGCGATTGCGCTCGATCTCGAGACGCCCCAGACCCCGCACGAGCAGGCGGAGAAGTCCAAGGGCCGAGGCGATGCTCCCCTCGACGCCCCGTCGGCGGCCAACGATCATGGAAGCGATCGCGCGTCACTCGGGTATACGCCCAGCCAGATGGTGGCGGAGTTCCGCGCGCTTCGCGCCAGCGTGTTGCGGCTGTGGGCGAAAGAGAAGGACGCCTGGACTCCGGAGAGCCTGGCGGAGATTACGCGCTTCAACGAATCGATCGATCAGCTGCTGGCTGAATCGGTGGCCAAGTACACACAGGACGTGGACCACGCCAAGGACCTGTTTTTAGGCGTACTCGGTCACGATCTGCGCAATCCGCTGGGGGCGATCATGATGTCGGCCGCCAGCATGATCCGGCGGGAATCGCCAGACTGGCCGCATCTCAAGACCGTGTCGCGAATCCTGAACAGCGGCAACCGGATGAACAGCATGATCAGCGATCTGCTCGATTTCACCCGGACGCGATTGGGAAGTGGCATCCCCATCGTCTATCGAGAGCTGGATCTGTCGCTGTTGTGCCAGGAGACGGCCGACGAGATCGCCGCCTTTCACCCGCAGGTCATGGTGGACTTCCAGGCGGACGAACCGCTGCGCGGCCAATGGGATGGTGGCCGAATCGCCCAGATGCTTTCGAACCTGCTGGCCAACGCGGTTCAACACGGCCTGGCCAATGCGCCGGTGAAAGTCATGCTGCGCGGGTCACCCGAGAGCGTCGTGCTGTCGGTCGAAAACCAAGGCGCCGTCATACCCAAAGCTGACCTCAAGAACATTTTCAGCCCGTTCGTCCAGCTGGATCCGGCGAAGGGCAAGACCGGGGCGAACCGGAACCTCGGCCTTGGGCTCTACATCGCCCAGGCGATCGTGGCGGCCCACCACGGCACCATCGACGTTGAATCGACCCCGGACAGAACCACGTTCCGCGTTCACTTGCCGCGGAGCCCCGCCGCCCGCCACTCGTGATGACGGGTGACCTGTCGGAGGTCTCCTACATCGCGATAGAAAAGTAGTCCTCCCTTCTTTTCAGACTTGGCAAAAGGAGGGCCGCTCGTGTTCTGCTCTGGGTACCCGTGCGCCCCCCGATCGCGACTGTGGTCCTCGCCTGCGTCGTTGCCTGCTCGGCACCGCCGCCCGCCCCCGCGTTGCCGGTGGTGCCCGCTCCTGTCGTCGTGCAGGCCCCCACGCCGCTGCCGCCGGTCGCGCCGCACGTGATCATCAGCGGATCGCGCCAGCACAAGCGCATTGCCTTGACCTTCGATGCCTGCACGACGCGCGAATCAGCCTATGACGGCCGCGTGATCGATGCGCTGGTTGCGGCGCGGGTGCCGGCCACCATCTTCGTCGGCGGGCGCTGGGCGCAGGTGCAGGCCGAGCAGGTCAAGGCGCTGGGGACGAACCCGCTCTTCGAGATCGGAAATCACAGCTTCAGCCACCCGCACATGCGCAAGCTGAGCGAAGCCGAGATGCGCGAAGAGCTCTGGCGCACGCAGCTCGAGCTGCTGGCGTTGACCGGCAAGCAGCCGCGTCTTTTTCGTCCGCCCTTCGTGGAATACGACGAGCGCGTGGCGAGGGTGGCGGCCTCGCTGGGGCTCACCACCGTGCAATACGATCTGGCGTCGGGCGATCCCAGCAAACGGGCCACCAAGGACCGATTGATCGCTTGGGTGCTCAACCGCGCCGCGCCCGGATCGATCGTCGTCATGCACATGAATCACAAACACCTCAGCACCGCCGATGCGCTGCCCGAGATCATCTCCGGGCTGCGCAAGCGCGGTTACGAGTTGGTCACGGTGAGCACGCTGATGAATCACGCCGCGCCCAAGCGACTGCTGGCGCGAGCGGTCCCCGGGCCGCTTTAGCTGGGGAACTGGCCGGGTGTCCCGCTGACGTGCTCAGCCGCGGTAAGTTGCCGTCCGTCATGACCCCTCCGCAAGCGCGCAATCCCCTCCACGGCATCACACTCGAGATGATGTTGAACGAAATGGTCGCGTACTTCGGCTGGGCGGATCTGGCGCAGCGGATTCCGATCAATTGCTTTGCCAACGATCCCAGTGTTGGCAGCAGCCTCAAGTTCTTGCGTCGCACGCCCTGGGCGCAAAGGCAAGGGCGGATCGATGCACATCGCCGACGTGTCGATCGGAATGCTCGGCGCGAACGGCATCGTCGGCGCCGGCGCACCGCTTGCGGTCGGCGCCGCGATCAGCGCCAAGCTCGACGGCAAGGGCAAGGTCTCGATCGCTTTCTCGGGCGATGGCGCGTGCAACCAGGGCACGACCTTCGAGGCCATGAACCTCGCCGTCGTGCTCAAGGTGCCCGCGGTCTTCGTGTTC
>JANNNO010000482.1:0-5703 GCA_031398585.1 Myxococcales bacterium | reverse complement strand
CGCCGTGGTGGTTGGCGCGGGCAGCGCCGACGATCCCGCCGGACAGGAGGGGCTTGCCCACCTCGTGGAACACCTCGCCTATCGTGCCGTCGGCGATCGCCTCAAGCGCGCGGGTGCCAGCTTCAACGCGACGACCGAGCCCGATCGCACGACGTACTTCGAGTTGGCGCATCGGGATCGACTGGAAGAGCTGATGGCGATCGAAGGCGCCCGGCTCGCCGCCCCCTTGGCCGAGGTGACGCCGGAGCTCTTCGACGTCGAGCGAGACGTGGTCCGCAACGAGCAACGCGAACGCGAGCACGACCCGCGGATCATGAGCCACCTCTTTCAGCGAGCGTTTCCCAACGGACATGCTCTCGCGCGTTCGCTGGCGCCCGGTCCCCCGCTGGGACAAACGTCGTTGGGCAGCGCGACCGCGTTCGTCGGCCGTCACTACCGACCGGACAACATCACCATCGTGGTGGCGGGCGATGTGCAACCCGAGGCCGTGCTGAGGTTGGTCGAGACGTGGTCAGCGGCCCTCATAGACGCGCCCACGCAAGGTCCACCACCGCGTCCACTTCCCACGCCGCAAGCGCAGGCGCCCAAGGCCGTGGCACCGACACCGCCCCCGCCGCCTACCGACACCACGATGGCGCGCCTGAAAATGCCGGTTCCCGATCGCTCAATCCTGGTGGCTTGGCCCGCCCCTGCCGACGCACGCGCAGGCGATCCCTTCCTGCTCGTCAGTCAAAGCGCCCTGACCATTCAGCTCGGCGTTCAATCGTGGACGCGTTCCGTACGTCCGATTCTCATCTCGTCCAAGCACGGCTCGCTGTTCTTCGTTGAGATACCCCTCGACGATGACGACGAACCCGAGAAGGTTCGTGAGGACGTGCTCGATTCCGTCGTGCACGCGCGCGGCTCGAGCGTGGCCAGGGAGTACACCAACGTCCTGACGGGATTCGCGGCCACGAGCCTCATGCGAGGTAGCAGCAACCTGCTGTCGACGGCACTCTCGGTCTCGAAGTACCTCGCGGCCACGGGCCAGGCGAGCTACTACCGCGACACGCTTTCGCAGCTAGGCAGCGTCGATGCGATCGAAGTGAGTCGCTTCGTCTACGCAACCGTGAACCGAGAACGCGCCGTCACTCTGCTGGTCGAGCCCGAGACCCCCGGTGGTGATCCGACCGATGCCGCAGGTCCCGTGAAGCACGAACTGGCCGGAGCGGACGCCACCAGTCTCGTCGGCATGGGACGCGACGAGATACTTCAAATGGTGCGGGGACCGCGCCTCGGCACACTTCCGCGCTTCCGTCTCGACAATGGCCTCGAGACGGTCCTCGTGCCGTTGGCAAAGGATACGGCGGTCGCGGCCGTCGCGATTCAGCTCCCGCTTGGGAACGTGCACATCGCTCCTTACGGAGCGGCCTCATTTGCCTTCAACTACTCACGAACCGACTGTGAATATGAGGATGGACTGAGGGATGTCGGCGGCCGGGTCATGATCGAAGTATCCGACCTGGCCCCACGAATCGCTGTGCAGGTCTTTTCCGGAAACGTCGCCAATGCATTGGCCGCAGCAAACAATCGCGTCCGCTGCCGGCGGTTGCGCTGGGACGCCGTGGAACGCCTGCGCCACGAGTCCGACGCGGCCATCAAGGCCCGCGAGAAGAACGCCAAGAAGCCGGCCGTCATCGCACGCGCCGAGTTCTGGGCGCATCTTTATCCCGATCGCGCCTTCGGCCCATCCGATCGCGACCGTGCGGCTTTGCGGGCACTGAACGAGGAGGAATTCGAACGTGTCCTGAGCGCCCAATTCCAGCCCGACAAGACCCTCGCGGTCGTCGCCACCGATCTGCCGCCCGCGGACGCCCGTCAACTCGTCGCCGCTCACCTTGGTCTGTGGCGGGAGCCGCCCGCAGCGGCTTCAGGCCTGGTGACGGTCGCAGCTCCCTCACAACCAGGCCGTCGAATCACCGTGGTGCAGGCGGAAAGGCCGCAGCAGGCCTCGGTCCGCATCGCTTGCCGCCTCCGCCCCGTGACCGAAGCAAGCTTGCCCGCGCACGAGGTGCTCGAATCGATCGTCGAGCGCGAGGCCAACCAGGTGCGGGCGAGCTGGGGCGCTACCTACGGCTTTCACGTGAACATGATGTACAGCCCGCGAGGCATCGCGCACCTGGAGGTCGCGGGCGCACTCGATCCGAAACGCGCGGCCGATGCCGTCGCGCGCGTCTTCAAGTTCTTCGCTCAGCTCGCGAGCGCCGGCCCCGACATCCGGTCGTTCATGCTGAAGCGCTGGGATCTCGGCCGCGCCTTCAACTTGCGCTTCGCTGCTCCCGAGAGTGCCGCGGACGCCCTACTCGACGCCCACGCCCAAGGATTCACCCCCGCGGTCTGGGACGAGTACCCCACCCGCCTCGCCGATCTCTCCCGCACGGCGATCCGAGAGCTGCTCGAACCTTGCGCCGGCAGGGAGAGCGTCGTCGTCATCGGCGACAAACCGACCCTCGAACGCGATCTGCGCGGCCTCGGCATTTTGCAATGACTGGGGCGCGCTGAATCGGGCTTATCGCGCGCCGCTCAGGCGGGTTTCGCCCACTGGTTGATGGCGTCTGCGTCCACGTTTGCGGCCCCGAAGATCAGGCGGGCGTAGGTGTGGTTCGCGATGTTGATGCTGATCGGCGATCGCTTCTTGGTCACGTACCAGAACTCGAAACCGCGCGGGGTCGAGTAGGACCCCGCTTTGATCAATCCCGGGAAATAGGTTCCAGGGATTCGCAACTCCCGCCAACTCGACTCCGGAACTGCCGCCTCAGCGCGCACCACGTCCTTGCGAGGGACACGAATGTCGGTGAACTTGACCGAGGCGATCTTCTCGAGCACGCCGAGCTTGACCACCATCTCTTCAGCGCCCAGCACGATCTCCATGGGGCCAATCTAGGCCACGGGGCGCGAGCAAGAAAGCCCCTCGGTCAGGCCGCTCGGACTGTCTCTTCTTTGTCGGGGCGACAGGATTCGAACCTGCCCGGGGTCACCTTCGGCGGGGCTGCCGTCTGTCGGCAGGCCCGTCGTACGGCTTGGAGCCTTGCAGGGGTGTAGCGATCAGGCTCAGCGCGCCAGCCCTATCCAGGAGGAACCAGACCCGGTTGCTCCTCGCGCGGATCTCGGGGCCGGCAAGCTCGATCATCGGTTTCGCCGCCAGTACGGCGAGTAGTGGCCGCCCAAGCGACGATCAGGCAGATCCACGAGATGCTCGCCTCGGAGCTTCGGAGGTCGAGGGACATCGAGCGCTAGTGACCGATCATGGGACCGGGCGGCCAGGTTGACGGGCGTCAGGCGAGGTCGTCAGGTCCCGCTCGAAGTCGTTGAGAAGCTCGAACACCCCCACGGCCTCCCAGGCGCGGTTCCGCCTTCCGACGTTCAGGCGACGCAACACACCGGCCTTCTCGAGCTGCAACAGCGCGAGCCGCGCCGCCTGGTTGGAGCAGTCACACAGCCGTTCGGCAGATTTGACGTCCACTATCGGCTGCGCCGGAAGCCGCGCGATCAGCTTCGTCGCCGCCGCATCGGCTCGGGGCGCATCGCACTGCTCGAACCAGCTCTTCTGAAGCAGGCGAATCTTTTCCGCGAAGCGCCTGGCCCCGAGAGCGGCGGTGCGAGTCGCGGCCGCGAACAGACCACACCACTCGGAGATCCGACCGTGGCGATAGTCCGTGAGACCGGCAATGTAGGCCCTGGCGTTACCCCCGAGCACGAGGCTTACGGGGGGGACGTACCGCTCTGCTAGGCCGCGACGCCGGAGAAGCACGTGGATCAAGCACCGGCCCACGCGTCCGTTGCCATCAGCGAAGGGGTGAATCGTCTCGAACTGCGCATGCGCGATCGCCGCCTGGACGACCGCGGGCAGATCGTCCCTGTTGGCGAAGGCGCACAGGTCTTCCAGAAGCCCGGGCACATGCTCGGGCGGTGGTGGCACGAACTCGGCATCCTTCGGACCGTCGGAGTGGCCACCAATCCAGTTCTGGACGGCCCGGATGATGCCGCCGTGGGCGGCGTCGCGCGTGGAGGCGAGCAGTTCTCGATGAATGGCCTGGATATCGGAGACGGACAGGGCACTGGCATTCTGCGCCAGCAGGATCGCGCGGTCCATGGCCCGGATGTTTCCCAGCACGGACTCAGCGGTCAGGTCAGGCTCGGCCGCACCGAAAGCGGCGCGAGCCAGCCGCCGGTGGGAGAGGACCAGGCCCTCGATCCGTGAGGAGCCCACCGACTCTGCTCTCAGAAGCTGCCGGGCCAGCGTCTCCAGATCCTCGAGCAGAGGCGGGTCCCGGTTGAGGGCATCCACTGCCCTCTCCGCCTCCGACAGGACGCCGAGGAACTCCCCCTGTAGGGACAGATCAAGCTCCGCGATGCGGTCCGGGACGAAGGCCTGGAAGGTGTATGACGCGCGGGCACGACGTCCGCCATAAGCGGCCAAGTCACCGGTCCAGCTTCGTTTTTCGAAGTGAGGCATGACGGCAGGCAAGCTTCCAAGAGACACTATATCAAAGTTTACATGCTCTTCCTTTGATAAGCGGGGCCGAGTCCAAGCTTTCGCCCGAGTGCCCCGCCGCTCCCGCCACGAAGGAGTCGACGCACCGATCATGCGGCCGACGGACTGCCCCGCCGCTCGGAAACTTCTCCGGCGTTCACCCCGATCGGTCGTTCATGGCCGCTTCGCACGCCGCCCTTCATCGAGAATCATCAGCGCGCCCGGAAAGGCTTGCGGGATCAGATTCGACGTCACCTGGTCTCGCCGTTCTCAAGGTCCCTGAGATCGCCGCCCTCCTCCGGGTCGATCAAAAGACCGTCCGCGAGATCATCGCGCGCGGCGAGCTGCGCGCCATGCGCCTCGGCCGCCGCGGTCTCGTTCGCGTCGCGCGGGCCGTGTTAGACCGATACCTCGAAGGCCGCGCCGCACTCGCCGCCGAGCTCGATCCGGAGAAGCGCACGCTCCTTCTCTTCGCGCTACGAACGGGGGCAGGGGCGGGCGAGCAGCTGGCGCTGGAGTGGGGGGATCTCGACCTGGCCAACAAGCAGGTCGTGCCTCGGCGGTCGATGGCATTGGGGGTGGTGGTCCCAACGAAGTCGGGGAAGGAAACGGCGGGTGCCTCTCAGTGACGAGCTGATCAAAATGCTGAAGAGCCATCGCCACCTTCGGTCCAAGCTGGTGTTCTGCCGGCCGGACGGAAGGCCGCTGACTCTGCGGCAACTGTTCGCGACCCTCCGGGCCGCGTGCAAAGCGGCGGGCCTTCGCAGGGTACGGTGGCACGACCTCCGTCACTCCTTCGGAAGTCAGCTGGCAATGGCGGGGGTGCCGCTTCGCCAGGTGCAGGTCTGGCTCGGGCACTCCAGCATCGTGACCACGCAGCGATACGTCCACCTGGCACCGGGGGGCGGGCGGGAGTTCATCGCCGCGCTCGAGGCCACCACCGCGGATGGCCGTGCAAACCTGGTGCAAACGGATCCGGCACCAGATCAGCAAGTAGCTGGAAACTAAGAAAAATACGGGTCGGGGCGACAGGATTCGAACCTGCGACATCCGGCTCCCAAAACCGGCGCGCTACCAGCTGCGCTACGCCCCGAGCACCTCTTGACCGCGAACGGCCTCGAGGCGGGGGGAGTTATACAAGATCCGGTGGGGGCGGCCCGCAAATTCGCTGGGCGTGCCGCCCGAAGCCT
>JANNNO010000476.1:0-7812 GCA_031398585.1 Myxococcales bacterium | reverse complement strand
GGCCGTGGTTGACGAGGAGGGAGGCCACGGCCACCGGCAGAACGTGGGTCGCGTAGGTGCGGTAGTCGAGACCGCCGAGGACCGAGCAGAGCATATTCTGCGGATTGCCGACGAGAGTGGCCACGCTTCCGGTGTTGGCGGCGGTGGCCAGCGCGATCAGAAACGGCAGCGGTGGCAGGCGGTGACGTTCGATCCAGGCGACCACGACCGGCGCCAGCACCACACAGACCGCGTCATTCGTGACCAGCGCGGCGAGCCCCCCGCTTCCCCAGACGAGCACGCCCATCAACCGTGCCGGGGTCGCAGCCCAGACGACCACACGATCCGAGAAACGCGCCAGAACGCCGCCCTCCTCCAGGAAAGCGCCGACGCCCATCAGCCCGAAAAGGAGGAGCAGGGTCTCCCCGTTGATGGCGGCGGTGGCTTGCTGCGGCGTCAGCACCCCGAGCAAGACGGCGAGCACGGCACCAAGCAAGGCCCCGGCTGGGCGGTCCAGGGGCAAAAGGCGCAGGCGCCTCCCGGCGATGAGGAGGTAGGTCAGGCCGAAGAGGAAAAAGCCGCGATACAAGACTCGCGCCAGAGTACACGGGTCACTTACCCTCCGTGTGACCATTGCGGCCGGACCTCCCCCGCGGTCCGACTGGGCGTAGGATGACCTCGCGGAGGATGCGTATGACCAGCTTGCTTGCGCCGAGCGCCCCAGCGCCCGTCGGTCCTGAAGCTAGGCGGTGGAGCAGCGGCGCGGTCGCGTCGGCCATCATGCTGGGGGTGCTTGCGGGGGGATGCCAGGCACCGCGGGTGTCGACGCCGACCGACAGTACACGACCGTCCGGCCCGAGCGGTCGGGGAGGCGCGCCGGCGATCGAGCCACCGCCGATCGACGCTGGGGCGGGCATTGCCCTCGGGGACACGGGCGCGCCAGCGGGGGACGCCGCACCTGCCGCCGCCGAAGGTGGCCTGGTCGTCTACGCTCACAGCGGCAGCGATCTGTTCCGCATCGATCCCGCCAATCTGCACGTCACCCGCGTCGGCAACTTCGTCACCCGCACGATGCCGCGCAAGTTCTTCGGCGACGTCACCGACATCGCCATCGACAAGGCCGGCAAGATGACCGGCATCACGTTCAACCAGCTTCTGCGCATCGACACCGCGACGGCAGAGTGCGAGGTCGTGGCGCCGCTGCAGGGCGGCAGCCAGATGAACGGGCTTTCGTGGATACGCGGCGACGACGGAACGGAGATCCTCGCGGCCACTGGCAACGACGGCAGCATGCTCGAGGTCAACCCGGTCACGGGAGAGTCGCAGCGAATCGGATCGCTCAGCGGCGGCCAGCGTTCCAGCGGCGATCTCGTGTCGGTGCAGAGCTACGGGACATTGATCACGTTGCGAGGCGACGGCATGGGCGACGGCAGCGATCTGCTGGCGCGGCTCGATCACAAGACAGGTCAGGCGACGGTGATCGGTCCCACCGGCTTCCGTAAAGTCTGGGGCATCGGCTTTTGGGGCAACCGCGTCTTCGGCTTCTCGCAGACCGGCGAGTTCATCCTGATCGATCCGCGCACCGGCAAGAGCGAGCTGGTCATGCGCGACGGCGCTTACCCCTTCTGGGGCGCAGGCGTCAGCACGTCCGTCACAGTCATCGACTGAGTCCCCACACGAGAGGCCCGGCGATCGGCCAGATCAGCTGAGCACGCCGGGAAGGACGCCGGAGCCGCCAAGATCACCGACCTTGGTGACCGCGGTGGCTCCCATGGCGTGGCACATGGTGGTGAGGAACTGGTTGTGGTCGTGGCCGCCGCCGTAGTCGATGTAACGGTTGGTGCGGGGGATGGCACCGCCGGCGTTGCCCACCGTCCAGCAGACTGACGGCGCGGCGACGTGGTTCCAGGGGGTGTAAAGCTCGGCGACGTAGACGACCAGCATGCGATCGAGCATCGGCTTGCCGCCTTCGTCGACGGCCTGCAGGCCGGTGAGCAGCTCCTTGAAGCGCTCCATGTACCAGCGCTGCATGTCGGTCAGCGCCTTGGTGGCGCCAGCGTTGTGGGAGATGCTGTGGTGCCAGTCCTTCTGGCCCAGCCAGGTGTGCGTGTGGCGGGAGAAGCCGCGCGAGTACTGCATCGAGGCGATGCGGGTGCGGTCGCAGGAAAAAGCCATGATCGCGAGGCGATTCATGACGTCGATGATCTTGGGGAAGTTCTCGTTGACGTCGAGGTTGAGCGAGCCGTCGGGTTTGGTCACGCCGCCACAGGTCTGCGCGGGCATCTGCAAGCGGCGTTCGACGTCGCGCACGGATTCGAGGTGCGAGTCGATCTTCACGCGATCCTGCTTGCCGACCACCTGGGTCTGCAGGTCGCCGAGCTCGCCCATGACGAAATCGAGCACGCTCTTCTTCTTGGCGCGCAGCTTGTCGGCGTTGAGGTCTGGCGCGCCGGGGGTGGCAGCGCCGGCGGCAAACAGCCGATCGAACATCTTGTAGGGGTTGAACTCGGAGGGGATGCGCTGCTTGGGCCCCGCGTAGATCATGTTGCCGTCCGAGCGGCCCGCGCGCGACGTGCTGTCGGTGTCACTCGAGTAGTGCGGCTGCACCGAGAACTGCAGCGACTCGAAGTCGGTGGTCGGCTTAGTTGCTTTGGCAACGATCTGATCGATCGAGGGGCCGTTGCCTTCCTGGGTGCCGGGGGCGAGCGCGGTGCCCGTCCACATGTTGCAAAAGCAGCGCTCGTGATCGCCCGGGCCGCGGGTGTCTCGCTTGAGCCCCTTGAAGACGAGCATGCGATCCTTGAAACCGGCGAGCGGCTCGAGAATGCTGCCGGCCGGAAACGCGAAGTTGGTTTCGTTGCCGCTCGGCCAGTAGTTCTGCGGCACCACACCGTGGGGCGAGTAGAGCAGGAACATCCGCCGCGGCATCGCGTCCGCGGCGCGGGCCCACCCATTGAGAGATGGCACGAAGGGCGTCGCGAGGGCCGAGACGCCGAGAGCCTTCAACAACTGCCGCCGAGTCTGCAGCCCACGGCCGCGCGAAGTGATCCGCAAGAGCTTCATGTCGTTCCTTGGTGGGGGCGCGCCGGCGGCTGGCCGCGGAAGGCTCGCGGTCAAGAAGTGACCTGCCCTCACCCCCACCGCTCGCCCACTCCCGACGCATCGCACAGGAAAGAAGCGCCGCTTCCTCGCTCGCGTTTTCCCGCCGCTTCGGCCAGATTGCTTGCTGGTTTGGCGGTTGCGCTCCGGCGCGATCGCGACGTTCGAGCTCGAGGTTCGCCCCGCCTCAGGCTCATCGACCGAAGGAGGAAGTATGTCCTGGAGCCGATTGGTTGTATCCAAAGATGGGGCCGGCGAACGGCGCTACCTCCTGGTCAGCGTGCTCGCCGCCGCGCTGTCGACGATCGCTGGCTGCAAGCAGGCGCAGCCGATCGATCCGGGCGGCCTGTCGAGCGAAGGTGGGGCGACTGGCTCGGGCGGCGGTGGCGGCTCGGGCGCGCCGGGTCCCGTGGTGGTCACGGATCCCCCGCCTCCCCCACCGCCCGACTGTTCGAACTGCGCTGGCCCCAACCAACGTTGTGTTCAACAACTATGCGTCGCCTGTGGAGGGACCACGCAGCCCTGCTGCGCCGGCGGCGAAGCGACCGCGTGCTCGCCTGGCCATCGCTGTTCCGGCGGCGGCACCGCCAGCAACCCCGGCATCTGCCTCGCCTGCGGAAAGATGGGCGGCGTCTGTTGCGCCAACTCGATGTGTGAAGCCCCGCTCGGTTGCGCCGACACGGGGAGCGGTCCGGGAATGTGCGGCGTCTGCGGCGGAATGGACCAGGCCTGCTGCAACGGCCCCGCTGCCACACGCTGTGCAGCCGGCAGCCGCTGCGTGGAAGCCGCCGGTGGGGGCACGTGCAAACCGTGCGGCGAGATGGGCCAGGCCTGCTGTGTCGGCACCACGCCCTGCATGGGCGCGCTCGGTTGTATCGACAACTCGATGGGGCCCGACACCTGCGGCGTCTGCGGCGGCGCCGGTCAGCCCTGTTGCGCCGGCGCCAACGTCTGCCAGGCGGGCCAGCGATGCACACCGCCCGCGGTCGGCAGCAACTCGCCGTCCACCTGCCAGGCCTGCGGCGCCATGGGACAGCTCTGCTGCGCAGGATCCGCCTGCACGTCGCCGCTCGGCTGCGTGAACAACACCGGCACACCCGACACCTGCGGCATGTGTGGCGGCGTCGGGCAGCCGTGCTGCGCCGGCGATGACGAATGCAAGAGCGGCGCTCGTTGCGAGGACGGCGCCGCCGGTATGCCAGATCGCTGCGTGGCCTGCGGCGGTATGGGCCAGGCCTGTTGTCCCGGTAGCACCTGCTCCATGGGACTCGGCTGCGACGATCCCGGGCAGGGCCCCGGCACCTGCAGCCGCTGCGGCCAGCGGGCCGGCGCCGAATGTTGCGAAGGCGAGAACTGCGCCAGCGGCCTTGCCTGCGCAGGCGCCGACAACGGCATGCCCGGCATGTGTCAAGCGTGCGGGCGCGCCGGCGGCCCCTGCTGCCCCAACCAGAGCTGCGCCACGGCGAGCCTCCGTTGCATCGACGACGGCCCTGGCGACGGCACCTGCCGCGCGTGCGGCAAGGCGGGTGAGCCCTGCTGCCGCAACGACAGCGGCGCCTTCACCTGCAACAACAACCTGACCTGCGGCCCCGCCGTGATGGGCATCCGCTCCTGCCAAGCCGCCGCCTCCCCCGACGCCGCCGCCGGCAATTGAATTGTGCCGTGCCCCCCGGCGCCGTGGTGCTGGACTTCCGCCGCCCGGTTTTCGAGACGACTCGCGTTATGGTGTGCTCGTGAGCCCCACGGTCCTCCGCGAGGGTGGTTACCGCTTCTACTTCTTCTCTCGGGAGGAGCCGCGGCCACACGTCCACGTTCAACACGCCGATGGCGAGGCGAAGTTCTGGCTGGAACCAGAGATCGAGCTCGCACAGAATCATGGATTGGGTGCGCGCCAAATCGCGACGGCCCTCCGGCTCGTAAGGAAGAATGACGATGAAATCCGCGCTGCGTGGAAAGCTCACTTCGGAAGTTGAAGTCACCAACCTTTCCCCGCAGGGTTTCTGGGTACTTCTCGACGATCGAGAGCTCTTCCTGCCATTCGACACGTTTCCGTGGTTTCGGGACGCAAGCGTCCATCAAATCACCGCGGTCGAGCGGCCCAGTCCACACCACCTGTTTTGGCCGCTTCTCGACGTCGATCTCGCGGTCGAGTCCATCGATCATCCTGAACGATTTCCCCTTCGTAGCCGAGTCAGACCGAAACCGACGCCGAAGCGAACGGCACCCCCGCGCGATTCATCCAAGAAAACCGGGAAACCTTCTCAGAGGCGCTCCCGCCGCTAACGCTGTGAGCGCGTCGGTCGCGACCAGCGTCGACGACAGCGGCCCGAGTTCGTGCCTTGAGATCGCCGCGCCCCCGTGACCTGGCGCCGTGTGCCTCATGTCGTAGCTCCTGGGGTTTTGCGCCCACCCATCGCGGGTGGCATGGTTGCGCTGGTTCGGCGTTTTGCCGAACGATGCGGAGGAGACGAGCATGTCCGAGCACAAGGCGACGGTGAAGTGGAGTGGCGATGCGGCGGTGGTGGCAAAGGGGAAGTTCTCGCGCGCGCACACGTGGAGCTTCGATGGCGGGCTGACGATCGCCGGATCCGCGTCGCCGTCGGTCGTACCGCCGCCGCTGTCGGATCCGGCGGCGATCGATCCGGAGGAAGCCTTCGTGGCTTCGCTGTCGAGCTGCCACATGCTCACGTTCCTCTTTCTGGCCTACCGGGCCGGCTTCGTCGTCACGTCGTATGAAGACCAAGCCGTGGGCAAGCTCAGCAAGAGCGCCGACGGGACCTACTGGATGAGCGAGGTGACGCTCAACCCGCGCGTCGGCTACGAGGGCAAGCAACCGAGCGCCGAAGAGCTCACCAAGCTGCACGACGGCGCTCACCACCAGTGCTTCATCGCGAACTCCGTGAAGACCGAGATTCGCGTGAACGCGACCTGAGATCCGGCGGCCGACTGCGCCGGCTGTGCGGCTCATCACAACTCGCGCGCGTCGGGCTACGGGCGCTATCCGCAACAGCCGCGCAAGCGACCCTCGCTCGACGGGGCACTGATGCCTCCAAGAAGGAGCGAGACCATGAAACGAATCGGTAGTTTCGCCAAGATCACGAACAGGACGAAGACACTCACCGGACATCTGCACCAAGCCGTCGTTCTCGGCGGCCTGCTCAGCGCTGGGGCCTGCGCGCCGACGGAGGAGATCGCAGACGAGACGTCGCAGGAGATCATTTCGGGCACGAAGACGGCGACGGATCGTCCTGAGGTCGTCCTCCTCGAGACGACGTTTGGCCAGGATTGCACCGCAACTCTCATCTCGGCGCGGACCTTCGTGACCGCGGCCCATTGCGTGAACTACAAAGAATTCGCGCCGGGCGGGAACCTCAAACACGTCACGCTCGGGGATCTACCGGTCGCCGACACGTACTCTTTTGGAAACGACTTGGGCGACCGGGACATCGCGGTTGGGCGGCTGCAAGCGCCCGTGCCGACGGGGACGGCGCTCGGCCGGATCGCCTATTCCCTGCCGAGCCAAACCGAGATCACGGCGGTCGGTTACGGCTGCACCGAGAGCCGGGCCAAGAACTGCAAAGCCGTCGACCGCATGTTCCGCAGCTACTTCTTCGACGCCAGCAAGAGCGACTGGCGCAACACCACCGACTTCCTGGCGCCCGGGGATTCCGGCGGACCGCACTTCATCGGCGGGTTGGCGGATGGGGGCGCCATCGTCCGCATCACCAGCGGGTACTTCGAGAACAGTGGCACCGACTTCTACGGCGACGCCGTCCGCTACCGTGACGACATCGAAGCCATGAGCGACGCGCTTCAGACCCAAACCGTCGGTTACCGCGCGCACATGCAGGATCACGGATGGATGCGCGCCAAGATCAACGGCGCCACCGCCGGCGCGATTGGAGAAGGCCGTCGCGTCGAAGCGGTGCAGATCTGGTCGAATCGCCCGGGCCTGTCGATCTGCTATCAGCCGTACGTCCAGGACCACGGCTGGCGGCCGCCCGAATGCAACGGCAAGGCAGCGGGTTCGACCGGGGAGCATCGTCGCCTTCAAGCCGTGAAGGTCTGGCTGCAGAGCTTCCCGCCGGACGTCACCAACATCGAGTACCGCGTCTACCTTCAGAACGTCGGCTGGACGCCGTGGCGCCGGGGCGCCGAGATCGCCGGCACCTTGGATCAACCGCTGCGGATCGAGGCGATCGAGGT
The DNA here is from genome assembly GCA_031398585.1 of Myxococcales bacterium. Lineage (GTDB taxonomy): Bacteria > Myxococcota_A > Polyangia > Fen-1088 > Fen-1088 > JANNNO01. The sequence goes on along the minus strand of JANNNO010000476.1, from coordinate 528 downwards.
GCGGCTGGTCTAACCCCAGCCCGGCCACATCGCCCGCAAGAACGTGTCACCCCCGCGACGAGCCCGGATGCGGGCCGTCGCCGGCGGCGGGCGCCTCGCGGTCACAAACCAGGCGGCGCCTTGCCCTCAGGGCGATTCGTCGCCGCCGCTGTTGATCGTTCCCGCTACGCCGACTTCCAGCGAATGCCGGTCGGCAGGTCCTCGATGATCACGCCGCGCGTGCGCAGGTGGGCTCTAACCCCATCGGCCGCCGCGAAGTCGCGCGCCTTTTTCGCCGCCTGGCGAGCCGCGATGAGAAGCTCGATCAGATCGTCATCGAGCTCGCCGGTCACGGCCGACAGCGCCGCCAACGACGGCAGCTCGCCGGCGACGAGGCGGTCTTGCAACGGCGCCCGTTCGGGATCACCCCTCCAGCCCGTGAGCGCCTGCCCTCGCTCGCCGAGAAACGCCGGCTCGGCGAACTTGGCCAAGCGATCCTTGTCGACGAGGCCGATGCGACGGCGAATCAGCACGCCCAGCACCTGGTCC
>JANNNO010000428.1:0-4443 GCA_031398585.1 Myxococcales bacterium | reverse complement strand
GACCCGCGCGACCAGCTTGTAAACCTCGAGCATGCGCGGGCTCTTGCCCTCGATCTCCGCGACCCGGGTCTCGCCCGGGCGGGTGCCGGCCGCGCGTTTCTCCGCGGCCAGGCGCTTGCGCTCGAGCGCGCGCGTCACCGTGAGGCGCAGCTCCTCGACGTTGAACGGCTTCGACACGTAGTCGTAGGCGCCCTTGCCGATCGCCTCCATCGCCCCGGTGACGTCGCCGAACGCCGTGATCAAGATGACCGGCGTCTCGGGCGATTTTTCCGAAAAGGCGCGTAAAACGGCAAAACCATCCGCCCGATCCATCCTTACATCCGAGACCACGAGATCGTACGAACCTGGCGTGGCGCGCGTGATCGCCACCGCACCGTCATCGACCGCATCCACCTCGAATCCCTCACCACGCAAAATCTCCTGCAAGAGATCCCGCGAGACGGCGTCGTCCTCGGCGACCAGAACCCGGGTCACGCGCTTCCTCCTGCCGCCAGCAGCGGCCGCGCCTCGGTCCCGACCGGCGCTCGCAAAGGCAGCCGTACCGTGAACGACGATCCCTTACCCGGCTCGCTCTGCACCTCGATGTGTCCCGACAGCGCCGCCACCAGCTCGCGACAGATCGCGAGGCCGAGCCCGGTCCCTTTGCCGCGGCCCTTGGTTGTGTAAAACGGCTCGAAGATGCGCCGCAGATCGTCCGGCGGGATGCCACTTCCGGTATCGGTCACGCGTATCTGCACTTGGTTACCCTCGCTCTGCTCCGACAGCCTCGCGTCCACCGAGACCCGGCCGCTGTCGCCGCTGGCATCGAGCGCGTTGGTCAAAAGGTTAATCACGATCTGGCGCAACAGCCCCGGATCGGTGACGAAATCTTCTGGATCGTCCGCCACGACCAGATCGATCCGGGCGCGCACCGCCCGTTCCAACCCACCCGTGATCTCCACCGCCTCGGCCATGATCTGCCCCAGCGAGCTCGGCTTGCGTTCGGGTTCGAGGGAACGGGTCGAGTCGAGGTAGTCGCGCACGATCCGCCCGATGCGGCCGATCTCGCGCACCGCCACCTCGAGGCGATCGCGCAGCCCCGGCGGCAGATCCCGCTGCAAGAGCGCGAGCTGCAAATGTCCGGAGACCGACGACAGCGGTGTGCCGATCTCGTGCGCCAGCTGCGCAGCCAGCTGCCCCAGCGACGCCAGCCGCACGCGCGAGGCGTTGTCGCGACGAAGATCGTCGAGCAGCCGATTGAGCTGCGCCAGAGCGATGTTCTTCTGCGACAGGTTCCGGGTCGCGGCGTCGACCTCTTGCCCGAGCCGCTGATTGAACGCACGGATCTCCGAGTCGGCTGCCGACAGCTGATCCAACATGCGGTTGAAGCCTTGCGAGAGGCGCGCCACCTCATCGTCACCTGAAGCCTGCACCCGTCGCGCGAGGTTGCCGCGTTCCACATCGCGCATGGCGCGCCCGAGCGCATCGAGGCGCACCATCACCGTGCGGTCGACGAGAAAGCCGAGCAGAAGCACGAGCGCCACCAGCTGCGCTGCCCCCATCGTGTAGCCCCAGAACTCCGACTCGCGCAGCGCCTGTTCGACGCCGACCAAGCTCCAGTGCACGCGCAAGGTCGCGGTCCACGGCCCCTGCAGATCCACCAGCTCCTGAACCTCGTAGCTGTTGGCGCCGGTATCCTCGCGCGAAAATCCATGCTCGCGCAGCCGGTAAGCGGGACCCAGGCGCCGGATCTCCAGCTGATCGCCCCGCGGCGCCACGATCGACAACGCCGACCCTCGATCTTCGCGCTCGACGTGCAGCTCGCTCCGCTGAATGCGGGCATAACGGACCCCATAGGTCGTCAGCACGTGGGCCAGATCGTGGTCGACGGCATTGGCGTCGAGCGCGGCCAGCGCGTCTGCGACCTCTTTGGCGACCGCGTGCGCAGCCTCTTTGTTCTGCAAAGTCATCTCTCGGCGAAAGCCGTAGAGGTGCAGAAACTGCGTCGCTCCCGCGATCACGGCGACGCTGGAGGCCACCAGCAGCCAGACCTTGGTCCGGATGGTCATGAACCCTCGATCCTACGTCATGCGGCCATCGTTGGCGGCGCCGCCTCGGCAAGGGCGCTGCATCTACGTTTCGAAAAAGAAAAACCCCCGGAAGTTGCCCTCCGGGGGTCCTTCGACCAGTGGGATCGAAGATCCCAGGGGCCGTGTTACTTGGCCTTCTTCTCGCCTTCAGCGGCAGGAGCGGCGGCAGGAGCGGCGGCAGGAGCTGCAGCGGCGGCCTCGCCCTCCTTCTTCTCTTCCTTCTTCGCCTTCTTGGACTTCTTCGCCTTCTTGTCGCCTTCGGCGGCAGGCGCCTCGGCGGCAGGAGCGGCGGCGGCCGCAGGAGCAGCGGCGGCCTTGTCATCGGCCGAAGCGGCCGCGGCGGGGGCGAGGAAGGCGAGCGAGAGAACGAGGGTGCGGGTCAGCTTCATGGGTGTCTCCTTGTGGGATTCGGGACTGCCAGCTCGACGCCGGCATCGTGCCCGCCGGTCTCTGCAGAGCCCGTGCCCAACTTCCCACCGTGCGAGGAAAGCCACGAAACAGACTGGAAACCCGGGGATTCGCTCGGCCCCAACCGACTGTCGTCCCTTCGAGAGCCGTGTTCAGCAGCCAAACGTGAGGCGGTTTTGTCCCGCGTCGATCTGAGTGTGTGGCGATCGTGCGCGCGCTCGCGCTACTTGCCCGGCTGCGTCAGGATGCTGATCGATTTGGCGCCGGCCCGCTTGGCCGCCGACATCACGTTCACAGCTGACCCGAGCGCGACCTTCTCGTCACCGCGGATGAGCAGGGTGTCCTGACCGCTCTCTGCGATCGCCTTTTTCAGCTCCTCTTCGAGCTTGTCGGGGGCGACCTCCTTGGTGAACACGAAGAGCTTGGCGTCTTTCGTGATCGTCAGGATGGGGACCGCACGTTTCGTCGTGACTGGGCCCGAAGAGTCAGCCTTGGGGAGCGCGACCTTCACGCCTTCGCGCGCGGCCTTCTCCGATTCACCCGCCGCGATGGTCGTCACCATGAAGATGATGAGGAGCACCAGGAAGACGTCGGTCAGCGGCGTGATGTTGATCTCGGCAACGATCGATTCCGAGCTCTCGCCATCGTCGCTCGACGCGGCCGAATCCTCGAGATTGACTCCCATCCCCATGGTAGGCCCTCAGACCGGCGCGCTGGCGGGAGCCACTTCGCCACCGTTGACGGTCGGAGCCACGGCGCCGGGCTTAACCGGTCCGTACTGCGACAACGCGAGCAGGAACTCCTCGCAGAACAGCTTGTACTGCGCGGCGATGTTGTTCACCCGGGCCACGAAGTAGTTGTAGGCGATGATCGCGTAGATGGCGACCAGGAGGCCGGCGGCGGTGGCCACGAGCGCAGCCGCGATGCCTTGTGAAACGACCTTGAAGCCGCCGGCACCCGCCAGCGACATCGACTGGAACGCCTTCAAGATGCCGACGACGGTTCCAAAGAGGCCGACGAACGGCGCTGACGATCCGACCGTGCCGAGCGCCCACAAATAGCGTTTGAAGCCGCCGATCACGATCGTCCGCTGCGAAGCGACCGACTCGGTCACCTTCTGCGGGATCTTGCGGAAGACCTTCAGGCCCCGCTCGAACACGTCGGCGATCGGCTCGCTCGCCGTCTCGCAAAGCGCGTTCGCCTTGGCGATGTCACCGCTCTCGATGGCAGCAATGACCTTGTTTTTGAATGCCTCTGCGCGCGGCAACACGTTCCACAACGCGTAGACCCGCTCACAGATGATGGTCAGCCCTGCCAGCGACCACAGGAGCAGGAGGCTGAGGATGACCCACTCGTCGCGAAGCAGGCCTCGGATGGTTTCCCAACTCATAGGGGCCTAATCATAGCCCGAGGTTTGGCGTCTCGTCCTATCATCCGGCGCTGGATGTCGCTGAAGTCGCAAACGACCCCGCGCGGGACGGCCGACGGATCGACTACGTCTCCTGTCTCCCCTACGCTGCTCGACTCCCCGGGACGACTTGGGGGGACAGAGCTTGCCCTGACTGCCGCCGAAGTGGCGTGGGTGATGGTGCCACTTTGGACGTGCGCGGAAGCTCTCGCCCTCCGCCCGGCTGCCGGTCCCGCCGTGCTCACGCTGGCGGGCGCGCTCTGGTTGGCCTCGTTCGTGCGCGTGCAGGACGCTCTGGCACCGGTGCGCTCGGTGATCGAGGCGCGCCGGCGCAAGGCGACCATTCCCGCTGCCGACGCCGAACGCGCGTTGCGGGCGCTGGCCAGCTTGCCGCGCGAAAACGCGCTGTTGCGCTTCGTTTCGCTGTTGGCCGTGGCGGCGCTCGCGCTCTGGAGCGGCACCCAGCCACCTCAGCAAGCGACGCTCGCAACGATCGGTCTTGGCGGCAGTGTGATCCTGCACGCCGCAGGTGCGAGCGCATTGCGGGCCCTGGTCCTC